>CAZEBQ010000168.1:0-9209 GCA_964510295.1 uncultured Anaerolineales bacterium | reverse complement strand
ACGGCGGCGCGGGGGAACGTGCGCGCCGCGATTCGGCCTGTGTGCAATTCGCCCGTTCCCTGTGCGTTGAGTTGAACGGAGGTGTTGCCATGGGTGTCCGACACGCTTTCGCGGTGCTTCTGGCGCTGCTGACCGGCGCGGCGGCGTTCGCTAGCCGAGAGAACCTGTTAAAGAACCCCGGCGCCGAACAGGGGGAGGTGGGTTGGCGGCCGTTCTACCTCCATCGCGGCAAGGCGCGGGTCTTGATCGCCGACGGCGTAGCCCGCGCCGGCGAGAAGGCATCCCTCTCAGCAACTCCGCCGCGAAATCGCGGCGCCCTTCCAGGCCTGTACGGGTTATACTGGGCGGGAAGTGTCTGCGGTTGAGTGGGCTCAGAGGATACGGGTCACGTCTATGAGGCTGATTTCAGGCACGAGGGGTGCGTCAGTTCTGGCGTGTGGGCTTGGGGCGGCGGTGGGATGCCTCGTCGTGGGCATAGGCGTCGGCGGGTCGCCGCCCGTAAGAGCCGCGCTGAAACCGGCGGCTGCAAAGCAGGCCGTCTACAAGTCTCCCACGTGCGTTGCCCTCTCGCCCGACGGCAAGTTCGCCTACGTGACGAACCACACGGCCGACACGCTGGCGGTGATCGACACGGCCGCCGGCAAGGTCATCGCCGAGATCACGGTCGGCCGCGGCCCAACGGGCGTCGCCGCCGGTCCGGACGGTCGGCTCGTTTACGTTGCGAACACGCGCGATCATGCCGTCTCGGTCATCGACGTGAAGGCCCGCAAGGCGATCGCGACGATTCCGTGCGGCTACGAGCCGACAGGCCTGGTCCTCTCGCCGGACGGGAAACAACTCTACACAGCCAACTACATCTCCGACGACGTCTCGGTCATCGGCACGGCGGCCCGCAAGGAGACGGGCCGCATCAAGGTCGGCCGCGCGCCCACGTACCTGGCCGTCACGCCCGACGGCAAGCATCTGCTGGTGAACAACTCGCTGTCGCACGAACCGGCCACCAACCCGAAACTCACGGCGCATATTTCCGTGATTGACACCGCCGCCGGCAAGGTGGTCGCCGAGAAGCGGTCGCCCGGCACGATGCTCCTGGGGATGGGCATCACCGTGACGGCGGACGGCAAGTTCGCGCTGGCGGTGCACTCGCGTCCGAACTTCAACATCACGCCGTCGCAACTGAACCAGGGATGGGTCCATACGAACGCCCTGTCGATCATCCCGCTGGCCCCCGCCGATGCCAAGGTCGCCACGGTGCTGCTGGACAACGTGGGCGGCGGGGTGGCCAACCCGCACGGCGTGGCGGTCTCGAAAGACGGGCGGCTGCTGTACGTGAGCCATCGCGGGACGCACCAGATCTCGATCGTGGACCTGCCGAAACTGCTGTACCTTCTGGATCCGGCCCGCGCGGCGCCGGCAACGCCCCCCCACGTGAACCTCGGGTTCCTGTGGCAGACGGGCGACGTGGTGCGGCGTGTGTCGTGCGGCGGGCTGGGGCCGAACGGCATCGCGGTGTCGCCGACCGACGGGGCCCTCTACGTGACCAACTACTTCTCGGACCAAGTGGCGGTTCTCGACCCGGCGACCGGCAAGGTCCGCACGCGCATCAGCCTGGGCGGTCCGAAGGAGATGACGCAGGTGCGGCGGGGCGAGTTCCTGTTCCACGACGCTGCTCACTGCTTCCAGAAATGGGTCAGTTGCACGTCGTGTCACCCCGGCGTGCGGGCCGACGGCGTCAACTGGGACCTGCTGAACGACGGCATGACGAACCCGAAGAACGCTAAATCGCTGGTCGGGTCCGACCGGACCCCGCCCTCCATGGCCCTGGGCGTGCGGGCGAAGATGGAGGTCGCCGTGGAGAAGGGCTTCAAGTTCATCCAGTTCATCACGCCGAAGCCCGGAGAGGTGGAAACCGTCTCGGTGTTCCTCCGGTCGGTCCCGTTCATCCCGAGCCCGTTCCACCGCACGGAGGACGGCCGTTTGAATGAGCAGGCGATGCGCGGCCAGGCGGTCTTCAAGAAGGCCGGCTGCGCCGGGTGCCATCCCGCGCCGCTCTACACCGACCTCGGCATGTACGACGTGGGAACGTTCGTCGCCAGAGATTACCCCGAGAGCAAACCGTTCGATACGCCCACGCTCAGGGAAATGTATCGCACGGCCCCGTACCTGCACGACGGCCGAGCCGCAACCCTGAAGGAGGTCGTCACCACGTTTAACGCCAGCGACGGGCACGGCAAGACGAGCAACCTGTCGGAGAACGACATTGACGACCTGGTGGCGTTCCTGATGACTCTGTAGCACGACCAGGACTACAAACGCCACTTCCCGCACGGCGGGTCTCCTGACCCGCCGCGCAACGGCGAGAATGGGCTTTGACGCGCGGTGGGTCGGCAGGCCCGCCGCGCGAAATGGCGACGTGGCGTTGTAGTACTACGCAAACTCGAGGTGGATGTGGACCCGGCCTATCCGAAAAAACAGGGGCTCAGGCCCACGTTGGCGATTCAAGCGAGGTCGCACCAATGAAACCGACACGGTGGGCGTTCGTGGTGCTTCTGCTTGCGGGAGCGGCGTGTGCAGCCGTCGCACCCGCGCCGCGCGGCAAGGCTGCTCCTGACAAGAAGGCGACGCCTGCGAAGAAGACCGCCGCGACAAAGCCGCCGGCCGGCGCCAAGAAGCCGGTTGCCGCAAAGCCCGCACCCAAGAAACCGCCGGCCAGGAAACCGTCGGCGAAGAAGCCCCCCGCCAACCAGGTCACGGGCATCACCATCGACCCAAGCGGCCTGCGGAAGGATTCGTCGCGCCTCTTCGCCATCTATCGCGGTCAGCAGTGCCTCAAGTACAACGCCATCATCGGCCAGAAGATCCCGCTCGCCCCGGGCGAGTACGACGTCAAGGTCGGATTCCTGTCCGGCTGGGTCACGCACAAGGCCACGGTGAAGCCGGGGCAACTGACCGTCATCCCGACGGGCCTGTTCCAGTTCCGCTCGCTCACGCCGCCCGACCTCCCGTCCGCCGTCCCGCAGAAACTCTACCACGGCGACACCTACCTCGTGACGGGCTACCAGGGTCAGACGGCGCGGCTGCTGCCGGGCACGTACACCGTGCGACACCGTGCCCCGGCCGACGAGGCACCCGCCGAGGTGCTGCGATCGTGGCGCGCCGTCGGGCCGTTCCGGTCCAAGTACGTCAGGGGGCGCGAACTGGCGAACGTGTTCCCTCCCGAGCAGACGCCCGTGCCGGATTTCTCGAAGGCCTACACCGTCAACAAGACACCGTACGCATGGAAGCAGGTGGGCGGCCGGCCGGAAGGCAACATCTGGGACGGCTCCAAAGGCTCGGGCGTGTTCTACCTGGCGACCGAGATTGACTCGAAGGCCGAGCGAGGTGTCCAGTTGACGCTCACCTGTCGCGGCGGGGCGAAGGTCTGGCTCAACGGCAAGGTGGTCAAGACGGTGCCGCCTCTGTCGAACTACCGCCAGCGCCGCATCGAGGTCTTCCCCACGCTCCGCAAGGGCAAGAACGTCCTTTTCATCAAGACCTTTGCCAGCCAGTACGGGGCCTGGCCGATGCGGGTGCTCGTGGAGCGCTGGCACACGTATCAGGTAACCGTAGCGGCGGGGCCGGGCCGGCCGAAGGCGACCCCAAGCCAGCCGACCGCCGCGTCGAGGCCGCCGTTGCCGCCGCCCGTCAAGGGCATCAAGGGAATCGTCTTCTGCCAGGTGCCGAATCTGCCAAACGGCCGCAGTGGACTGCATTATGAACTGTTCCGGATCGTCCGCCGCCCGCCGAAGGCCCGCATCTCGACGCTCATGCCGGCGGCGCCCAACGGGAAACTGACCGACCTGACGAGCAAGCACTTCGCCTCCGCCATCTACCCGGACCTTTCGTACGACGGCAAGAAGATCATCTTTTCGGGCAAGAAGACGACCCAGCGCGACGACAAGTGGCAGATTTGGGAGATGAACCTCGACGGGTCGGGCCTCAGGCAGGTGACCAAGGAACCGGGCGACTGCTACGACCCGTACTACCTGCCGAGCGGCAAGATCCTCTTCTCGTGCACCAAGGTCGGGTTCCGCGACGAGTACGACCGCGACGTCCCGCCGATCCTGCATACCTGCAACGCCGACGGCTCGGACGTGCAGCAGATCTCGTTCAACCTGTCGAGCGATACCGCCTCGGTCGTGCTGGACGACGGGCGCGTCTTGTTCACAAGTTGGCAGCATCACGGCGACCACCAGGGCGTGGCGGGCAACTTCGCCCTGTGCACCATCATGGCCGACGGCACGGGGTTCAACCTCTTCTGCGGCAACCGCAACCTCATGAGCAAGACCAAGTCGTTCTCGCAGCAACTCCTGGACGGCCGGGTCATCGTGGTCGAGACGGGCGGGCACCGGCACTACAACGCCGGGTACCTGACGAGTGTTCATCCGCGCAAGCCGCTCAAGACGCGCAAGTTCCTCACGCCCGAGGTCGAGTTGAACGGGGCCAACCTGGGCGGCCGGTTCGCCTCGCCGTACCCGCTTCCCGACGGGGGGATGCTCGTCTCGTACTCTCCCGGGCGGGGGACGGCTCTGCTGTACGAGCAGCCGTCTGAGGAGATTCACCTGGGCGTCTACCGGTTCGACTTCGCGTCGGGCCGGGCGGGGCGGCTCATCTTCGATGACCCAAACGCCCAGGACTTCGACGCCATCGCCATTTACTCGCGTCCCGTCCCGCCGGACGTGCCGAGCATGGTCGTCCCCGGCAAGAAGACGGGCGTGATGTGCTGTGTGAATGCGTACCTGTCGGACCGGCCGAAGCAGACGAAGCGCGTGGTGGTGGGCGAACTGCCGCCCGCCGACCCCGGCCAGATCAAGGCCGTCCGCGTCGTCGAAGGGTTCGGCGTTCACGATACCGACCGCAGCAAGCACCGCTCGACGGTCATCGACATGCTTCAGATGAGTTTCGGGTCCAACTCGAACGGCGGCAGCAACTTCGAGCAGAAGCGGATCATCGGCTATGCCCCGGCCGAGCCGGACGGCAGTTTCAACATCGAGGTGCCCGCCGATACGGTCATCAGCCTCCAGACGCTCGACTCGGACGGCATGGCCATCGAGACGCAACTGACCTGGACGTGGGTCCGCCCCGGGGAAACCCGCATGTGCGTCGGCTGCCACGAGGACCGCGAGCAGGCGTTGCCGAACCTCGATTGCCTCGCGATGCGAAAACCGCCACACAAGGTGATTACGCCCCCTGACCGGCGCCGGACCCTCGACTTTCGCCGCGACATCATGCCGATCCTCGAGAAGAACTGCTCGATGCCGCCGTGTCACGGCGCCAAGACGAAGGCCGGCGGGCTGGACCTGAGAAAGGGCTTCGAACTGGTCTTCCACCGTACGGGGTGCCGTGGACGGAAAATCAACGCGGCATTTTTCAACCAGGCCTACGAGAGCCTGCTTCAGGCCCCGCCCAGCCGCATCGGCACGCTCGTGGTTCCGTGCGCCGCCCGGCACAGCCCGCTTATCTGGCGGCTGTATGGGAAGAAACTCGGGTGGAGTGACCAGCGCAATCCTTACAAGAAAGCGATCCGTCCGATGCCCCCCGGCAAACCGCTCTCGGATGCCGACAAGAAACGCTTCGTCGAGTGGGTTGACCTGGGGGCCCAGTGGGACAACATCCTCGCCGAGGACGACCTGCCCGGCTACGACGCCGCCGCCAGCGCGAAGATGGCCAAGGCGGTCTACGCGGAACTGGCCAGCCCCATCCCGGACCCCGAGAAGGCCTTCCGCATCCGCTGCTTCGAATGCCACGACTACCGCCGCAACGACATGATGAAGAAGAAGCGGCCCGACGAGATCCCCGCCACCGTCCAGCGCATGGTCGCCAAGCGCAAAGGGTGGATCAAGGAGCCGGAGATTCCCCTCATCGTCCAGTACATCCAGAAGACGTACTGCAAGACGCCGACGCCGAAGAAGCCTGCGCCGGCCAAGAAACCCGCCCCCACCAAAAAACGCGCCCCTGCCAAGAAGCCGCCGCCGAAGAAGGCGTGAAGGCGCCGTCAATTCGGCAGGCTCCCTTTACCGGCTCGGACCTCGCGGCCGGTGATGTGGATGTGGTTCATCGGTTTGCCGGCGGCGTCGAACCGGACGGCGGCCACGTCGGCGGTGGCGGAGAGGTCTCCGAAACGGATAGCGCCGGCGTCGCGCGACCGCAGCAACACGACCACGCGGCCGTCGGAGAGGTCGGCTTCCAGGGCGTAGCCGCCCGTGACCTCGTGCAGCCTTGCCGCCGTGGGCGGCGATGCTCCGGCGCGGTGCGGCCGGATGAGCGCGACGAATTCCACCTGGGCCAGCGGTGGCGTCTCCGCCGTCAGGTGGTACTCGACGAGTTTGACGCGCGGCCGGGGCGGCGGGTCGAACTTGTCCGTCTGCGAGATCTCCAGGCCCTTGGGCGCGAGCAGCGAGACGCAGCACGCCGCCTTGCCGCTCGTCACGCGAATGTCGTGCTGCCCCTTCACCTGCATCTCGGTCGGCGCGTGCAGGTGCCACGCCAGCGACTCGGCCTTCGGCGCCTTGAGCCGGTCGAAGAGGACCACGAGGCCGGGCTTGACGAACAGGATGTGCCGCGTGAACCGCTGGAGCGCCTTCCCGTAGCACGAGCCAGCCTCACCCGCGACGTAATCGAAGGCATCCGAGGTGTGGAAGCCGAGGACACGGCCGCGCGCCGCAGCGCTGTGCTTCGTCTGTCCCTGGCCGCCGACCGAGATGCAGTTCGTGGACTTCGTGTGCCACATCCAGCCGGTGTGATGTTTGCTGCCGTAGATATCGCGTCGTCCGGTGCGGATGAGCAGCCGCTCGCCGAAGGCGTACAACAGGAACGAGTTGTTCGACTCGTACCCGTGGCTCTGGGTGCCGAAGGGGCTCGACTTGAACATGACCTGGACGTTGTCGGCGGCGCGTGCGAGATTCGCATTCAGCATCGCCTGCCCCGTGCCGCGGAAGCATCGGCTGGTGGGCAGGTCGTCGGGCGGCCAGCCTTCAACCTTCGGAAGCGCCCCCCGGATAAACCCGATGTAACCGCCTTCGGCCCGCGGACCGCCGTGTATGTCAACGTACCACTGCCAGTGCGGGTTGCGGGCCTGGGCCGCCAGGATGGTCATGAGCGACCGGTTGTCGCTCGACTTGCGCGCCGCGCACAGGTCGCCGAACCCGCCGCCGCACGTGCCCGGCGGCTGGAGGTACATCGGGTAATACCCGACCTGCGAGAAGTACGGCTTTTGATATGCGTCAACATCCATGGCCACGCGCATCGCGTCGGCCCACCACGTGAAGCGGTGAATGTAACTCCGCCAGTACGAGGCGCCTTCGTGCCACCCCCCGTCGGCGTCGCTCCAGACCGGATACACGTTCCGGAAGACGTTCATGGCGAACCAGACCCACTCCTCGGCGTCGGGAATCTCGCCGAGAAAGGCGATGCCGACCTCCCCCAGCCAGTGCCACGCCCGGTTCGAGTGGCTCGAGTACGGTCGCCAGAGGTGGCGGCGTGCGAGGTGGTCGTACATTTCGCGGCCGCGCACGGTCATGACCTCGCGGCACGTCGCCTTTTCCTTCGGGGAGAGGAGATCGTTGACGAACGTGTACGCGCGGGCGAAGTAGTAGTTGTACGGCATCCCCGCTTCGTCGTTGTAGCGGTAGCCGGTCGAGCCCTTGGGATCCCACTCGGCTGCGGCCATCAGGAGGCGCTTGGCCTGGCGTCCGTACGCGTCGTTGCCGCTCAGGAGCCGCGCGAATCCCAGCGTTGCCGCGCCGTTCAGGCACTTGATGGTAGCCACGCGGTTGCCCCACCAGATCTTCCGCCACTCCTCGCTCTTTCGGACGGTGCCCTTGGGGTACGTGGGCGGCTCCTTGGTGGGCGGAGGGTTCTTCAAGAGCCGGTCGCACTCGTTGGCAAGCGCATCGAACTGCTTCTTGAGTTCACCCTTGGCCAGTTGCCTGAGATGCGGCAGTTGCTCGGGCCGGACGAACAGCCGCGGATGCTTCTTCGGGATGCGGCCGATGAGTTCATGCCGGGTCGGCATCGGAAAGGCAGCGCCCGTCTTGTCGATGACGAAAGTCCGCACCTTGCTCCATGCCGACGCCCTACCCTTGCTGCCGATGAAGCGGAACCGCCAGTGCCACGTGCCCGGCTCGAACGTCTTCGGCGGACAGTGACAGTGGTAGCGCTCGACCTTGGCCTGGTACGCGACCCTCTTCAGCGCCGCGTCGCGGGCACACTGGAGTTCGTACGCGACGGCATCCTTCTGCGGCCGCCAGACGAAGGCGGGCGGATTCGTCGGACTCGGCCGGCCCTCCGGCGGGCGAAACCCCCACTCGCCGGGGACCGCGGGCGAGTCGTTCACCGACGGCGCAGCCGCGGCGAACGCCGGAGGTGCCGGGACAACCAACAGAAGGCTCACGTACAGCACGGCCGTTCGTCCGGTCATCGTCGCACTCCATCGACAAGGGCAACCGGCATCCATCGAGCCACGCATGCACCTGAGGCAAGCATACCCTCCCCCAAGGCCGGTGCCCACCGAAAAGCACGCTCCGGGTTAGCCGGCGACCTTAGCACTACAGCGCCACTTCGGCATTTCGCGCGGTGGGTCTCCGCACCCACCGCGCGTAAAGGGCCGTTTGCGTGCCTGCGCGGCGGGTGTCCCCACCCACCGCGCTTCTTCACGGGGTGCACCCTTCTTCGCGCACGAGGGGCAATCGCGCTTGCATTCCCGCCGCCGCCCGTGTATTGTAACCGCCGGCGGTTGGGCCTTGGGACTTCCTGGCGAAGGGGCTTAAGGAGGACTCGTGACATGTCGCGCATGAATCGACGCAAGTTCGTGAAGCAGTCCCTGGCGATGGCAGGCGCCAGTTTCGTCGTCAGCCACGCCGGTCACCGCGTGCTGGGCGCGAACGAGATCATCCACATGGGCATCGGAGGGTGCGGCGGCCGGGGGGGAAGCCACCTCGGCGCCTATCTCGGCGCCAAGGAAACCGACGTCATGTACTGTGTCGACGTCGACAGGAACCGCGCCGAATCCGCCGCCGCCAAGGCCGGCAAAAAGCAGGGCAAAACACCGCTTGCCGTCCAGGACATCCGCAAGGCCCTCGACGACAAAAACCTCAACGGCATCTCCTGCGCCAGTTGCAACCACTGGCACACGCTGATGACCATCTGGACCGTCCAGGCCGGCAAGGACA
>CAZEBQ010000167.1:0-9270 GCA_964510295.1 uncultured Anaerolineales bacterium | reverse complement strand
GTTTGCGCCGGGCCGGGCGCCGGTATCACGCCCACTCGAGCACGACCTTGACGACGTCGTCGCGGCGGCTGCGGACGAGGTTGACGGCCTCGTCGAACCGCTCGGCCGGAAAGCGGGCCGAGACCAGATGCGCGAGCGGGAACTGGGGGTCGCCTGCGATCTCGACCGCTTCGGGCCAGGTGCCGGCGCTGGCGTTTGAGCCGATCAGGTGAAGTTCCTTGTGCAGGATGCGGTTCCAGACGAGCGACACCCGCCGGCGGCCGTAATCGCCGAGAACGAGAACCCGGGCGTCGGCCGCCGCCGCGTCGAGGGCGGCTTCCAGCCCGGCTGGTGACCCGCTGGCCTCGATAACGCTCGCAAAGGCGCGCTCGGCGCCGCCGCAGATCGCACCGGTCAGGTCGCTGGCGGCATGGTAGTTGATGATTTCGTCGGCGCCGAGCCCGAGCGCCACGCGCAGCCGTCCCGGTCGCCCGCCGACGAGCAGCACGGTCTCGGCCCCCGCGCGCTTCAGCAGTGCGAGCATCAACAGGCCGATGGGCCCGTCACCGAACACCAGGGCGGGGCGTTCGTCGGCAGCCCCCAGCCGCCGCATCGCCCGCACGCACACGGCCAGCGGTTCGACGAGCGTCGCCACCGGCATGGGCAGATCGTCCGGCAGCAGGTGCACGTTTGCCGCTTCGGTAACCAGAAAAGCGCCGTAGCCCCCCGGATGCTCGAAGCCGACCTCGCCGCCGTCCGACAGCACGTTCTCGGCCACGCACGGCTTGCCGACCAGGGCCACGTCGTCGGGCGAGGCGGCGGCATCGACGGTGCCGGCCCACTCGTGTCCGAGGATGGCCGGGCGTCTCACGCGGTCATCGCCCGCCATCATCTCAAGGTCGGTGGCGCAGATGGCGCAAGCGGCCGTACGGATGCGGACATGGCCGGCGCGGGGCTCGGGCTTGGGAACATCCTGCATGTCGAGACGACCGCTCTCGGCGAGGACGATGGCTCGCATCATATCTCCGCCGCGCGGCGGGCAAGCCCGCCGGCTAACCTCCGGCATGTCAGCCGCCGGCGTCACGGGCTGATGATCACCTTGTTGCGTTCGGGGCTGCCCATCACGTCGACGGCCTTGTGGATGTCGGTGAGGGGGAACCGATGCGAGATGATGGCCTCGGTGTCTACGAGGCGGCGCTCCATGAGTCGGATGGCGGCGGTCATGGCCTTCGGCGTGGTGCCGAAGGAGGCGTCCATGCGGGCCTCGAGGAAGTGCGTCAGGCCGCCGTCCATCTCGAACGTCTCGTGCGTCGTGATGCCGAAGACGTTCCACCGCGTACCTCGCCGAAGCAGCGAGACCGTCAGCCGCACGGCCTCGATGGGCCCGGCCGCTTCAACCACCAGGTCGGGCCCGTCGGGGAGAATCTCGTAGACGCGCGCCTTCGTGTCTTCGGTCGAGGGGTTGATCGTGTGCGTGGCGCCGAGCGTACGGGCGTTGGCGAGGGCGTAATCGCTGAGGTCAACGGCGATGAGCCTTCCGGCGCCGGCGGCCTTGGCCACCATCAGGCACAACAGGCCGATGCCGCCCGTGCCGATGACGACCACGTCGTCGCCCACCTGCATCTCGCTGTACTGGATGACGCCTTTCCACGCCCCCGAAAGCGGTTCGGTCAGCGCCGCCGCATCGAACGAAAGCGAGGGCGGCTTGTGGAACAGGCACGCCGCGAGCGTCTTTGTGTACTCGGCGAACGATCCCGGCCACGTCGTGGGCGGCCCGTCGCCGCCCGTGGTGAACGAGTGCTCGCAGTAGTGTGTGTTGCCGCTGCGGCAGTGCCGGCACACGCCGCAGTACCCGGAGGGCTGGAGGATAACCTCATCGCCTTCCGTGAAATGCTCGACGCCCGGCCCCACCTTCGCGACGACGCCCGACGGCTCGTGCCCCGGAATGAGCGGGAAGACGACGTTGCGTCGGATGCCCTTGATGGCCTTGTAATCGGTGGCGCAGAACCCGCACGACCGGATGCGGACCACGGCCTCGCCGATGCCGGGGTCGGGTTCCGGAACGTCCTCGAGGACCAGATTACCATAGTCTTTCAGAACAGCCGCCAGCACAGACGGTCTCCTTCCATGGCCGATACGCAGGCCGGACGGGCGGTACTGTCGCCCGCGCGGACCGGCTTGTCAAGCACAAGAGCCGGCCGCCTCATCGCTGGGTGTGGCAACGATTTCTGGCATGGGACGATTTTCTGCGGCTTGGCCGTAGCGCCGGGGTTTATCCCCGGCGCATCCTGGGCGGCGCCGCCGCCAACGGCCGCCGGGCATAAAGCCCGGCGCTACAACCGCCTGCGATCGCCAGAAAGAATTGGCACACCCTCATTGCTCTTCCGCCTTCCGGTGCTTGAGGAAATGCTCGAAGAACCGGTACAGGACCTCGTTGGATTCCGGCGTCGGCCCGTGGCCCTTGCGGTTGGTCATGGCCACGCGGTTTTCGTAGCCGAGAAGACGGTTGACGGCGATGGCGTGGCCCAGCGGCTTCCACCGTTCGGGCCGGTCCTCGGCGCCGCCTGAGACGAGAAACGGCCTGGGCGCAATGAGGGCGTGGAGTTCGTGGAGGTCGCGGCCGTCGGCGACGAGTTGCTTGTAGGCGCCGGTGCGGGGGTTCGAGTCGGTCGGGATGCCCGCCTTGCGCCGGCGGCCGGCCTCGAAGCCGATGTACCAGGGCTCCCAGTAGTTGACGTTGGGCCGCTTCTCGTCGAAGACGATGCCGGGGTCGCTGGCGGCGACGCAGGCGAACTTCTCGTAGAGCGCCGCCGCAAACATGGCCCACTTGCCGCCGAACGAGTGGCCGACCACGCCGACGCGCTTCGCGTCCACCTCGGGCAGCGTCGCGAGGGCCTCGTAGCCGTTGGCCGCCACGTACGCCAGACGCGAGAGCGGTTGGACTTCGGCCCCGCCGCCGTCGGTATAGGCGCGCGGCCACCCGATCGAGAGCGACACGAAGCCGCGCTTCGTCAGGCCGTAGCCGAAGGCCCGGGTCTCCTTGCCGGGCTTCAGGCCTGCGCCCGTCTCGGCGTCGTAGTAGACGACCAGGGCGGCGGGAAACGGACCGTCTCCGTCGGGCACGAGCAGGTAACCGTCCCACGGCAGGCCGGGGGCGATCGGCAGGCGGACCTTCTTCTGGGTGAAGTCTTCGCGGCGCGTGGTTTGGAGGACCTCGATCGTCGGCTTCTCGACGAGCGGCGGCCACGGCCCCATCACCTTGTGCCAGTACGCGAGGATCTGGCGGCGGCGTTTCCGCCAGTCGGCCGGCGTCTTGACGGGTCGGCCGTCGGCGAAGACGAGCGGCGACTTGTAGCCGCCAACGTCGCCGGCGTAAGCGGACGGGGCCTCGAAGAACGGCGCGATCTGCTTCCACACCTCCTCGGCCGGCGGTCCAGCAGCCAGGCACGACGCCGCACCAAGACCCATCACCGCAACCACGACCAGCCACGAGCCGTGCGGCATCATCGGCGTTCTCCTTTCCCGTGGCCATGGCAGGCGGCGGGGAGCGCGAACACGAGCAGCCCGACGACGAACGTGCGCCAAAGCGCGGTCGGGTAAGTCCTGTCGGGCTGCTGCGCGGCGGGTCTCCGCACCCGCCGCGCGTTACCGCGACTTGGCGCGGTCGGTGCGGAGACCGACCGCGCAAGACTCCTCTGACCTGGCGTCGTCACGGCTGCACCTCCCTCCATCGCGGCGGGTCGGGAAACCCGCCGCGCACGTTGCGCGCACCTCCCCTGCCGCAAGAGACGTTTATCGGATGACGGCGGCCCACTGGCCGTCGCCGGGGGTCTTGAGTTCGATCGTCCCGCCGCCCTTCACGTTCTCGGCCTTGCCCCACGTGCCGGCGTCGATGTCGTGCCAGCGAAGCGACAGCGACCCGGCTGCACGCTTGAGATTCAACGTCACCAGCCCGCCTCGCGGGAAGTAGACGGCGTACTGTTTGCCCGGCTCGGCCAGGCAGTAGGCCTCGTTGTCGTCGCGGTCACAGAGGAGGTCGGCGTGCGGTTGGCAGGCGAAGACGTTGATGGCGTCGGTGACCTCGCGTGCGCTCTTGATCATCCGCTGGGCCCGTTTCGAGAGGCCGATGCCGCTCGCCGGCCGATGAAACCGGGCCGAGGCGCATCCGCCGAAGACGTTCCGCCAGAGTCGCTCGATGCCGTCGCGTGCCTCGCCGAACCTGCCGCCGTCGGCCCCGTAGATCTTGACGTTGTTCATCGGGCGTACCTTCCCCGCGATGCGCCGCCGCTGCTTCTGCATATTATCATAGTGTGTCTGCCCCTTGTTGTGATTATTCTGCGAGATATCCACGAACGAGTAGGTCTCGGGGTGGTCGAAGGTGGCGTTGTGCTGCGGGTGCGCCAGGTCCCACTTGTCCCACATCTCGGTGATTTCAACCTGCTTACCGGCGGCCTTTGCCTTCTTGCGGATGAACGTGGCCCAGTGGGCGCCCCACGTCGGCGTGACGCTCGTCTCGTTGTCCATGCAGTAGAGGACGTGGTCGTGCTTCAGGCTGTAGGAGAGCAGTTTCTCGACGAACCGCTCCTGGTGCCTGAGGACCGTCTTCAGATGCTTCGCCCCCGGGTCCGAGCGGAAGAAATCGTTCTCGGTCCTGACCGGGTGCGAGTTGACCGTCGTGGGCAGGCCCGACTCGGCGGCCGTGTACGTGCTGTTGTTCTTCGGGTTGAACGGGTTGCGTTCCCAAATGTCGCGGTAGTAGTCGAAGGTGGCCCAGACCTCGATCTGGACGATAATGTCGCGCTTGCCCGTCTCGGCGAGGAACCGCTCGAAGCGGCGCCAGAACTCGCCGTTCCACTTGTCCAGATCGTACGTCTTGCCCGACCTCGCGAAGGGCCAGACGTTCCCCTCGTCGCGGCAACTCATGGTGCAGCGGACGTAGTTGCCGCCGGACGCCTTCAAGGTATCCAGGTGCTCGGTCAGGTTCGGAATCTGAAAGAGGTTGTCCTCGACCGACCCACCCAGAAGCAGCACCGGCTCGCCCTTGAACTGCCAGTAGTACGGATTCTCCGGCCAGGGCTGGATGCGGTCGCCGGCGCCGGCCGGCTCGGCCGCCTGCGCAGCAGGCCATGCCGCTGCCATTCCAACCAGGACCACACACAGCACCGCCGACACCATCCTCGGATACACGATCGTTCCTCCGTCCATGGCAGGCCGAGGAAGCAACGCCTCAGCGCACCGCCGAGGCCCGCCTGCCTCCCGTCACCACACTGATGCCGTAGGCCGGCGCCCGGCCGGCCCGCGGCACACGGACACCGTAATGGGCCGGCCGGCGCAAGTCAACGCTTCAGCGACCGAGCCTCATCCGTGTGGACCGACGCCGGCGGCGTCGGTATACTCACCGGCCCGGGTACCGGTGCCCGCAACCGGAACGATTGCGCGAATCCTGCTGGAAGGAGCCGAGCATGCGTTCACACGTCAGCCGTCGTGGGTTTCTAAAGGCCGCCGGCGTCGCGTCGCTGGCCGTGGCGGGATGCGCGGGCGCCGGCGGCGGCCCCGGCGGCAGGCGACCGCCCAACATCCTCCTCATCGTCTCCGACGACCAGGGCTACGCCGACCTCGGCTGTTGCGGCGGCCGCGAGATCAAGACGCCTCACCTGGACCGCCTGGCGGCGCGCGGCGTGCGTCTGACGAGTTTCTACGTGGCCTGGCCGGCATGCACGCCGTCGCGGGGCAGCCTGCTCACCGGCCGCTATCCCCAGCGAAACGGCACCTACGACATGTTCCGAAACGACCTGGTGGATCACGATTACCGTTACGGGCCCGAGGAGTACGCCGTGTCGTGGGAGATGACCGGCGGCATGGACACGCGGGAAGTGCTGCTTCCGCGGACCCTGCGGCGCGGCGGCTATCACAGCGGCATCTTCGGCAAATGGGACCTGGGGCAGTTGCACCGGTTCCTGCCGCTTCAGCGCGGGTTCGACGAGTTCTACGGATTCACCAACACGGGTATCGATTACTGGACGCACGAACGGTACGGCGTGCCCTCGATGCGGCGGGGCAACGAGCCGACCACCGAGGACAAGGGCACGTACGCGACGGACCTCTTTCGCCGCGAGGCCGTCCGCTTTCTCAGGCAGAACAAGGAGCGGCCGTTCTTCTGCTACGTGCCGTTTAACGCGCCGCACGGCGCGTCGAACCTCGACCGGCCGCGGCCCGGTGTCCAGGCGCCGACCGACTCTATCCGGAAGCACTACGGCCCGTACGACCCGACGCAGCCCCACACCAGCGAGGCTCGCCGCAAACGCTACATGGCCGCCGTCACCCGCATGGACGAGGCCATCGGCGAGATGCTCGACACGCTCGATGAGACCGGCACGGCCGGCCATACCCTCGTCATCTTCTTCTCCGACAACGGCGGGTCGGGCCCGGCCGATAACAGCCCGCTGCGCGGCGGCAAGGGCCGCATGTTCGAAGGCGGCCTTCGCGTGCCGTGTATCGTGGCGTGGCCGGGGGCGGTCCCGCCGGGGACGGTCTGCGATGAGTTCCTGACGGCGATGGAGGTCCTTCCGACGCTTTGTGCAGCCGCCGGCGTCGGACCGCCGGAAGGCGTGGTCCTCGACGGCTTCGACATGACGCAGGTGCTGGCAGGGAAGCGTCCGTCGCCCCGCAAGGAGATGTTCTGGAAGCGCCGCAGCGACGTGGCGGCACGGGTGGAGAACTGGAAATGGGTGGAATCGGCCCGGGGCGCCGGCCTCTTTGACCTCTCAACCGACCTCGGCGAACAGAGGGACCTCTCCGAGGCCCGGCCCGATATGCTCCGCCGCGTCAAAGCCCGTTTCGCCGCTTGGCGGAAGGCGATGGCCGAGGCTGAGCCGCGCCGGCCGTTTCGCGATTTCTGAGCCCTCGCGTTCACCTCGTGCGCCGGCGCCATCGGGGCGAGAGGCCTTCTCCCCGGCGGCGCGCCCCCGCGCAGGCGGGGTACCTGTTTAGGTTCCGTGCACCTGGTTTAACCCCACCGCCTTTGAGGCGGTGAACTTTCAGTGAGGCCGTTTGTTGTGTGTCACCCCGAGCGAAGTCGAGGGGTCTCGCCGTGGAAACGACGAAACAGCAAAGACCACGGCGAGATTCTTCGGCCCGCAAGCGGGCCTCAGAATGACAACGCTAAACACGTACCATGCGGGGCCGGCGGAACGGTCGAACGTCCGGATTCGTTTTGCACTGGCGCGGCCGCGCGGTATGATTCGCTCGAAGCCGCGTCCGGGGAGCGGCGCGGGGTGAAGCGTAGGGGTGACCGATGATCCATTTCACGTGCGACATGTGCGGCAAGACGCTGTTGGCCGAGGAAGACACGCGGTACGTCGTCAAGGTCGATGTCTATGCCGCCTACGACCCCATGGAACTGACCGCCAAGGACCTTGAGGACGACCGGACCGACGAGATCCACGACCTGCTCGACGAGATGGCTGACTCGGGCGCCGAAGATCTCGAAGACCAGGTCTACAAGACGTTTCGCTTCGACCTGTGCCCCGAGTGCCATGCGGCCTACCTGAACGACCCGCTGGGTCGGGCGACGCGTCTGAGGGCACGGTTCGGACAGAACTGACGCACCGCACCGGCCGCAGATCTCTAAGCGGGGTCAGGCAAGTTTTTTGCGCTTGATGCGCGGCGGGTCTCCGTACCCGCCGCGACATGGCGGTCGCAAGCGCGGTGGGTACTCCAGACCCACCGCGCAAGACTTACGTAAGTCCGCTTAGTGGAGCACCGTTTCCGATGGCCATGACGATTACCGAGAAGATCATCGCCACCCACGCCGGCCGCGACAGCGTGAAGCCGGGCGACTTTGTTTACGCCGATGTCGATATCGCCCTCGGCAACGACATCACGGCCCCCATTGCCATCAGGGAGTTGGCCGAAGCCGGCATCGACACGGTCTGGGACCGCGAGCGTGTCGTCCTGGTGCCCGACCACTTCACGCCGAACAAGGACATTGCGAGCGCCCAGCAGGCGAAGGTGCTCCGCGATTTCGCCCGCGCCCGGAACGTGACGCATTACTGGGAGGTCGGCCAGGCCGGCATCGAGCACGCCCTGCTGCCCGAGCAAGGCGTCGTCGGGCCAGGCGACCTCGTCATCGGCGCCGACAGTCACACGTGCACCTACGGCGCCCTCGGCGCGTTTGCCACGGGCGTGGGTTCGACCGACCTGGCGGCCGTCATGGCGACCGGCAAGGTCTGGCTCCGCGTTCCCGAGTCGATGCGGTTTGTGTTCACGGGCGAGCGGGGGCGGTGGATCTCGGGCAAAGACCTCATTCTGCACACCATCGGGCAGGTCGGCGTATCGGGCGCCTTGTACCGCGCGATGGAGTTCACCGGGCCGGTCATCGAGAGCCTGCCGATGGACGACCGCCTGTCGATGTGCAACATGGCCGTCGAGGCGGGCGCCAAGAACGGTATCATCCCGCCCGATCCTATCACACGCGAGTACGTCGATGGCCGCCTCGAACGCGACGCCGTCTACTGCGAGAGCGACTCGGACGCCGAGTACGCCCGGACGATCGAGTGGGACGTCACGGGCCTCGAACCGGTCGTCGCGTGCCCGAACCTGCCGGAGAACACCAAGGCGGTTTCGGAACTGGCCCGGGTGCGGCTCGACCAGGTCGTCATCGGCTCGTGCACGAACGGGCGGTCGAGCGACCTGGAGGTGGCGGCCGATATCCTCCGCGGCCGCAAGGTGGCCGACGGGCTGCGGTGCCTGATCTTCCCGGCCACGCCGACGATTCAGCGCGAGGCGCTGGCGCGCGGCTGGCTGGCGGCTTTTCTGGACGCCGGGGCCGTCGTCTCGCCGCCGACGTGCGGACCGTGCCTCGGCGGACACATGGGCGTGCTGGCCCAGGGCGAGGTCGCGCTCGCCACCACCAACCGCAACTTCACCGGACGCATGGGCCATCCGGAGAGCCGGGTGTACCTGTCGAGTCCGGCTGTTGCCGCCGCCAGCGCCGTCACCGGCCGCATCACGCATCCGGATGAGGTGATCGGGTAAGCCGTCCGACGGAAGTGCTGCCCGGTGGGTCTCCGGACCCACCGCGCGTAAGAGCGACTATCCGCAGCGGCGGTCGTGGCGCGCGGGTAAGCCGGGGCAAGACGATTTCAGATTTGAGATTTGAGATTTGAGATTCGCGCTTTGAGATTCGCGCTTTGAGATTCGCGATTTGCGCTTTGAGATTCGCGCTTTGAGATTTGAGATTTGCGCTTTGAGATTCGCGATTTGCGCTTTGAGATTTGCGATTTGCGCTTT
>CAZEBQ010000166.1:0-9283 GCA_964510295.1 uncultured Anaerolineales bacterium | reverse complement strand
AGGTCCGCAGAGGACTTGCACCTCCAAGTCACGTGCCATGCCCGGCACACCAAGCGAGTAGGCCGCGGCGCGCCGCGGCCTACATTTCATTCGCCCGGCAGCGAGTAGGCCGCGGCGCGCCGCGGCCTACATTTCACTCGCGCGGCAGGTTCGAGGCGTCCAGGCGGAAGAGGTGCGGGCGCATGTCCCGCTCGAACCTGGGCGGCCACATGAGAACGGCCAGTTGGTGGCCGGGGTCGTACACGAGGCCCACCTCGTGGACGAGGTACTGCGGCGTCTTGATCGTCAGGGGGACCCACCGGTTCTCCATACACAGGTACACGCGCGTCCAGACGGAGTCGCTGTCGCGGCGCCGGCGGTCGGGGCCGTAGGCGAGGATGGCGTCGGCGTCAGGGACGTAGACGGCCTCGCGGGTCGTCACGCCGCCAGGGGCGGGCCGCGGGTTCTTGACCCAGCGGCGCTCCGACAGGCTGAAGAACCAGAGGACGGGCGGCCCGTCCTTCGTCTCCTCCGAGAGAAAGATGAGGCGGTCGCGCTTCGAGTCGTACACGATGGTCATGTGCTCGTGCTGGCGCGGACGGTCGGGGCCGACGGTCTCGATCGCCTCCCACCCCCACGTGTCAGGCCGGCCCGCTTCGCCGACGAAACGGTACCACTCGCCGCTCGGCTCCCAGATGCGGCCCTTGGCATGCTGGTACACGAGGACGCCCTTGGGCGTGGGGACGGCGATAGGCGAGACGCTGCCGCCGCCGGGAAACGGCTGCGGTATCGGCTCCAGCCACTTGCGGGCCGCCGGGTCGTACAGCCACGTGTGTTTGACGACCTCGCCGGCGTCGCGGTCGTACCACTCTGAGCCGCCCGCGTCGGTAAAGACGCCGATCTTGCGGACACGGTCGTACGCGCAGGTGTGCCGCATGTGGCGGGTCCACGGCTGGTTGAAGAAGGTGCGTCCCGCGGGCCTTCGGGCCCACGTCCCGAACGGTTCCGGGGTGAAGGCAGGCGTGCGGTCGATGGTGAACCGGTTCGCCGCGACGTCGTAGAAGGCCATGTCGGTGCCCTGGTATCCGGAGTGCCCGCCACCCCATTTCATGGCGACGCCGCGGTCGGTGTCGAAGATGGCGGTTCCCCAGGTGCGGCCCTTGGCGGACTTGGGCGGCCTGGCCTCGACCCATTCGTTGGCGGGGAGACGAGCGAGAAACCCGGCGTGGGCCTTCGCGTCGGCGGGCGGCGCGGCGGCGTACCATTCGGGCGTCCGCTCGGTCTTGAGGACGAAGCGGTCGGCGCCGGTGAAGCCTTCCGTCTTGGCGACCGGGATGTCGGGCGAGTAGCGGAACCGGTACGTCGTGCGCGCGTTGCCGTAGCGGCTGGCCGTGACGAAGAAACAATCGTCGGTGCCGGGAAGGTTCTCCATCGAGGCCCAGTGGCACTTGGGTGCTTCGACGGCGAGCGGCGTCCAGGCGTTCGTCGCGGCATTGTACGTCCAGACCTCGCGGCCGAGGCGTTCGCGCTGCCGGTAGTCACACACCGGCACGCCGCCGGCGAGCAGGATGACGCCGGACTTCTCGAGGTACGCCAGGGCGTGGCACGAGCGGGGGTGGGGGCTGCGCGGGGGCTTTCGCTCCTCCCACCGCTGTTTCGTCACGTCGAAGACCCACGTGTCGGCCAGGCCGCGGTCCTGGCCGTCGCCGCCGAAGAGGACGACACACGAGTTCCTCTTGTCGTAGACCATGCGGGAGTTGCAGCGGGCGGGCGGTTCGACGGCAAGTTCGAGGCGCCGCCACGTATCGGTGGTCACGTCGAAGGCCCACGTGTGGGGGCGGCCGTCGGGCGCGTCGATCCCGCCGCCGCCGAAGAGGATCGCCTGCTTGCCCGCGGGGTCGTAGCACAGGCTGCTCCAAAGGAGGAGCGCGGGCGGCTGGTCCTTCACGTTCATGGCGTGGATCTCGCGCCACGCGCGCCGCTTCGGCTCGTACGCGAACGTCATCGACCCGACGTAAAACAGCAACCGCCTGGTGTGGCCGTCCCAGCAGACCTGGTAGAAGGTATTGTTGGGGCGCGGCAGCGTGACGCCGTCGCGTTGGTAGAAGCGTCCGGTGGGGTGGCAGATCCCCCAGTCGGGCCACCTCTTGAATTTGCCGGCCCAGGCGTCCTGCTTACCCGGCGGGAAGGCGTCGATCCACTTGTTCCCGGCCACCGGGAAGTGCTGCGTCTCGTGGGCGAGGACGGGCTTGGAGTGGGTCCGCGTGCCCCACGAGACGAGGGCGTCGATGGTGGGGGCGTAGATGACCTGGCTGACGTAGTGGCCGCCGACCTCGTCGGCGGCGACTTCGACGAAGGTGCCTGCGGGAATCTCCCCGCCGAGGGCCTGCGACGCCGCGAAGCACAGGGCCGCGGCCGTCCATTTGAGGAAGTGACAGCGGATCCGTCGCATCATGGCTCATCCTCGCTCCAACAGAACTGGCGTGCGTGAACCGTGCGTCCGGCCGAACGGCCATGATGCGACAATCCCGCCACGTCCGCAAGCGCTTCTCTGCGCGCCACGGGCGGGCACACAGGTTTGACAGCCGCTCCGCCACGCGGTACGCTTGTGCCTCGGCGATGGCACGAAAGGAGATAGGCGTGAGAATCCTGTCGGTCGTTCTAGTGCTGGCGCTATGTTCGGTTTTGCGTGCGGCCGAAAGCCCCGCGTGGGCCACGAAAAACCTGCGTGCCGGCATCATCGGGACCGACACGTCGCACGTGCCCGCCTTCACGGGCGTCTTGCACAAGCACCCCGAGTGGCGGGTGAAGGTGGTGGCGGCGTTCAAGGGGGGCAGTGCCGACCTGCCGGCCAGCGCGAACCGCGTCGAGAAGTTCGCCAAGGATATCCACGAGAAGTACGGCGTCGAAATCGTCGAGAGCATCGAGGCGCTCCTCGCGAAGGTGGACGTCGTGCTGCTTGAGAGCGTGGACGGCCGGCCGCACCTCGCACAGGCCCGGCCGGTTCTGAAGGCCGGGAAGCGGCTGTTCATCGACAAGCCGTTCACGGCCGGCCTCGCAGACGCTCGCGAGATCGTCCGCCTCTCGAAGGAAACCGGCACGCCGATGTTCAGTTGCTCCTGCTCGCGCTTCCAGCCGGAGATATGGAAACTCCGGACCGACCCCGGCGTCGGAAAGGTGACGAAGGTCCAGGGCTCGTCGCCGTTCAACGTCGAGCCGCACCACCCCGACCTGTTCTGGTACGGCGTCCACGGATGCGAGGCGCTGTACACGGTCATGGGGCCGGGATGCGTGAGCGTCCGGCGAAAGGCCGAGGGCAATTTCGACATCACCACCGGCAAGTGGAAAGACGGACGCATCGGCGTCTATCGCGGCGTCAAGAAAGGCGACTACAAGCCCGTCATTAAGATCTGGGGCACCGACGGCACCTGCGAAACCAAGGGAGGCTTCGGCTACGACGGCCTCCTGAAGGTGATGGCCGAGTTCTTCCACACAGGGGTGCCGCCCATCGATCCACAGGAGACGCTCGAAATCTTCGAGTTCATGACGGCGGCCCAACTCAGCAAGGAGCGCGGCGGAGCGGAGGTCAAACTCGAGGAACTCCGCAAGTAGACGCCACAGAGGACGGCACCTGCGCAGGAGAGGACCGCATGCGACAACGCCTCACGGTCGTGGTGCTCGTCCTCGTCTCGATGGCCACGTCTCTGGCAGCGGACAAGGGCTACCCGTGCCGCTGGGTCTATGTGTCACGAGGCCTGAGAAGCGATCACGACGTCGAGGACATCCGTGCGATCGTCCGGACGGCTGCCGAACACGGCCTGAACGGGATGGTCCTCGCGGCAGGCCTGGACCGTCTCGACCTTCAGCCGCCCGAGTACTTCACGCGTCTCGAAGCGGTCAAGGCGATCTGCAAAAAACGGGGCATCGCGATCATCCCCATCATCTTCTCGGCGGGGTACGGCGGCAGTGTCCTCGCCCACGACAAGAACCTGGCCGCCGGCATCGGTGTCCGGGACGCGCTGTTCGTGGTCAAGGGGAACGAAGCGCGGCACGTGGCCGACCCGCCGGCCCGGATCGTCAACGGGGGCTTCGAACGGTACAAGGGCCACCGCGTCGAGGGCTTTCGGTTCCACGACAAGCCCGGCACCATCTCGTTCGTGGACACCGAGGTCTGCCACAGCGGGCGGGCATCGCTACGGTTCCAGGACTTTACGAAGGACCCCCGCCTGCACGGCCGCGTGATGCAGGAGGTGACCGTGCAGCCGCACCGCTCGTACCGCGTTACGTGCTGGGTCAGGACCGAGAACCTGGCCCCGGCGGACCGCCTTTTGGTGCAGGTGCTTGCGAAGGGGCGTTACATCGCGCCGCAACGTCTGCGCGTGCCCTCGACGACCGGCTGGCGCCGGGTCACGAGCGCGTTCAACAGCCTCGACTACACCACGGTGGGCATCTACGCGGGCACGTGGGGCGCACGGAGCGGCCGATTCTGGGTGGACGACCTGGCGATTGAGGAAGTGGGCCTCGTCAATATCCTCCGCCGTCCGGGTACGCCCGTGACCGTGTGCAACGAGACGACGGGGGCCGCCTATGAGGAAGGCCGCGACTACGCCCCGATTGCCGACCCCAGGCTCAACTTCCGGTTCGACCACGACGGCCCGCCCATCCGGCTGCTGGAGGGCGGACGCATCTCGGACGGCGAGCGGCTGCGCGTCGGTTACTACCATGGCATCGCCATCAATCGCGGCCAGGTCAGCGTGTGCATGTCGGAGCCGAAGGTGCAGGAGATCTGGCGAAAGCAAGTCCGGCTCATCCACAAGCACCTGGCGCCGGGGACGTACCTTCTGAGTATGGACGAGGTCCGCGCGGGCGGGTCGTGCCTGGCCTGCAAGCGGCGCAAGAAGACGATGGGCGAAATCCTGGGCGAGTGCATCACCCGCCAGATGAGGATGATCCGCGACGTGAACCCCCGGGCCGACGTCTGGTGCTGGTCCGACATGCTTGACCCGAACCACAACGCGCACGGCGACTACTACCTGGTGGACGGTGACTTCGCCGGCTCGTGGCAGCACGTGCCGAAGGACCTGGGCATCGTCTGCTGGTACTACAAGAAGCGGCGTGAGAGTCTGGACCACTTCTCGCGCCTCGGTTTCAGGACGCTCGCCGGCGCCTACTACGACGGCGACACGCTCGAGAATCCGACGGGCTGGCTCGAAGCCATCGACGCCACGGCCGGCTGTCGCGGCATCATGTATACCACGTGGCGGAACCAGTACGACCTGCTCGCACCCTTCGGTGACCTGGTCTCAGAACGGTGAACCGCGGTTAGCCGCCGCCATGGCGCGGCGCGTTCTGTTGGAGGAGGCCGCTCATGCATTGGCTCGGCTCGTGTGCCGCACTTCTGATGCTCCTCGCTGCCGTCGGCGCGTCGGCGGCTGAGACCCCGAAGGAAGACCTCAGCATCCTGCCGGCCGCAACGCGCGGCGAAATGCTGAGGGACTACCTGCTGGCCGAATGCGGCAAGTGCTTCGAGGCCCGCCTCAAGGCCGTCGAGGCGCTCGACACGCCCGAAAAGATCATCGAGCGTCAGAAGAGACAGTACGCCGACTGGGTCGCCGCCAACGGCCTCTTCCCCGAGCGGACACCGCTCAAGGGCCGCACCGTCGGCACCATCGACGCCGCCGGCTACCGCATCGAGAAGGTCATCTACGAGAGCCGGCCCAACCACCACGTCACCGCCAACCTCTACATTCCGAAGGAGGGCAAGCCCCCCTACCCCGGCGTCCTGGTGCCCTGCGGCCACAGCAAGAACGGCAAGGCGTCGGGCGCCTACCAGAGCATCAGTATGCTGCTCGCGCGGCACGGGTTCGTCGTCCTCTGTTACGATCCCATCGGCCAGGGCGAGCGGTGCCAACTCCTCGACTCCAACGGCAAGCCGAAGATCTGGGGCACCACCGAACACACGCTGACCGATATCGGCGCGCGGCTGTGCGGCTGGGGCGCCGCGACGTACCGCATCTGGGACGGCGTCCGCAGTATCGACTACCTCATCAGCCGGCCCGAGGTGGACGCCGAGCGCATCGGCTGCACCGGCAACTCGGGCGGCGGGACGATGACGTCGTACCTGATGATCACCGACAAGCGGATCTATGCCGCCGCCCCGTCGTGCTACATCACGTCGCTGGAGCGGCTCTTTGCGACGATCGGCCCGCAGGACGGCGAGCAGAACATCACCGCCCAGGTCAAACTCGGCATCGACCACGCCGATTACCTGACGATGCGGGCGCCCAAGCCGACGCTCGTTCTGACGGCCACGCACGACTTCTTCGACATCGACGGTTCGTGGGCCAGTTTCCGCGAGGCCAAACGCCTCTACGGCATCCTCGGCCACGGCGAACGCGTGAACCTCTTCGAGTTTCCCGACAAACACGGGTTCTCGAAGCCGCGACGCGAGGCCGCCCTGCGATGGATGCAGCGGTGGCTCCAGGGCATTGACGACGCCCCCGTCGAGACCGAACTCACGGTCCGAAACGACGAGGAACTCCAGGTCTCCGAGAGCGGCCAGATCGTCCACGACCTCAAGGGCGTGACCGTCTGGGACCTCAGCCTTGAGCGGGCCAAGGCGCTGGCGCCTGAGCGCGAGGCCTTTTGGCGCAACGGGCCGAAGGAGACGTGCCTGGCCGAAGTCCGCCGGATGGCCGGCATCCGCGAGATAAAGCCCAAGCCGGCCGCCAAGACGGTCGGCACCGTCAAGCGAAACGGCTACCACATCGAGAAACTCCTCATCGAACGGGCCGGCGACGTGCCCGTGCCCGCCCTGCTCTTCCTGCCGAAGACCGGGAAGAAGAAGGCCCCCGTCGTCCTGTACGTCGACAGCCGCGGCAAAGCGGCCGACGCCGCGCCCGGCGGGGCCATCGAGACGATCGTTGCCGGCGGCAGCGCCGTCTTCGCCATCGACGCGCGCGGCTGGGGCGAGACCGCCTCCAAGAAGCCCAAGAAGTACTGGCACAACGAGTACCCGATCTCGTATCTGGGCGTGCACCTCGGCCGGCCACTGCTGGGCCAGCGGGTGGAGGACGTGCTCGCTGCCCTCGACGTGCTCTCGGCACGCAACCAGATCGACGCGGGCAACATCCGCATCAGCGGCATCGAAGGCGCCGGACCGGTGGCGCTGCATGCGGCAGCGCTCGATGAGCGGCTCAAGGCCGTGACCGTGGAGCGGTCGATCGACTCCTGGATGGACGTGGTGGCCACGCCGATGTGCAAGAGCCAACTAAACGGCATCGTCCCGGCGGCCCTGACGCGATACGACCTGCCCGATCTCGTCCGCGCCATCGCCCCGCGCAAGGTCGAGGTCCGAGAGCCGTCCGACCCGATGGGCAAGCCGAAGGCGGCGCCGGCGAAGCAGTAGCCATGAGACCTCATGTGCAGGAGGGGCTTCGCGGACTCGGGAATCATCGCCCGCGCTGGCTGCCATATGGCTTGGCACGATGCCCCAACCGCATTCGCGCTGCGGATTCCGGGGCTCGCTATGTGCCGCCACACAGAAAGCCTTTGCGGATACCTCCGGTCGCAAGTAAAATAGCGGATGCGAAGGGTTTCAGGCGTGAGCGATGAACGATGAGGACCGGATAAGCAAAGAGCGTACGGTGAAGAAACGCGTCTACCTGGAAACCACGATCGTGAGTTATCTGGCGGCTCGGCCCAGCCGCGATTTGATAATCGCGGCCCATCAGGAACTCACGCGTGAGTGGTGGAATGAACGGCGCGACCGGTTCGGTCTTTATATCTCCCAGTTCGTGCTGGACGAAGCCGGAGGCGGAGATGTGGAAGCCGCCCAAAGGCGTGTGGCCTTGCTCGCGGGAGTTCCCAAAGTGCCGATTACCGACGAGGCCATCAGTTTGGCCGGGGCCGTGATCCATCAGGACGTGATTCCACCCAACGCCGCGGGGGATGCCCTGCACGTCGCCGTCGCCACGGTCCACCAGATGGACATTCTCTTAACATGGAATTGTCGGCACCTGGCCAACGCAGAGATCCTCGGACCGCTGGCAAGCTGTCTGCGTTCTCTCGGGTTCGACCCACCGATCATCTGCACGCCAGCAGGGCTGATGGGAGCGTAGCGATGCGTGAAGACCCAATCGTAGATGAGGTTCGCAAACGCCGTGAGGAGACCGCCGAACGGTTCGGGTACGACGTTCGGGCCATCGCAGAGGACGCTCGGAAACGCGAGCAGTCCAGCGGCCACCCGCTCGTGACACCCGAACCACGCGAACCGGCGAAGTAGGAACAGACACGCCTCGGGAAACCCAAAGGGTGCGGCTATCGCTGCGCCAGGGCTTCCTTGACGATCTCGCGCCAGCGCTCCATCGACCGCGCCAGGTGCAGCTCCGACTTCTCCTTGATGCTCCAGCACTGAAGGCCCACTTGCCCGGTGTAGCCGACCTTCTTCAGCAGCCGCATGAAGCCCACCAGGTCGTAGTCGCCTTCATCGAGGGACGTGATCGTGCGTTTATCGCGCTGGCCGTTGTTGATGGTCACGCTCATCAGGTGCGGCGCGGCTTCCTTCAGCACCGCTTCGAGCGGCCGCCCCTGCTTGACCCAGTGCCAGTGAACCAGGTTGAAGTTCGTGCCGACGTTCCCTCGGCCGATGCGGCGGGCCAGCCGCACCCCGTCCTCCACCTTCTCCGTCCAGAATCCCGTGTGCGGATAGACCGAGACGACCGGCCCGGTGTCGGCGCAGAGGTCGCTGACGTGCCTCAGCAGGTCGGCGCCCTTCTCGTCGCCGGCGGGGTCGGACGGTTTTTTGAAGGTGCGGCTGCGGATGGCCAGTTCGATGCGGGTGGCGCGGCCCTTCATCCGCTTGACCGATTCCGGCAGACCAGGGTCCGGCGGATTCTCCAAAAACGGCACGGCGTAGACGGCGTTCAGCGTCAGGCCGTGCTTGTCGAGGGCCTCGAGCATCCCGGGCAACCCCTTGTGGTTCATCTGGCACTCGATGCCGACATAGCCGAGGTCCTTCAGCAGTTTGACCTTGCCCTCGACCGTCGGGACCGTCCGAACCCCGTTGTCGAAGGCGTAGAACGGCCAGATGGCTTTGTCCGTGGGCTTCGGCGCGGCACCCGCCATGGCGAGGACCGACTTGCCGAGCACTGTGACGGCGGCAGCGCCCGACACCACGCCTCGCACGAAACCCCGGCGGCTGAATCTCGTATCCATAATCGTCGTCTCCTGGTTCCGGATGACCCGCTGAGTACTACTACGCTACGTTCCGCGCGGCGGCCTTCCCAGGCCGCCGCGAACGCAG
>CAZEBQ010000165.1:0-9321 GCA_964510295.1 uncultured Anaerolineales bacterium | reverse complement strand
ATGTACGGTGGTGTGGGAGGCGGGGGCGAGCAATCGCCCCTGCCTACCCGATCGCGGTGTGCAGCGACTATGAAGCAACCAGAACCAGGTAGGCCACGTACCCGGCGCCGCCCAGCGCTGCCGCAGCGATCAGGATGGCCAGCGCTGCCAGCCGCCCGAGACGCCGGTGAGCCTTCAACAGCATGGTCTGGTATCCGAGGAGCACCTCGCGATGCGCCGCTTCGAGTTGGGCGAGGGCGACCGCCTGCCGCCTGGAACCTTCGTTGATCGTCTGAAACGCCGACCGAAGCGACGTGACCGAATCGAGAATTGATTCGAGCAGGCCGGTTTGCCCCATCAGGACCTTGTTGGTTTCGACGGTCAGGTCAGCCTGATTCGAGGCCAGGTCGGGCAGCCGCTGGACGGTCTCCATGATGGTGCGGTTGGTCTCGCGGTGCCCGTCCAGTTCGCTGCCGATCTCTTCGAGCGAGGGCACGGCCTGGAGCCACTCCGGGTCCAGCGGGTCGAGGCAGGTCGTCGGCGGTGCGGACCGGGCGCCCGTGCCGATTCGTGAAGCCGTCTCGGCGGCGGGTTCCCGCACGGGCTGCGGTGCCGCGACGTCTTGAGGCATGTCCGCCGCGGCGCTCGCGCCTCCCACGGCATTGGCAGCCAAGGCCAGTTCGGTGCGGGCGGCCGAGGCAAGCGGGCGCGGCCGGGCCGAGATCCCCGCCGTCCGGCCCTTTCCGCCAAACCAGGACCGTACACGGTCCACCAGGGCGAGTCTCGTCATAGCGGTGTCTCTTCCTCTGAGCGAACTGCGGGGCATCTGCGCGGGCAGGGCACAGGCGTTCCCCTCGCCTTATCGTATTATCGGACGATGCTGCGGCCGCCTTAAGGGAAACTCTCCCGGATCCGCGCCCCGAGCCGGGACGGGAAGGTCCCGGTCATTCTCGATCAATCGTGGCCCGGTCCATCCCGAAAGAAACCGCGGCAGGCCGATCGACCTGCCGCGAGCGTGTTTCGGCGTGAGGGTTAGCCCTACGGCGCCACTTCGTGCGCGGCACATTCCGCGCGGTGGGTCTCCGCACCCACCGCGCTCGAAAGCCCATTCTCGCCGTTGCGCGGCGGGTCGGGAGACCGTACCTGTTTAGCGTGCTCCCGAAGCGATGTCATTTCGACCGAGCCCTCGCCGAAGGCGAGGGCGAGCGGAGCGCTGTACCCCGAGTGCCCGCAGGAAATCTCGTCGTCCGGACACGGATAACGGCGAGATTCCCGTTCGGCTGCGCTCAGGGCAGGCTCTCGACTCGCTTCGCTCTCTCGGAATGACACGCTAAACATGTACGAAGACCCGCCGCGCACGAAGTGGCGCTGTCGTATTAGACCTCCATGATTTCGTCGGTCTTGAGGCGGAGGGCCTCGTCCACCTGGTTCTCGTGGCGGTGGACGAGGTCGGTGGCGTCGTCGCGTGCCTTGCGGGCGCCGTCCTCGCCGAGGTCTTTGGCCTTTTCCTCGGCGTCGATGTGCTTGATGGCGTCGCGGCGGAGGTTGCGCAGCGTGATCTTGGCCTCTTCGCCCTGTTCCTTGATCTGGTGGACGAGTTGCTGCCGCCGCTCCTGTGACAGGGGGGGTATCGACAGACGGATGACCTTGCCGTCGACCGCGGGGGTGATTCCCAGGTCGGATGCCTGGATGCCCTTGGCGATGTCGCCGACGCTGCCGGGATCGTACGGCTTGATGAGGATCATGAGCGGGTCGGGCACGGTGATGGTGGCCAACTGCCGCAGTTCCGTCGGGCTGCCGTAGTAATCGACCTTGAGGTGCTCGACGAGTCCGGCGGAGGCCCGTCCGGTGCGCAGTGTCCGCAGGCTGCCTTTGAGGTGCTCGACGGCCTTGCCCATTTTGTTTTCGGTTTCGAGAAGGATGTCGTCAACAGGCACGATATCTAGTCTCCAATACGTGTTCCGATGGGTTCACCCGCAATGACCTTGCGGATGTTTCCTTCGCGTTTGAGATTGAAGACGATGATGGGGATCGTGTTGTCCCGGCAGAGGCTGATAGCCGCAAGGTCGATGATCTTCAGGTCCCGCTGCATGACGTCGCTGTAGGTGAGGTGGTCGAAGCGCGTGGCGTCGGGGTTGGCGTTGGGGTCGTCGGAGTAGACGGCGTCGACCTTGGTGGCCTTGAGGAGGACCTCGGCCTGGATCTCGCTGGCGCGGAGAGCGGCCGTGGTGTCGGTGGTGAAGAAGGGGTTCCCGGTTCCGCCGGCGAGGATGACGACGCGTTTCTTTTCGAGGTGGCGGATGCATCGCCGCCGTATGAACGGTTCGGCCACGTCGTGCATTTCGATGGCCGACTGGACGCGGGTGTCGACGCCGAGGCCTTCGAGGCAGTCCTGCAGGGCGAGGCCGTTGATGACGGTCGCGATCATGCCCATGTAGTCGGCCGTTGCCCGGTTGACGTTGGCCTCTTGGGAGAACCCGGCGCCGCGGAGGAAGTTCCCGCCGCCCACCACGACGGCGAGTTCGCACCCGGTGCCGGCCACTTCCCCAATCTGGCGGGCGACCGTCCGGACTTCGTCCGGGTCCATGCCGGACCCGCCGGGTTTGCAGAATCCCTCGCCGCTGACTTTCAGCAGGACCCGCCGATAGACGTTCGCGGCCATGGGCATTCCCGGGTCAGTCGGCCTCGGTCTCGCCGACCTCGAAGCGTGCAAAGCGCTGGATGATGACGTTCTCGCCGATCGTCGCGATCTGTTCCGTCAGGAGGTCCTGCACGGTGCGTTGGTCGTCCTTGACGTAAGGCTGCTCGAGCAGGACGCGTTGGGCGTACCACTTGTTCAGTTTGCCCTCGACGATTTTTTCGATGATATGGTCCGGCTTCGTGCCTTCGACCTGCTCGCGGGCGATGTGTTTCTCGGTCTCGACGAGGTCTTCCGGGACGCCCTCGCGGGTGACGGCCAGCGGGGCTGCGGCACAGATTTGCAGGCACAGGTTGTTCAGGAACGCGAGGAACTGCTCGTTGTTGGCGGCGAAATCGGTCTCGCAATTGACCTCGAGCAGGACGCCGAGGCGGCCGTTGTGGTGGATGTAGGAATGGATGCGTCCCTGGGCGGCGGCGCGTCCGGCCTTCTTCTCGGCCGTCGCAAGGCCCTTCTTGCGGAGGACCTCGACGGCCTTGTCGGCATCGCCGCCGGCCTCCTCCAGGGCGCGTTTGCACTCCATCATGCCCTGTCCGGTCCGTTCGCGGAGCGCCTTGACTTCTGCTGCACTGATGGACATCGATTCGGCTCCTCGCACCAAGAGTCAACGTGTTCGTTTGCCGCTCGCAGGGGCGTCGGACGCGACCGCCTGCAGGGAATCAAGAATCGTCTGGACCGGCGCCGGGCGGCGGCGGGCGCGCCGACGGACCCGGCCCAGGTCGGGTCTTATAACGGCTCGGCTGAAGCGGAGGCTGCGGCGTCGTTCTCGGGAGCGGGCGCTGCGGCGTCGGGCGCGGCCGGCGGGGCCTCGGCCGGCGGGGCCTCAGCCGGCGGGGCCGCAGCCGGCTGCTCGGCGTCGGGCGCGGGCGGTTCGGCGTCGGCGGGTTGCGTGGCGCCGTCCTGCGTCGCGAGCATGGCCGGGTGAGGTGTCGGCAGCGGCATCTCCGGAACCGGTCGCTCGCCGGGCGGCCGGCGAGGCTCGCCCCGGGCGCGGGGCCGGCTGGGCCCGCGTGTGAGGGCCTGGCCTTCGCCTTCGACCGCTGCTCGTGCGACGCGGTTCGCGAGGCCTTCGACACACGCGTCGGCCAGATGCTTGACCACGACTTCGATGGCCCGCATCGCGTCGTCATTGCCCGGGATGACCACGGTCAGGTCGTCGGGGTTGGCCTCGGTGTCGGCCAGGGCCACGACCGGGATGTCCAGTTTGATGGCTTCGCGGACGGCGTTCTTCTCGCGGACCGGGTCGATGACGACCAGGGCGCCGGGCAGGCTTTCCATCTTGCGGATGCCGTCGAGGTTCCGCTTCATCTTGCGATGTTCGCGCTGGAGGGCGGCGATCATTTTCTTGGAGTACCGGCTGATGTCGCCGGATTCGGTCAGTTGGTCGAGTTCCTCGAGGCGGCCCAGCCGCGAGCGGATCGTGCGGAAGTTCGTCAGCGTGCCGCCCAGCCACCGATGATTGACGTACGGCATCAGGCAACGCTGGGCTTCCTGTTCGATGGCGGCGCGGGCCTGGCGCTTCGTGCCGACGAAGACGGCGTCCTTGCCTTCGGCGACGAGGCGGGTCAGGAATTTTCTGGCCCGGACGAGGCCCCTGACGGTTTCCTTGAGGTCGATGATGTGGATGAAGTTGCGGCGGCCGTAGATGTACGGCGCCATTTTCGGGTTCCATCGCCTGGCCGGATGGCCGAAATGGATACCCGCGTCGATCAACTGCTGTACCTGAAGATTCGCCAACAGAACCTCTCCTCTCCTCTCCTACGCTGCGCGCACACCTCTCCGTGGAGCCGTGCGAACGGCGAACGATACGGGCACAGGGGGCAACTGTCAAGGCTTTTCTGACTTTTCGGCCTCGCTCAGCGCCTCATCGACGGCCGCAAGCAGGTCGGCCTCGACCCGGTCGAGCGGTCCGTTCGCCCGTGCCCCGGCGGCCCGTATGTGCCCGCCCCCTCCGAACTGCTCGGCAACCTTCAGGATGTTGACGCCCGGCGTGCACCGCAGGCTGACGCGGACCAGGTCGCCCTCGGTCTCGACCAGCATGAGGCCGACCCGGGTGCCGCGGACCCGCATGCACTCGTTGATGAGGTTCTCGGTGTCGCCGACGTCGGCGCCGGTCTCTCGGAACATGGCCCGGGTCAGGTGCATGACCATGACGGATCCGTCGAGGGCGGGGTGCAGCGTCTCGACGGCGCGGGCCCAGAGTAGCAGTTTCGGCAGGCCGTCGCTGAGGTGCAGGTGAGCGTGGACCTCGGTCGGGCTCGCGCCGGCCTCGACCAGCGTCGCCGCCAGCCGGAACGTCTCGGGCGTGACGTTCGGCAGCCGGAACCAGTCGGTGTCGCCGACCAGCCCGGCGAACAGGTAGCCGGCCGTGGTCGGGTCGATCGATGCGCCGGCCTCGACGAGCAGGCGGTGGACGATGACGACGGCGGCGGGGGCTTCGGCATCGACGAGCGCCAGGTCGGCCAGGGGATCGATCGTCCCGTGGTGGTCGATGACCAGTACCGGCGCGCCCGAGTCCGCCACCAGGGGGGCCATGCCCTCCAGTTGCTGCCACGAGGCCGTGTCCACGATCACGACGAGGGCGGGGGCGACGAGGGCCGAGAGGTCCACGTCGCGGCCGGCCACTCGCACGGCCTTGTCGGGGTCCATGAAGGCGTACTTGGCCGGAGCGGGTGTGGGGATGATGATGTCGGCGGTCTTTCCCTCGCCGAGGAGCCAGCGGCGCAGGGCTGCGGCAGAGCCGAGTCCGTCGGCGTCGGGCTTGACGTGCGTTGTCAGGACGACGGACGGCGCGCGGCGCAGCGCCTCAGCGGCCGCTTGATAGTCGGCGAGGGAAGGCATCGTGACGTCGCCTCGTGGTGGGTTGGTGACGGTGCGCCTCAACGGTACGGGGTTGCCCGGCGTGGCTGGGCATCGGGTGGCCCCGCACGGTCGTTACCGGTTGGCGCTACGCCTGGACGATCGCATCGTTCGGACACACCTCGGCGCAGGAGCCGCAGTCGGTGCATTTCTCGGCGTCGATGACGTACGTGTCTTCGCCCTCGCTGATGGCGTCAACCGGGCATTCCGCCTCGCACGCCCCACACGAAACACAGTCGTCGGTGATCTTGTACGCCACGTCTTGCTCCTTTCAGGTATCGAAAGACTCGCGGGTCGGTTCGCTAAGGTGCCGCGTCGGTGACGGGTTCGACGCGTAGGATTTCCGGGATCTGGTCTTTCAGACGACGTTCGACGGCCACCTTCAACGTGGTTTGGGCGCCGGGACAGCCGGCACAGGCCCCGCGCAGCCGCACTTTGACAACGCCGTCTTCGACGTCCACCAGTTCGATGTCGCCGCCGTCGGCCTGAAGCATCGGGCGGATTTCGTTGATGATCGCTTCGACCTTCTCTCGCATTGGGCATTCCTCCCCGAGTCAACGGTTCGGTGCGCGGCCGCCCGTTGCGGCCCGGCTGTCACCGTAGAACGTGAATTATACTCCCGGCCGACGCGATGTCTACCTTCTACCTGCGAAAATGGGCAATGGGTGGCGTGATGGGCATCGTCCCTAACCCCCTATCTTGCCTAGGGTTACATCTTGGGGACGGCGCTTGCTTTCTTCCCCTTTTTGCGTATAGTTCAGTAAAGACCCGCAACGGAGTTTGATGCCATGACAAACGAGGAACTCATCCGACGGATCAAACTGGTTGTTCTGACGCTCGCGACGTACCTGGCGCTTTGCTGAGGAGGCTTAAGCCAGGAATCCGCGCGAGCGAGGGAGGAGCCTCCCGGTACGGCGTGACCGGGAGGCCCTTTTTTTGGGTTCATCCGGAACTGGCGTGGGCCGACCGTTTGGGGCTGCGGGTCAAGATACAAGACCGTACCAAGACGATGCGTATGCCGCATGGGGCCTGCCGGCGTGCTGTCTCTTGCCTGCCGACGGGAGCCTGCTCCAACGAGCCGCCGAGATAACGGCCTCATGGCTCACACCGCGTACGTTGCTCCTCCAGGCGTTGGATCTCGTCCGTGGCGCGTTCACAGATGGTTTTCAGGACGAGTTTGGACATAAGACGCTTGCCGCCGAGTTGCACGGCTTCCCGCTCGAATGCCTCAAGTTGCAGGGCCGCGTCGCGGACGTGCTCCCAGACCGCTATGCACTCCTTCGTGCGTTCGCGCCAGTGGCGCCGGGAGGCGGGGGTCATCTCGGGCTGAGCGATGGTGTCGTCCGGGTCCTGATACTTGTAGAGGAATCGCCCCGGGTCGTTCTGAACGGCTTCCTTCTGTTTCTGCTCGATGTATTGGCGCAGGCCGTTTCGCCTCTCGGTGTTGGCTTCGAGTTTTTTGAGGCGCTCCTTCTCTTGTTCGGCCTCCTTCTTCTTCTGGCTCCTCAGTCGGTTCATGACGCCTGCGGCCCAGTGGCTCATGACCGCGCGCCATCCCGAGAGCCCGAGCGCGGGGCCCAGACCCTCGGCCTTCTCAACTCCGGCTCTGGCAAAGCCGATCTTAACCGCGTCGTCCCGCGGCAGGGTCAGCAAGGCCGCCCCGCCCACCTGCAGGATCATCTTGTCCGGCGAAGCCCCCTGCGGCGGAAGCGGATCGATGTGGATCTTGCCGGCCTTGTCCTCCCACACATGGGCCTGCGCTTCGGGCATCAGCATGGCACGCACCAAGGTGAAATCGCGCTTCTTCTTCCGGGCCACTGAGCCGACCGAGACCGCGAGGGCGTTGCTTATCCGGCTGCCAGATTGCGCGTCTTGCCCGCCCACGCTGGACCCTTCGGTCATGTGTATCGTGTCGCAGCAGACGACCAGGCATACAGCCGGCCCGATGGCTTCCTCGACCAGCGCGTGGTACTGGAAGCGGTCGTCGTACTTCTGGACAATGCTCCTGATGCTCTCTGCGGCCTGGAAGTTGCCCGCGCGGCTTTTGATTCGGAAGACGATGTGCTTGATCCGCGGGTTCCGCGCCGCCTCCCTCAGGCACGTCTCGATGCCTTTCGGAACCACTTCGTCGCCAAGGTGGCCGACGATCGGGATCGGCATGTAGTTGGTGACTTCCGACCCGGCTTCTTCCGCCAACAGCGGCCCGCGGTCGCACGGGGAAGAAAGGAGAGTCATCACAGAAACGAGGCAGCCCAGCCATGACGCGGGCGAAATGTGTCTTCTCACCGTCGCCCCCTTTCAGCCCCTCTCAAACGAGCAGGCACTCCTCGGGCCAATCGCGCATGACGAACCTGGCCAAACATATCGGCGTACGCAACACATACAATACGGCGCTGCGGCAACCCATGCAAGGACAAACCCCGCTCGCCCTGAGGCGGTCCGCGTTGGGGGACAGCAGCGCGTTGGGCGGCGGGTCTCCGCAGCCGCCGCGTGAAGAGGTCCCCAGGGCACCCGATCGCGACTTTCTGCGCGGTCGCCGATCCAGACCCACCGCGCAGAAGACCGACATGGCGTTGTAGCATTACCCGTCCGCGTCGGCTCCCGCCAGGTTCAGGACGCCGCCGGCCAGGAGGATCCGACGTTGGCGCGGCGAGGCGTTCAGCCGCACCTCGAACGCGGTGCCCCGCGTCACGTTGCGGACCGTCACGGTGTCGCGTTCGGCGACGGCCGTTCTCAGGTCCGCGAGTTCCAGTTCATCGCCCTGTCGGACCTTCTCGGCGTCGGCGGGGTCGGCGAAGACGAGCGGCAGGATGCCGAAGTTCACGAGGTTGGCCTGGTGGATCCGTTCGATGCTCTTGGCCAGAACCGCCCGGACACCGAGGAACCGGGGGCACAGGGCGGCGTGCTCGCGGCTGGACCCCTGGCCGTAACTGGCGCCCGCGACGATGACGTTGGCCTTCCCGGCGTCTCGCGCCTCGGCGCATCGCGACGCGAACCCGTCGTCGACCCGGCTGAAGACGAACTCGGCGTACTTCGGCACGTTGCTCCGGTAGATGGTCAGTTTGCCTGCGGGCATGATGTGGTCGGTCGTGACATAATCGCCCACCGTCAGGGCGACCGGCCCGGCCAGACGGTCGGGCAGGGCCTCCATGGGTGGCGGGCCCACCAGGTTCGGACCGCGGAACACCTCGACCTCGTCCGGGTTCTCGGCGGGCGGCAGGACCAGCGAGTCGTCGAGCGCGAGGCGGCGCGGCAGGCGGACCTTGGGGCAGGCGACGCCGAGGTCGCGCGGGTCGGTCAACCGGCCGGTCACCGCGCACGCGACGGCCGTCTCGGGACTCGTCAGGTAAACCTGTGCGGACATCGTGCCGCTTCGCCCTTCGAAGTTGCGGTTCGACGTGCGGACGCTCACGGCGTTGGTGTGCGGCGCCTGGGCGGCACCGATGCAGAACCCGCAGGCCGCCTCGTCGATCCGCGCACCCGCCGCGACCAGGACCTCCAACGCGTCGGTCCGCGCGATCGTCTGAAGCACCTGCCGCGACCCCGGCGCCACCACCAGGCCGACCTCCGGCCGGGCCCGGCGTCCTTTGAGCATGGCCGCCACCGTCAGCAGGTCCCGTACACTGGCGTTCGTGCAACTGCCGATGCAGACCTGGTTGACCGGCAGGCCCGCGATCTCGCGGACCGTCTTCACGTTGCCGGGCGAGTGCGGGCAGGCGACCATCGGCTCGACGCGGGCGAGGTCGATCTCGATGGTGCGGTCGTAGGCGGCGCCGCGGTCGGCC
>CAZEBQ010000164.1:0-9356 GCA_964510295.1 uncultured Anaerolineales bacterium | reverse complement strand
TAGCGGGCGGTTTGGGCGCCGGCGGTTTCGGTGCTGGCGTCGTCGGTTTGGTGGCGGGCGGTTTGGGCGCCGGCGTCGTCGGTTTGGTGGCGGGCGGTTTGGGCGCCGGTGTCTTTGGTGCTGGCGTGGTCGGCTTGGTCGCGGGTGGTTTGGACGCCGGCGGTTTCGGTGCTGGCGTCGTCGGTTTGGTGGCCGTCGGTTTGGGCGCTGGCGGTTTCGGTGCTGGCGTGGTCGGCTTGGTGGCCGTCGGCTTGGTCGCTGGCGGTTTCGGTGCTGGCGTGGTCGGTTTGGTGGCCGGCGGTTTGGGCGCCGGTGTCTTTGGCGCCGGCGTGGTCGGCTTGGTCGCGGGTGGTTTGGGCACCGGCGTCGTTGGCTTGGTGGCGGGCGGTTTGGGCGCTGGCGTCTTGGGTGTCGGTGTCTTGGGCTTGGTAGCCGGTGGTTTGGGCGTTGGCGTGGTCGGCTTGGGCGCTGGCGTCTTGGGTGCCGGCGTTTTGGGTTTGGTTGCGGGCGGTTTCGGTGCGGGTTTCTTGGGTGTGGGCGTCTTGGGCTTGGTGGCCGGTGGTTTGGGCACCGGCGGTTTGGGTGCCGGCGTCTTGGGCTTGGTTGCGGGCGGTTTCGGTGCCGGTTTCTTGGGTGTGGGCGTTTTGGGTTTGGTTGCAGGCGGTTTGGGCGCCGGTTTCTTGGGTGTGGGCGTCTTCGGCTTGGTGGCGGGCGGTTTGGGTGCGGGTTTCTTGGGTGTGGGCGTTTTGGGTTTGGTGGCTGGCGGTTTGGCTGAGGCGGGCTTCGACGGTGGCGGCTTGGGTTTCGGCGGCTTCGGCGTTGGCGTCACGTCGGCCTGGGCGTCGGGTTTTTCGACCTCTTCACTGAGGCTTCGGTAGTAGGCGTCGATGAGGGGCTGGTAGGCCTCCGGGCCGCGTTCCTGCATGCCTTCGACGAGCGGCTGGCGGAGCCAGGGCGGCAGCCGGTACAGGGCGTGGCCCTGGTCGGCGGGCAGGTCGAGGTCTCCGAGATCGATGTTGAGGACCATCCCCGGGCGGACGGGTCCCATGGGTGGCATGGGCCCGATGGCGTTGGCGGCGCTCATCGGCCAGAAGGTCTGCATTTGTCCCTGGGCCTGTGCCGCAGCGAGTTGCATGGCCGTCCGCGAGACCATGCCCATGGCCTGTCGCATGGCCCGTGATCCGAGTGTTTGCTGAAGCCCGTTGAGCGCGTCGGCCGCCATGGGCCCCGTGACCTGCTGCAACGTGCCCTGCATCGGGAGCATCGCCTGTTCGAGTTGCGACATGGCGTGTGCCAGTTGGCTTTGGGCGGCCGAGGTGCGATTGCTGTTGGCGGTCAGTGCCTGGTACAGGCGATCCTGATGTGACATAAGCATCTGGCGAGGCGTCACGGGTCCGGTCATCCACGGCCGGCCGGGTTCGGTGGGGCGATGCCGGTCGGCGAAGCGGTCGTTGGCCTCGAGCGTGAAGGGTGTGGGCGGTGTGTGAACCGGCCGGTCCCACCAGTCGCCGGCGTCCTGGTTCTCGAGTTCCTCGATGCGGCGTCGGATGGCGTCGAGGTCGGGTGCGGCGGGAGGCGTTGGCGGCTCTTCTTCGGGCGTATCGGCTTCGACGGGTTGGGCCATCTCGCGGCGTCCCGGCGGCACCCACGGTGCGGGTGGCAGGAGCATTTGGCCATCGGCCATTTTCCGGAGCCGCTGCTGCAAGACTTCCTGTGCGCGGCGGATGAGTTCGAGGGCTTCGGGGTCCAACTCCTGCTGGGCCGCCGAGAGTTCTTCGAGCCGCTCGGCGTCGGCCGACTCGGCCTGGTCGCGGAGGGCCGCCACCTGCTCGCGTAACTGTTGGAGTTGCTGCTGCTGGGACTGGAAGTAGTCGCCGAGTCCGCCGAGTTGCTGCATCGCCTGCTGGCCGCGGATCTGTGCCATGAGGGCGGCGTACTGGTCCTGGGCCTGGAGGGGGTCGTCGGCGAGAGTTTCTCTTGCGGCCAAGAGTTTCTGGAACTGTCGCTGGAGTTCCTGCATCTCGTGCTGCTGTTCGAGCGACAGTTCCTGGAGCGTTGCCAGGCGTGCCAGCACGTCTTCGTTGAGGCCGTCGCCGTCGGGTATCTGCGGCATGGCGCCAGCGAGGTTGCGTGCGCGTTCGGCCATGGCGCGGAGCACTTCGGCTTCGACGGGCAACTGGTAGATGGAGCGGTCGGCGTCGGTTGCTGCGTGGTCGAATCCGCCGGCGAGTTCGAGGAGTTTTTCTCGTTCTTCGGCGGCTCTTTGCCGCAGGCGGGCGAGTTGTTCGAGTTGCTCGTCGGTGATCTCGTTTTTCCATTTCTCGATGAGGCCGCGGATCTGCCCCGCCGTCAGGGGCGTGCCGTCCTGGCTCAACAGTTCGACGACCCCGGACCCGGTGTCGACGTCGAGCGTGGCGCTTTGTGGCACGGTGATGAGCACGTCCTGGGCGCCGTCGCCGAGATGGTCGAACACGTTGACCATGCGGCCGATGCCGTTGAGCAGATTGGCCATGGCCTCTCTGCTGCGGGTCTCGGCCTGGGTGCGGTCGGCCTCGGATTCGGCCAGACCCAGCCGGAACGGTTCACTGGCCACCTGCTGGCCCTTGCGGTCGTGAGCCAGGACGCGGTAGTAGACGGACTGGCCGGGCTGAAGGCCGAGGCGTCGTGCGTCGAGTGTGCCGACGACGAGGCGGCTGGTCTCGGGCCGGTCGTATTGGGCCAGCCGTTCGGGCTCCTTGAGGGCGCGGGGCTTCGGGCCGGTCTGGATCCACACGTCGGCCACGCCGTAATCGTCGAAGACGCGGACCATGAGCGGGACGGACTCCGACCGGGGGAGGGTCAGGCTTTTGCCGGGCCGCTCCACCAGGACGGTGGGGGGCCGGTCGGCCGTGGTCACCAGGGGGATGGCCTTCATGGCGGCGCTCGGATGGCCGAGCGGGCTGCGGAACTCCAGTGTGACGTGGCGGTCGGCCTCCAGGGGGACGCGGCCGGCCCATCGTCCGGTCGCCTGGTCGAGGTGCATATCGAGGTCCGCGAGATGGACGAGTTGGGTCTGCTCCATTTCGCGTGTGATGTGGCGGACGGCGCCGGCCCGGTCGAAGCAGACGGCGCCGCGGTCGATCTCGAACGCGAGGCCGTCGAGGTGGGTCGGTCCGGCCGGTTTGGCGCCCAGCAGTTTCTCGATGGGCACCTCCATGCGGCGCCAGGCGCCGGGCGCGGGTAGCGGACCGATGTAGCGCAGGCCCTTCTTCTCTTCTTCTTTGAGGGGGGCGCGGGACGAATCCCACGCCAGTTTGTGCGTGGTCTTGCCGGCGGAGGCGGTCAGGATCAGCCGTCCCGGCGGGTCGTTCGGGTCGAGCCGGACGAAGAGGAAGAACGCCTCGTTCGGGTCGACGCTCAGGGGCTTGAGCCGTGTGCGGAACCCGTAGGGTTTGCGGTCCCATCCGAAGGTATGGGCGCGGCTACCGCCGTAGACGTGCTCGGTTACCCACCGCCACCTTCCGGTGAGTTCGGCATCGGGGGGGGGTTGGTCGTCGAACCAGATCGTCTCTCGCTGCTCGGTCTGCTCCTCTTTCCGGCCGTGTGCCTCGAAGACGTGGATGACGCCTTCGGCCACGTCGCCGGTGACGGCGGCTTCGAACCGGACGGTCGAACCGAGGGGGCCGCCGATCTGGGTCGCCCCCTCCTGGACGGGGCGGGGTTCGGCAAGGCCCATGTACATGGGCAGGTGGACGGCGGCGACGAGCCGTTCGACGACCGGCCGTGTGACGAGGGTAATGCGGTTCGGCGAGGTCCACGTGCGGCCGCCGAAGACCTGGTACTCGTAGGAGGTGTTGACGGCGCTGAGTGTGAAGGCGAAGCGGCCGTCGGTCTCGCGTTCCATCGGGTAGGCGAGCGCCTTGCCGTCGTCGGGTTTCAGGCGAAGCGTGAGGTGGTCGAGCGTGCCGCCCTCGACCGTGGCCGAGATGCGAAGCGGCCGGCCCTGGAGCACGGCCACGTCGCCGGGTTGGGCGTCGATGCGGATGGACGTGAACGGCGGGATGGGCCGTGTGGGCGTCATCAGCCGCTGGATCGCGGTTGACATCCGCTGGTCGAGCGCGGCGCCGAGGGTCATGAGCACGAGGACGGTTGCGCCGGCGGCCAGGACCATGCGGCCGAGGGGCCGGGACTCGGCGACTCGGTCGAGGCGGTAGCCGGCCATCTGGTCGGCGGTCTGTTCGATGAGCCGCTCGACGAAAGCGGTGCTGCGTTCGGTCAGTTGGTTGTTCGGGTCGCGCAGGGCGATGACTGAAACCAGGCGGTTGTGCATCCCGCCCAGGGCGCGCTCGATGCGGAAGGCAACGGTCTGGAGTGTCACGGGTCTGAGGGCGGGCCAGAGGATCACGCCCACGAGGCCGGCCACGATGACGAGCCAGAACACGGCCCAGGCGGCGAGGCGCAGCGGGACCGGCATCGCAACGAGGATATCCGCGACGGCCGCCACCGTCAGCCAGCCGGCCGACGCGATGACGAGCAGCGCGAAGCCCGCCAGGACGGCATTGCGCCGAAGGCGGCGTCGGGTCGCCGCAATCTGCTTGGCCAGATCGTCGGATTGTTGCCGTGCCGTTGGGTTCATGGCGTTGTCGCCTTGCCGTGACGGCGTGGGGCCGGCCGGCCGTGCCGGAGACCGAGTGTGCGTGTGAGGGCATCGGCCCACCGGCGGAGCCGGCTCGTCTCTGCGACGGTGCCGCCGCCGAGGCCGGTGGTGGTCGTGGGGCCTCGCTGCGGCCTGAGCGTTGCCATGAGGAACTCGATGCCGATCACGAGGAAGGTGACCCAGATGAGGGTGCGCCAGATTTCTCGTTTGTGGGTAAGTTGTTCGGCGAGGATGGGGTCTTCGGGCGATCCGCGTACGTAGGCGAATACGGGCGGACGTGCGAGGATGTCGCGGATGGGTGTCTCGTCGAGGGTGCGGAAGTCGGCCTGCTCGCCCGCGAGATTGACGGCGAACCCGAGTTCCAGGCGTTCCGGCGCCCCCTGTGTGCGGGGCAGGATTTCGAGCGTGTAGTAGCCTTTGCGGTCGGTTTGGAGCATGGCGCCGACGAGCGAGGCGCCGGTTCGGTGCAGTTCGATGGGGTGCCGCTTGCCGGCCGGATCGGTGGCCTGGACCTGTGCGCGTGTCCAGTGGCCAGCCAGTCGGACGGGGGCGGGCTGGGCGGGCGCAACGGCCGCCGGCGCCATGGCGTCGGCCGGTTTCTGCAGGTGGGCCACGGCGCGGAGGAGCATCGGGACGAATTCGGGCTTCAGGGGCAGGTTGGACCAGTCGGGCGTGGCTGCAAACCCCGCCACGAGCAGTTTGCCATCGCCGAGGGCGGTCTCGGCGAAGATGGGGGTGCGGTCGGTCAGCCGCATCAGGACGCTTGCCCGCGGCGTGGAACCGTGTTGCGGGTCGGGGTCTTCTTGCGGCGTGTCACCGTTCGGCGGCCGGCTGGGCACCTCGAGCGGGAAGTAGCGGTAGAGCCGAACGGTGCTGAAGTAGGCGGCGGCCTCGTCGGCGAAGGCCGTCAGGACGGGATGGGCGAGGTTCAGTCCGGTGACGGGTTTGAAGTTCGATTCATCGTCGAGGTTGCCGGTGGGTTTGGCGAGGGTGAGCGTCGGGGCGTCGGGCTTGGCCTGGCCGAGCAGGTGTTTGGCGTAGGCGTCGGGGTCGACATGCGGTCCGGGCAGGACGAACACGCCGCCGCCGGCCCGGACGTATTTGCGCAGGAGCGTTCCGCGCGCGGCATCGAGCGGGACGTCGGCCAGGATGACGGCGTCGGCGGCGTTGAGCATGGCGTCGGTGAGTGCGTCGTGTGGGACGGTTGTGACGTCGATGGCCTCGGCCAGCCGCTGTTCCTCGGCGCCTATGGCGGAAGACTGGACGCGTCGGGGTGATGACAGTGCTGCGCGGAGGTAGAGGCCGGGCTTCTCGACCTTCTTGGCGCCGGGGGGTCCGGTGACGACGAGGGCGTTGAGTTTTTCGGCGACGTTGAGGCAGAACAGAAAGGCGTCGTCGTCGGGGAAGGCATCGGCGGGCACTTCAAACCGTCCGCGGATCATCCCGGAGCGGCTCGGCGTGATGCTCAGGGAACGCGTGACGCGCTGGCCGCTCTGGAGCGAGAGGTTGACCTGGCTGACGAGTTCGTCGTCGAGGAGGACGGACAGGACGGTATCGGCCGCCTCCCGGTCGGAGCCGTTAACGACGGTGACATTCAGCAGGACCGGGAGGCCTTTGATGGGGCGGTCGGACCGGGGCGGGTCGCCGACGACGGCGATGTTGGCGGCCGGCTGGGCGGGGCCGAGGTTCATGACGACGACCTGGGTCTGGTCGTCGAGTTTTTCGAGCACGGGTTGGTCGGCCAGGTTGGCCCAGGTTCGGCGGAGTCCGTCGCTGATGAGGTAGATGACGCGGCTGCCGTGGGGTTTGGAGGCGAAGACCTCTTCGAGTGCGGCGGGGAGGTCGGCCCCGCCGGCGTCGGCGTTGACGTCCTGGAGCAGTTGGACGACGCGGTCGGAGCGTCCCGCGAAGCCCTCGGCGAGGACCTGCGGCCGGGCCCCGGCCCGGATGACCTTGACGTGGTCCTCGTCGCCGAGGAGTTCGATGACGGTCCGGGCGGCGGCTCGTGCCCGTTCGAGGCTGGTGGTGCCGCCGCTGGAGAGGTCCATCGACGGGGAGGCGTCGATGATAATGGCGACGTCGCGGCCGGCGCCGCCGGCGCCAAGGAAGGCGAAACGCTCGAGGACCGGCCGGGCGAGCGTCAACACAATGAGGATGACAAAGGCGAACCGCAGGAGCATGACGAGGAACTCGAGCAGTTGCACACGCCGCCGCTGCTGCACGTAACTGTCGACGAGGAACCGGAAGGTGCTCAGTTCCACGGTCCGCAGGCGGTGCCGGGTGATCAGGTGCAGAATCACGGGGACCAGCGCGAGCGGCAGAAACAGAAGCAGTAGCGGATTAATCATTCGCGGGTCAGCCCATTCGACTTCGGCGGTCCAGATAGGCGCCGAGCATCTGGTCCCAGGGCGTATCGGTGGTGGCGAGTTGGTAGGCGATGCCGCGTTCCAGGCACCCTGCCTTCATGCGGCTCATGAACGTGCCGAGCCGCTCCAGATACCGCCGCCGTATGCTGCCCGGGTTGGCCACGATCATGGACGTGCCTTCCATGTCTTTGAACCGTGTGAGCCGTTCGTACGGGAAGGTCAACTCGTGGGGGTCCATCACGTGGAAGACGAGGACCTCGTGCTGTCGGTAGCGAAAATGCCCGAGGGCGTCGAAGATGGTCTCGGGGTCGTCGAGCAGGTCGCTGATAAGGATCACCATGCCGCGTCGTTTCAGGCGTGCGGCAAGTTCGTGCATGACGGGTCCCATGCGGCTTTCGAGCCGGGGCCGGACGGTTTCGAGGAGTTCGACGATGAGGCGGAAATGGCTGGGCGTTGAACGGGCCGGCAGGTAATGCCGCAACCGGCTGTCGAACAAGGCCAGGCCGACGGCGTCGTTCTGGTGGAGCATCAGGTATCCGAGTGCGGCGGCCAGATGGGTTCCGTAGGTCAGTTTGGTCATGCGGTTCTCGGCCGCGAACGTCATCGACCGTGAGGCATCGAGCAGGATGGTACAGCGAAGGTTGGTCTGGTCCTCGAAGAGTTTGACGTAGTACTTGTCGGTCTTGGCGAGGAGTTTCCAGTCGAGGGCCCGGAGTTCGTCGCCCACGCTGTACGGGCGGTGGTCGGCGTACTCGACACTCGACCCGTGATAGGGACTGGGGTGGCGGCCGGAGAGGAAGCCCTGGACCACGCCGCGGGCGACCAACTCCATGCGCAGGATCTTGGCCAAACCCTTCGGATCGATGAACGTTTGCTCTGGCATGGTTGAACGACCGGTCCGGTGTACGGTCAAACGGGCGGCCTGTCGGCGTCCGGCCCCTTGGCGATGGAATCCCCTGCGCGAGGGCGCCCTGCGGCGGCGAGGCGGCGCGTGCCCCCGCCACGCTGCGCCGCTCCCGCTCGGGCGCGCGTGACTACACTGCTTCCGGCAACTCGTCCAGGAGTTGGCCGACAATGTCGTCGGTGCTGACGTTCCCGCTCTCGGCGGTGAAGTTGGTCACGAGGCGGTGCCGAAGGGCCGGTTTGGCCACGAAGCGTATATCGTCGATGGCCACGTGCGGTCGGCCCTCAAGCAGTGCCTTGGCCTTGCCGCCCAGAAGCAGCGATTGGCAAGCGCGCGGCCCGGCGCCCCAGGTCAGGTATTGGCGGATGAACGCCGGGTTGCTCTCGATGTGCGGGCGGGTGGCCCGAACCAGCCGGACGGCGTACGAGGCCACCGGCCGGGCGACGACCACGTCGCGGACCACTTCCTGCATCCCCAGGAGTTTTTTCTTGGCGAGGACGGGGTCGAGTTGCTCCATCGGCTTGCTGGTCGTTGTCTGGGCGATATCGACCTCTTCGTCGAGCGTGGGGTAATCCACCTTGATCTTGAACATGAATCGGTCGAGGGCCGCTTCGGGCAGCGGATACGTGCCCTCGGACTCGATCGGGTTCTGCGTGCCGAGGACGAAGAACGGCAGGTCCAGTTCGTGGTGAACGCCCGCCACCGTCACGTGATACTCCTGCATCGCCTGGAGCAGGGCGGCCTGGGTCTTCGGCGGCGTGCGGTTGATCTCGTCGGCCAGGACCATGTTCGCGAAGATCGGGCCGCGAACGAACCGCATCACCCGCTTCCCCGTGGACTGGTCCTCTTCCAGAATCTCGGTGCCCGTGATGTCCGACGGCATCAGGTCCGGCGTGAACTGGATACGTCCGAACTGAAGCGACAGCACCTGCGAGAGGCTCGAGATCATCAACGTCTTCGCCAGACCCGGGACGCCCTCGAGAATGCAGTGGCCCCGGCAGAACAGGGCCATGAGCATCAGTTCCATGACGTCCTGCTGGCCGATGATGACGCGGCTCATCTGATCCATCATCTTCTGGTAGGCCTTGGTCACCTCTCGGGCGGTCTTGAGCACCGCCGGGCTCGGCTTCTCGGCCACGCGATCTGCCGACACGGGCATTCAGGACTCCTTCCGACCGGGTTTTCTGCACACCGAGGCGCCGCGAGCGCACTACCCCTGCTTCGGCGCAGACATCACCCCCGAAGTACACCTCGTTAGCGGTTGAACACCACGTGCGAGCGTGGGTTATGCCCAAAACGCCCGCCACCGGCAGCCGTAGGGTGGGTGCTTTGCACCCGGACGTGTTTAGCGGGGTGGCACGGCCCTTGGGCCGTTCAGTCCCCCTCGGCACGCCGGGTGGGACCCTGACGGCTCGCGGTCGAGCCACGGCAGGCTTGCCCCGCCAGGGTG
>CAZEBQ010000163.1:0-9360 GCA_964510295.1 uncultured Anaerolineales bacterium | reverse complement strand
CCTGTTCCTGGTGGCCTGGGAAGGCCACCAGGCGGACAAAAAGGCGAAGTAGCGTCGTAGTCCTAACGCACAGCGCCGGCCCTGCGCTTCGGATTCGTCTTCTCCTTGAGCGCGTCGATCCGTTGCTTGATGGCCAGTGCGGCAAAGCGCTTGTGCTCGGGAAGCGACCGGTAGTACGCTTCGAGCCCCGCCAGGGCCTTGCGGTCCTTGCCCATCGTCTCGTAAAGGTCGGCGATGCGTTCGACGTTGCTGCGACGGAGCATGCTGATCTTGGCGGCAAGCGTCTGGAGCGCCGCCTTCGCCTTGTCGCTCAGGGCCGACTTTTTGGCGATCGGCTGGGCTGCCGCGAGGACCCGGACGTACTTGGCCCCACAGCCCTCGAGCGCCGCGACCGCCTTTCGCCGTGCCAAGGCGACGAGGCGCTCCTGCGGGACAGCGTCGTCGGCGGCCTTCTTGGCGGCCTCCTTCTCGGCCTTGGCGAGGGCCTTCTGGGCGGCGGTTTCCTCCTTCTCAACGGCCTGGGCGGCGGCGGCGAGCCGCTCGATCTCCTTCGCGTAGGGATCTTCCTTGTTCTTCTTGTCGTCTTGCTTCTTCGCCCACTTCTTGTAATCGCTGGCGTTGGCCGCCTCAGCAGGTTTTGTCGCGATGGCCGCCGTCACGGCACAGACCGCCAGCGCCGTCAACCACGTCAAGGTCATCCGGGACATACCCCTGCCTCCTCTTGCCGAGAGTTGCCGGACCGAGTCCGCACGCCCGTCCTCTACTCTATACGACACCGGACACGCCGTGCGCAAAGGGGCCGGCCGACCCAGGCCGCCGAGCGGCCAGTGTACCCCGCTGCCGGCCAAAGGGGCAAGCACCTTCCTCAGTTCCCGCCGGTATCGCCTTGAGGCGGGCCGCGGTTGCCGCATAAGGGCGTGCAGAGCAAAAGGAACATCACCCGCGCCGGCGCAACATCCTCCTGGTATCCGTTCCGGCCCGCGCGCGAGGTGCAGGACGTCATTCCCCTTCCGCAACGGCCGACGCGACGGCAAGGTCTTCGCTGTGGGTGATGGAGATATGCCAGGCGGCGATGCCGAGGGAGGCGGCTCTCTCGGCGGTCGTGCCGTGAAGGACGACGTACGGTCTGCCGGCGGGGTCGTTCAGGATTTCGATGCCGCTGAACGCAACGCCCTCGCGCCAGCCCGTGCCGAGGGCCTTCATGACGGCTTCCTTGGCGGCAAAGCGGCCGGCGAGGGTCTCCTCGAAACCTTTCTTGCGGCGGCGGGCCCAGGCGACCTCCGCCTCGGTGTACGTCCGCCCGAGGAACCGGTCGCCATGGTCGTCAATCATGCGGCGAATTCGCGCCACGCCGCACAGGTCGATGCCGTGCCCGATAATCATGACCGGAAGCATACCGCCCGCCCGGTGCGAACGCCAAGGAGATTTGACAAGCCGTCGGGTGCACGCTGTGCACCCCCGCCGCTTGTTGCACGAGGCCGCGAGTTGCCGGGGCCACGCCGCGGGGGCTTGCTCCGCAGCAACCAACAGATTACCATGCCACCGCCCGACCATGGACTCGAAGGAGTAATCCGATGCTCGACAAGAACACCGACCGCGCGGCAAGACCGTTTCCCCGACACGTGTGCCGGCTGGTTGCGGCCTTGGCGCTGGCGGCCCTGCTGGGGGCGGGGGCGTCGGCCGGGGCACCCAACCCCTACCGGCCCGACTGGGAGTCGCTGGCGAAGCACGAGGCCCCCGAATGGTTTCGCGACGCCAAGTTTGGCATCTACACGCATTGGGGGCCCATCTCGCTGGCCAACTCGCATTCGACCCGCGCCAGCGGCTGGTACGCCCGGCAGATGTACGACCCGAAACGCTGGGAGTTCGCGTATCACCAGGAGCACTTCGGCGATCAGAAGACGGTCGGCTACAAGGACATCATCGCGAAGTTCAAGGCCCCCGCGTTCAACGCCGACGAGTGGGCGGAACTATTCCGCCAAGCCGGAGCCCGGTTCGCCGGGCCCGTAGCCATCCACCACGAGAACTTCGCCCTCTGGGACAGCAAACTGACCGAGTGGGATTCGATGGACGTCGGCCCCAAACGCGACATCACCGGCGAACTGGCGAAGGCCATCCGACAGCGCGGCATGAAATTCATCGCCACGTTCCACCACGGATTCGCCTGGCAATACTACGAGCACGCCTACCAGTACGATGCGGCCGACCCGAAATACGCCGCCCTTTACTGCCAACCGCACAAGCGCGGCGACCCGCCTACCAAGGAGTTCCTCGACCTCTGGCTCGCCAAGGTCAACGAGGTCGTGACGAAGTACGAGCCCGACCTCATCTGGTTCGACTTCGGCCTCGCCAAGGTCATCACCGAACCGTACCAGCAGCAGATGTTCGCCGACTACTACAACTGGGCGGCCCGCCGGGGCAAGGCCGTCGGCGTGGCGCACAAGCACCGCACCATCCACCAGCACACGGGCATCCTCGACTTCGAGCGAGGCCGAGAGGGCCGCATCACCAAGTACGTATGGCTCACCGACACCGCCATCGGGCCCTGGTACTACTACAAGAACCCCAAGTACAAGACCGTCGATCAACTCGTCGACGTGCTGGTCGACATCGTCTCGAAGAACGGCGTCATGCTGCTGAACGTGGGGCCCGACGGCCAGGGACGCATCGACGATCGGGCCGCCACACTCCTCATCGGCATCGGCAACTGGCTGAAGGTCAACGGAGAGGCCATCTACAAGACCCGCCCCTGGCTCGTCCCCGGCGAAGGCCCGACCCAACAGGCCAAAGGCGGGGGCTTCAGCGAGAAGAAGGACAAACCATTTACCAACCGCGACGTCCGCTTCACCCGATCCAAGGACGCCAAAACGCTCTACGCCATTGTGCTTGCGTGGCCTCAGCCACCGCTGACCATCCGATCCATGTCCATCCAGTCCAGCAACAACGCAAGGGTCGAACTGCTCGGCTACGACGGGAAGGTCAACCATCGCGTGGACGACCGGAAGCAACTCGTCATCGACGTGCCGGACCTGAAGCCCGGCCGGCGGCCGTGCCGGCACGCCTATGCGTTCAAACTGACAGGCTTCGACGTGTCGCTCAGCGAAGCAGCAAGGTAGCCGGTCCGGCGCATCCCGATGCACGGGCCGCGATGGCTGGGGTGGATGCCGCCGCAGGCGGCGGGCACATCGTCTCAACGTCCAACGGCACCCACACCGGCATGGACCTCGCGCGGTACGAGTTGATTCCGGACGTGTGGCGGAAGGAAGGCCCAGGCGCCCCGTCCGCGAGTTCGCGCTCGGCGTAGACACCGCCCCACCGCCCTGCTATAGTACCCGCCCGCAATGAACCCGAACCGAAGATGGACTCGATGGATATCCTGGAAGACCTGACCCCAGCCCAGACCGAGGCGGTCACGCACGTCGACGGACCGCTGCTGGTGCTCGCCGGCGCGGGCAGCGGCAAGACACGCGTCATCACGCGGCGGATCGCCTACCTCATGAGCCGGGGCATCCCCGCCGGCCAGGTCCTCGCCATCACCTTCACAAACAAGGCCGCCGGCGAGATGCGCGAGCGGACCGACGCCCTCGTGCCCGGCACCCGGCCGCCGCTCGTCACCACGTTCCACAGTTTCTGTGCCCGCATGCTCCGCCAGTACGCCGACGTGCTCGACCTGGACCCGAAGTACACGATCTACGACACGGCCGACCAGCGGGCCGCCATCAAGCGGGCGCTCGGGCAACTGAACCTCGACCCGACGCATTTCGACCCGCCCCGCTGCGCCGAGTTCATCAGCCGCGCCAAGAACCGCCTCCAACGCGCCAAACACTACGCCGCCGCCCCGCAGACCGATTTCTTGGCCAAGAACCTCGCCCGCATCTACAAGGCCTACGAGGCGATCCTGACCGAGTGCCACGCCCTCGATTTCGACGACCTCCTGCTGGAGGTCGCCCTCGGCATGCGCAAGCATCCCGAGTTCCGCGCAGCCCTCGGCGAGCGGTTCCGCTACATCCTCATCGACGAATACCAGGACACGAACCACGCCCAGTACGTCATCGCACGCGACCTGGCCGGCGAGCGGCGCAACCTCTGCGCCACCGGCGACCCCGACCAGTCGATCTACGGGTGGCGGGGGGCGCAACTGTCGAACATCCTTGACTTCGAGAAGGACTTCGCCGACGCCCGCGTCGTCCGCCTCGAAACGAACTACCGCAGCACCAAGACCATCCTGGCCGCCGCAGACGGCGTCATCCGACACAACCGCCACCGCAAGGCCAAGGGCCTCTTCACCGACAATCCCCAGGGCGACCCGGTCCGCATCGTTCTGACGGACGACGAAGAGGCCGAGGCCCTCTCGCTCGCCCGCCGCATCCGCCAACGCATCGGCCAGGGCCTGGCCCGGCGCGACATGGCCGTCTTCATCCGCACCATCGCCCAGACCCGTGCCATCGAAGACGCCTTCCGCCGCGCGCGGCCGCCCATCCCGTACGAGATCGTGCGCGGCACGAGTTTCTACGAACGCAAGGAAGTCCGCGACATCCTGGCGTATCTGGAGGTCCTCCACAACCCGCACGACGAGGTGAACCTGCGGCGGATCATCAACACGCCGGCCCGCGGCATCGGCGCCAAGACCGTCGAGGCCCTGACCGCCTGGGCCCGGCGCGAAGGCGTCTCGCTCTTCGACGCCCTGCCCCACGCGGCCGACATCCCCGACCTGCCGACGCGCGGCCGAAGCGCCCTGGTCGCGTTCCGCCAACTGATGGACCTGCTGATGCAAGAGCCCCGGGATTCGCTACGGCACCTCATCGACGCCGTCATCACCGAGACCGGCTACACCGACAGCCTCAAGGGCGACGATGCGAAGGACCGGGAGGAGAATCTCGACGAACTCGTCACCCTCGGCGCGGCCTTCGACCGCGACGCCGACGCCCGCGCCGACGACCCGGACGCACCGCGCGGCCTCGAAGGGTTCCTGCAGACCGCCTGTCTCGCAAGCGACCAGGACGGCTACGACGACGCGCTCGACCGCGTGCCGTTGATGACGCTGCACGCGGCCAAGGGTCTGGAGTTTCCGGCCGTCTTCATCGCCGGCTGCGAAGACGGCCTCCTGCCGCACGCACGCAGCAAGGAAAGCCAAAGCGACGTCGAGGAGGAGCGGCGGCTCTTCTTCGTCGGCATGACACGGGCCCAGCGGTTCCTGACGCTCACCTGCGCCCGGTATCGCCGCATCCGCGGCCGTCCGGAGCGGCACGTCCGCAGCCCGTTCCTGTCGGAGATCCCGGCGGAGACGGTCGAACCCGCCGACGAGACGACCGGCACCAGCCCCGCCCCGCTCGGGTCGGGCCGCGGGTACCGGGCACCGGGCGCCGAACGGACGATCCGGCCCGAGACCGACCCCGAGACGGGCTTTGCGGTGGGCGAGGTGGTTCGGCACCCGACGTACGGCCTGGGGCGTATCTCCCGATTCGCCACCGCCGCCGGACGCCGCATGGTCCGCGTCCGCTTCAACACCGTGGGCGAGAAGACCTTCGACCCCAAACTCGCCAGGCTCGTCAAGGTCGCCGACGTGTAGGCGCCCCTGTTGGGCCGGCCGACACCAACATCTTCGGCCTGAACCGCGACCTGGCCAGCGCGACCTTCATCCTGACCCACGCCATCTGTCTGGCCACGGCCGCCGTGACCGGTCAGGTCTGGCAAATCGGCGGCATGGAGGCTATCTCGGCGGCGGCGCCGTGAGCCGTTCTGTCTCGCGCTCTTGACCCGAGGCATCTGTTGCGTAGTATAGATTGGGGATCAGCGGTGGGAGACACGGATGAAATCGGTTCGACGCTGGCTCATCTCGGCCGCCGTCATGGGGCTGCTTGCGATCCTCCTCATGTGCGCCGGCTGCAACCCCGGGTGAGGATAGTCCCGACGACGGTCACGGCGACCGATCCAACACCCTGGCAGGTTCGTTCGTGGGCTGCTGTCTCTCGGAGGCGGCTGTCCGACCCGCTCCAATCGACATTCGCGTTTCTGTTTCTTCGTCATTCCGCCCTTGCGGCGGTGCACGTTCCGTTGACGGCGCAGACCCTCGTATCGTACAATCAGGGTGCGCCTGACGCCGTTTGAGAGGAGCCTGTTATGGCCGACGAGAACGAAAGCAAATACAAGATCCTGGTCGTGGACGACGACCAGGACATCCTGACGACCATGAGCCTGGCGCTCAAGGACCTGAACCAGACGATCCTGACCGCCTCCGACGGCATGGCGGCGCTCGAGGCGGCCGAGAAGGAAGACCCCGACATCCTGGTCCTCGACCTCATGCTGCCGAAGCGGGGCGGGTTCCAGGTGCTGCAGCGCCTCAAAGGCAAGCCCACGATGAAGGGCAAGCGGCCGCTCGTCTGCATGGTGACCGGCAACGAGGGGATGCGGCACCAGACGTTCGCCGAGCAGAACGGCGTGGACGATTACCTCCGCAAACCGTTCGCCATCGGCAACCTCGTGGAGATCGTCCAGGAGTTCATGAAGCAACTCGACGCCGGCATCGAGAACGCCAAGTAGAACGAATGTCATTTGTCACTTGTCATTTGTCACTTGTCATTTGTCACTTGTCATTTGTCACTTGTCACTGACGCGTGAGTTCGCAAACCACGAGGCACGATATGTTACATCGCTCCACCCGAAGGTCTTTCCTGCGCGCGGCGGCGTGCGGCGCGCTCGCGCTGCCGGGATGCGCCTCCGAGACGGGCGGGCAGACGTTTCGCGCCCGGCCGCACCCCATGGCCGAGCAGTGGAGGAACCGCATCGGCCTCGCCACCGGAGGCGACGACCCCGCACGCAACACCCGGGCCGCCATCGAGAAACTGTGCGGCAAAGACGGCGTCCGAACCTTCGTCAAAGCCGGCGACACCGTCGTCGTCAAACCGAACATCGGATGGGCCCAGGTGCCAGAGATGGGCGCCACCGTCGACCCCGCCGTCGTCGCGACGGTCGTCGGCCTGTGCCTCGAGGCCGGGGCCGCCAGGGTCAAGGTCTTCGACAACTCGGTCGGCACCGACGCCAAGTGCTACCAGTTCAGCGGCATCGAGGCCGCCGCACGCAAGGCCGGGGCCGACGTGTTCCTCTGCGCCCGCCACCGGTTCCGCCAGACGGCCTTCGACGACCCGCGCTCGAAACGCCTGACCGAATGGCCGATTTACGAAGACGTGCTGACGGCCGACATCCTCGTCAACCTGGCCATCGCCAAGACCCACAACCTCTGCCACGTGACGCTCTGCATGAAGAACCTGATGGGCACACAGGGCGGGGAGCGCGGCAAGATGCACCAGGAACTCGCCCAGAATCTGGCCGACCTGAACGTGACGATCACCCCGACGCTTAACATCCTCGACGCCACCCGCGTCATGGTCGCCGGCGGGCCGAGCGGCGGACGCAAAGACCAGGTCGTCCCCGCCAGGACGATCGTGTGCGGCACGTCCAGCACCACGGTCGACTGCTGGGCGGCCGACCCGGCGAACCTGCCCTGGCCCAAGGGCCACCACGACCTCGCCGCCGTCGAGTTCATCGCCCGCGGCGCCGAAGCAGGACTCGGCACCGCCGACCCGTCAGCGATTGAGGTGTCAGCGTAACGCACGGGCGAACGAAGCAGTTAGCCGCCGCGCTTGCGCGGCGCGTGCTTTCCGTCGAGGGTGCCGTCGTGACGGTCATAACCTATTACATACGGAGAAGCCACGATGAAACTCGCCTACGACCGTGAGGTGGACGCCATCACGATTACGTTCCGGGAGACAACCGTCACCACCGAGGAAGTGGATGAAGGCGTCTTCTTTGACTACGACAAAGAGGGGCGTCTGGCAGGAATTGAGATCCTCGACGCCGGCAAGCGGTTGGGCGGCGAGGACGTGGTCGGGAAGGCCGCCGCCTTCGGCATCGTGATGACTCAGGGCGTTGAACCGTAGCCAAGGCGCCGCCTGATGGCTAAACGCAAGAAGCCACGCCATCCGCTGCACGTTCTGCGCATCGTCAGCCAACTCGTCTTCTTCGCCCTGTTCCTCGGGCTGCTCATCTCGACGGCGCTTGGCACGGCTGTGATGGCGACGCCGCATCTGGCGCAGATGTTCCTGATTACCGACCCGCTCATCCTCGTGGGGATGGCGCTGGCGGGGACGTTCACGAGCGTCCTGCTGGCTGCGCTCGCGGTCGTCGCGCTGTCGCTCATCCTGCCGCGGGCGTACTGCGGGTGGATCTGCCCGCTCGGCACCACGATGGACATCGTGGACAAACTCCTCTTCCGCAAGCGCGACCGGTCGACGAACATGGCCCCGCGCCTGCGGCAGGTCAAGTACGGCCTGCTGGCGGCCCTGCTGGTGCTGGCCGTCTTCCGGCTGGGCGTCTTCGGATGGTTCGATCCCGTTTGCATCGCGACGCGGTCCTTCGGCGTGGCCGTCTATCCGATGGCCGACCACGCCGCCAAGGCCTCCCTGGTGGCGGCCGAGGAAAACGGCATCGATGTGGCGGCCGACCTCTACGATTGGGCCGCCGGGACGGGCCTCTTCATCCGCGACGCCAACTTCAAGGAGGGCGCTCGCGGCATCGGCTACCCCTGGTCGTTCACGTTTGCGGCCCTGCTCGTGGCCATCGTGCTCGCGCAGGCGTATCAGAAACGGTTCTGGTGCCGCAACCTGTGCCCGCTCGGGGCGCTGATGGGGTTGCTGGGGTCCGTCAGTCCGTTCCGCCCCCGCGTGAGCGACACGTGCATCGCCTGCGGTGCCTGCCGCAAGGGCTGCAAGATGGGGGCGTTTGAGCCGGCCGACGGCCAGAAGCGGTACCGCCTTCTCGTCCAGGAATGCATCACGTGCTACGCCTGCGAGCGTGCGTTCTGCCCGGTCGATGCGATCCACATCGGTGCGGGGGCGCCGGACGCCCGTCCCGCGCCGGGTCTCCTGCCGAGCCGCCGGGCGTTTCTCGGGTCGGCCGCAGGCGGCGCCGTCTTCGCGCCGGCACTGCTCTTGGACCAGCGGACCCGCAACAAGGCCGAGACGAATCCGATGGTCCGTCCGCCGGGGGCCGTGCGGCCGGACACCGAGTTCCTGTCGGCCTGCGTCCGGTGCGGCGAGTGCATGCGGGTCTGCCCGACGAACGCCCTCCACCCCTCAGGGCTGGAAAACGGCATCGCCGGGCTCTGGACGCCCACGTTCGTCTTCAACATCGGCTACTGCGAGTACTTCTGCGGCATCACGAAGGACGACGTCGAGCAGGGCCGGCTGGACAAACCGGCGAACCTCTGCGGCATGGTCTGCCCGACAGGGGCCATCCGGCAACTGACCCACGCCGAGAAGATCGCCCACAAGATCGGCACCGCCGTCTTCGACCACAGCCGGT
>CAZEBQ010000162.1:0-9425 GCA_964510295.1 uncultured Anaerolineales bacterium | reverse complement strand
CGCGGCGGGTCAGGAGACCCGCCGCGCGGGAAGTGGGCAATAGCCGGCGATGTCACCATCGGAAGAAACGCACGGCCGGGCGAGACCGGCCGTGGCACGCGTTCTCCGCTACTCGCGCGTGGCGTCGATGCGGAGGTTGGGAAGGCGGCTGCCGTCGCGGGCGACGATCCGGGCGCAGAATTCCCACGGGCCGGTGTTCTGAATCACCTTGATCAGCAGCGTGTTCCAGCCCCGTTTCAGTTGCATGTTGACCCCGTCCTGGTCGGGGACGCACGCGCGGCCGGTGTTGACCTGGTGGATGCGTTTGCCGTTGAGCCACACCTTGGTGGCGTCGTCGGTGCCGAGCAGCAGCCGCGCGGCCTGGGCCTTGTCCGACTCGATCCACGTGCGGACGTAGGCGACGCACTGTTCCTTGTTCCACTGGCCCAGCAGGTTGTGGACAATGGGTGACCCTTTACGTGTCACGACGGGCAGCGGCCGCCACGCGACCTTCGCATTCGGCTTCTCGGGCGGGAACGCTGTCGCGAACAGTTGCTGATACTTTTTGCGTGGTTCGGCGTACACGCCGGCGACCTGCCAGCCCATGATGTAGTCGGCGTGCTTCGCGAGGGCGGCCAGCATCTGGCGGGCCTGTTTCTTGACGTTGGCGTCACCGGCCTCGGCGAGTTTGGTGGCGGCGGCCTTGGCGGCGTCGGGGGCCGAGCCCATGACGGCCTTGGCGATGCCCAGGACGGCCAGCGTGGCTTCGGCCCGGATCGCAGGGTCGGTCATGCACGATTCGGCGACCGCCAGGGCACCCGAGTGGGCCATCTTCGCGAGGCCCGCGAGCACGAGTTTCTTGTCCTCCGGCCGCTTGGCCAGGGCCATGAGGTCGCCGTACGCCTTCACCGTCTCGGCCGGCGACAGCCCGCCGGGCAGGCCCAACAGCCGCACACAGCCCCGAAGCGCCACCACCCGGTGCACCGTGCTCTCGGTCGAGCGGAACACCTCCATCAGCGGCGCGACGGCCGACGCATCCGGCCAGTCGGCCAGGGCACGGATGGCGGCGTCCTGCGAACCGGCGCCGGCAACCTTGACGGCGGCCTTGACGGCGGCGAGGGCCTTGGCGCCGGCGATGCCGCGCAGCACGCGAAGCAGCGAGCCCTTGGCCTCGGCGCCGGTGGCCTTGGCAAGCGCCGCCAGGGCGGCGCCTGCGCGGGCCGATGCGTTCTCGAGTTTGCGGGCGACCTCGATGACGGTCCGCTCGGCGTCGTCGCGTCCGGCGTCGCCCTTGAGGCCGACGAGCAGGTCTACCAGGGCCGGCAGATTCCTGGCCTTGGCCAGCATGCCGAGGGCGCGGAAGGCGGCCTTGCGGACGGCCTCGTCGGCGCTGCCCGCCTCCTTCAGGATGGCCGGGACGGCGCCAGCGGCGCTTCGGGCAAGGAGCACCTCGATGAGTTGTGCCCGGTCGTGGCCGGTTGCGGCTGCCATGCTCTTCGTGACGGCTTCATCGACGCCGTCGCCCTTGAGTCGCCGCAGGCTGAGCAGCGCGGCCTGCTTCTCTTCATCGGTCTTGGCGGCGCTGGCGGCGCGGGCGAGCAGCGGCACGGAGGAGGCGTCGCCGATTTCGGCGAGCGCCCCGACGGCGGCGGCCCGGACCTTGGCGCTGGCCGACGCAGCCGCCTTCACGACGGCCTCGCCCGCGTCGGTGTCGCCTCGGCTCGCCAGGGCGCCGATCAAGAGGACCTGGGCGTCGGGCGGCAGGTTGGGCATCTCGGCCGCCAGCCGCTTCGTGACGCCTTCGCCCTTGATGGTCGGGATGTTGGCGATGGCGGCCGCACGCATCTTCGGATCGTTGCTGCGGATGGTCTTGAGGACAAAGGGGATGGCGTCGGCGCCGGCGGTCCGCATGAGGCCGAGCAGTGCCCCGCGATGGAATCGCCGCGGGGCATCGGCCGCCAGGACCTCCTTGTAGATGGCGCCGGCGGCGTCGGCCGCGCCGGCGGAGGCCAGGCGGTCGGCGCACTGGAGGTAGGCGTCGGTCGCCGCCGGGCGGACGGCGTCGGGCAGGCGCCGGCGTGCATCGGCCAGGATTGCCGCGACCTCGGCACCGCCGATCTTGCCGAGGGCCGAGAGGGCGGCCTCGGCGACCACGGGGTCGGCGCGAGACGTCACCTTCGCCAGCGCCGGTACGCTCGCCGCATCGCGCCGATGGCCGAGCACGCCGCAGATGCAGACGGTGGCGTTGCCTTTCGTCCCGGCCAGTGCGCTGCGGAGCGCGGCATCGGCCTTGGCGCTGGGGTTGGGCTGGAGTGCCCAGCAGGCCATGTGGTTGGTCTTGGGATCGGCGAGCATTTTTTCGAGGACGGGGATGCACGCCTCGGACCCGATTCGCGCGAGGATCTGGCACGCCTGGAGTTTGGCCTCGAGGTCGGCGTCGGAGCCGAGCAGCCGCACCAGCCCGCGCTCGGCCTGCCGCTGGAGGCCCGTCTTGCCGGCAATCTGCTGGAGCAGCGCGGCGATGTTCTGGACGGGGGTGTTGTCCTGGCCGGTCACGAAGGCGGCGAGGTCGGCGACGGCCTTGTCGATGTCGGCCTTGGTCGGCGGCGGGGCGGCGGCGGCGACGGCGACGGCAACAAGGACCAGAAGGGTCGCAGCCAGGGGTTTGAGCGTTCTCGGCATCTCGTTCTCCCGTAACAGCGTACCTGGTTTCTCAGGTTTTTCGGTCGCGGCGGGGCGGCGGTCAGATCCGCCACGGCGGCCGGATGGCACGCGACCGCATGGTGTTGGCCTCCGGGTCGCCCGCGAATTCCTCCTTCGACGGGTCCCAGTGCAGCGTCCGCCCGAGGCGCAGGGCGATGTTGGTCAGATGGCACAGGCTCATGGTGCGGTGGGCGGCCTCGGGATGGCACACGGTCCGCCGCCGCGTCTTCACCCCTTCGAGGAAGTTGCGGACGTGGTCGCCGGGGTCGCCCCACCCCTTGGCGGAGACGCCGCGGGCCTTGAGGAGCGACTGCGGCCGGCACGTCACGAGGTTCGTCGCGTCGTCGACCTGGATCCAGCCGTCGGTACCGACGAAGCGGATGTAGCGGTCCTCGAACTTGCCCTTCGATTCCATGATGCAGCGGACGCCGTCCGCGTACGTCAGGGCCACGCGGCACGAGACGGGCACCTCACAGAGCGACTCGCGCGGGGCCCACTGCACCTCAAGGACCTCGGCCTTGACGGGGCCGGTGTGCTCGGTCTGGTTGGCCCATTGGGCGAGGTCGGTCCAGTGGCATCCCATGCCGTCGACCATGCCGCCGCCGGTGTCCCAGACATACCGCCACCCGTTGACGCGTCCCCACGTGAACGGATGCCAGGGCGTCGTGCCGAGCCACATGTCGTAGCCGAACCCGGCGGGCACGGGGATGGGCGGGGTGGCCTTGATGGGCGGGCATTCCCAGAAGTTGCAGATGATCTCCTTCAGGCGGCCGAGGCGCTGCTGCTGGGCGCACTCGACGGCAAACCGGAACGAGTCCACCGAGTGCCGCTGGTACCCTGCCTGGTAGATAGTGCCGAGTCGGTCGCAGGTGTCGACGAGCGCGCGGCCCTCGGCCAGTGTCAGGCTGATGGGTTTCTCGCTGTAGATATCCTTGCCGGCGCGGGCGGCGTAGATGGAGCCGACCGCGTGCCACCGCGCGCCGGTGGCGATGAGAACCGCGTCGAGGTCCGGCCGCGCAAACAGGTCCCGGAAATCGAGGTAGCCCGCGCAATCCTCGTTCTTGTAGTGGGTGTTGACCTGTTTCCTGGCCCGGTCGAGGCGGTCCTGGCGGCAGTCGCATGCGGCCAGCCACTGGACGTCGCTCTGTCGCAGGAAGTGCTGCATCACCCTCGGCCCGCGGTTGCCGCAGCCCATGATGGCGCACGTCACGCGCTCGCTTGGCGAGGCCACCTCGCCGGCGCCCATGACGGTGTCGGGCACGATGGACGGCGCGACGGCCGCCATGCCGAGACCTGTCCCGACACGTCTCAGAAACGCGCGGCGCGATAGTCTGCTCATCTTCTGCTCCGAAGCACGGTTCGTGGGAGTGCTGCGTGTCCCCCGGAATAAACCCCGCCCACCACGTTATCGGTCCGGATAAACGGGGGCAAGGGTTTCTTGGAAGAGCGAAGATGCCCCGGGCGGCGTTGGGTGGCACGGCAGCCCGAAGGGCGGCCGTGTTGGACACGGGGAGCCCACGGCCGCGGCTGCGCCGCTGCCGTGCCACCCTCGCAAGGGCGCTGTCTTGCTAAACATTTACCCACGCTTGCGTGGCCATGCCGCCCAACGGGCGGAACCGTCACAAGCAGTCCTTGCCCCCCGGCCGGAAAGGGCGTAGATAAGGCGTGGTCGCTTCCCCACGGAGAGCAAGAACCTGCCCATGGCGCCGATCCGAATGGCTGTGTTCGACATCGACGGGACGCTGCGGCGGGTCCGCAGTCCGTGGTGGCATCTGCACGAGCACCTGGGGTTGACGGAGGCGGCCGGCGCGTTTGCCCCGATGTTCGAGCGCGGCGAGATTTCGTACGAGGAGTGGGCCGACCTGGATGCCGCGCTGTGGCGCGGCCGGTCGCGGGCCGAGATCGCGGCGGCGCTGGAGTCCAACCCGCTTCGCGACGGGGCGGCCGAACTCGTTGGATGGTTCCGAGAGCGGTCGATCCCGTGCGTTGCCATCAGCACGGGCCTCTCGATCTTTGCGGCGGCGACGGCCGACGAACTCGGCCTCGACGAGGTCGTCTCCAACGAACTCCTGTTCGACGGCGACACCTGCCGCGGCGAGGTCACGATTCACGTCACCGAACACAACAAGGCCCAGGTCTTGCGCAAGGTCCTTGGCCGCAGGGACGCCGGAGCACGCGACGTGGTGGCCTTCGGCGACGGGCCGGCCGATCTCGCGATGCTCGAAGCCGCTCGTATCGGCGTGGCCGTGTGTCCGCGCAACGAGCGCGTCCGCGCCGCCGCCGACTACGTGGTGGAAGCCGAGCCGATTGACGCGGTTATCGCGGTCCTTGAAACAATCCAGGCGGGGTGATTAGCCCTACATCGCCACTTACCGCGCGGCGGCCTTCCCAGGCCGCCGCGAGAAGGGCGTCAACCGCTTTCCTGGTGGCCTGGGAAGGCCACCAGGCGGCATCAAGAAGCGAAGTGGCGCTGTAGGACTACTGAGGTCCCGGGGGGTGGCGCCCGCGCGGTCTTGCCTTGCCACGGCATGGGCGCGGCGGGTGCGGAGACCCGCCGCGCAGTGTCTTCACGTTTCTCGCCGTTGGAGTTGCGGGCTGGGCGAGCCCGCCCACCCGTCGCGTGTGTCATTCTGAGCGCAGCGAAGAATCTCGCCGTGGGTCAGGCGTAACGGCCAAGTCCACGGCGAGATTCTTCGGCCGCCGTTGGCGACCTCAGAATGACAGGATGGCGCGCGGCGGGTGCGGAGACCCGCCGCGCAGTGTCTTCACGTTTCTCGCCGTTGGAGTTGCGGGCTGGGCGAGCCAGCCCGGCCACCCGTCACACGCGGCCTCGCTACTTCAGTTGCTTGACGTAGATGTTGCGAAACTGGATGAGGCTGGAGGCCGGGTTGTACTTGCCGGTCTTGCGGTTCAGGCCGCCGTGATGTTGAAGGATGATGGGGCCTTTCGGCGGCAAGCCGGGCAGACGGGCCTTGTCGATAACGGTCTTGCCGTTGAGGACCGCTGTCACGGTCTCGCCCTTGGCGGTGATGACAAAAGTGTTCCACTGGCCGACGGGGTTGTCGGCCTTGACCTTGGGGACGCAGGCGGCGCGGACCTCGGGGGGCTGGCTCTTGTCGTTGCGGTAACCCCACAGTTCTCCGGACCCGCACGGCCAGCACCAGAGGTTGATCTGCGCCTTGCCGGTGCCTCGCAGGAAGATGCCGGAATCGGCGTTCGGCGTGGGCGTGTTGATGACCTTGCCGCTTGCGTCTTTCTTGTAGGACCCGTCGGGCAGGATGGTCGGCATGGGGTACAGGCCGCTGGTCTTCTTGAATCGCCAGTCGATGGAGAGGACGAAGTCGCCGAAGGATTCCTGGCTGGTGAGGTTTTTGTTGCCCTTGGCCTCGGATGCGGCGTCGTAGTCGATAACGCCGTCGAGGACTTTCCAGTGCCCGTTGTCGCCTTGGGGCACTTTCCAGCCGGTCATGTCCTTGCCGTTGAAGATGGATTTCCACCCGCCTCCAGGCGGGGGCGCGGCGAAGGCGGTCGTCAGCAGGCACAGCGTCATCAGGACGGCGATCCCAATCGTCTTCATCGGTTCGTACTCCTTGTGTTGGGCAGGATAGCATGGGCGGGCTTTGTCGCCCGTGGCGCCCTGCGGTGAGGGGTCAGTCCAATCGGATGCCCTTTTCTTCGAGCCACTCTTTGAGGTCGCCCATTTGTGTCTCGAACAGTTCACTGTCGTAGGCCGACTCCATCTTGTGGATCATGTCCCCGAGTTCCGGCCGCGCGTGGACCGCTTCGTTCACCTTGTTCTCGAATCCGTCGGTGGTGGACCGGAGGTTGTCCAGATTGATGCTGAGTCCGAGGATGGCGGCCGTCCGTCGCGTCACGGCCTCGATGCACCGCGGGTTGGGCCCGTGGATGTAGGCGGGGATTTCGGCCACGATGGTGGCCATCGGGATACCCTTCTCGCCGGCGAGTTGGGTCAGGTACGTCGAAATGCCGGCCGGCCCCGAGTAGTCCGAGAACCGAAGACCGTGCGGTTCGAGGATCGCCTTCAGGCCCGGGTCCGAGACCGAACTGTACAGCCGCGGGTCGCGCGTGTGCGGCACGGCGCCGGCGTAACTGCCGAGGAAATAGACCATCTCGACGGCCATTTCCGACACCAGCGCGAAAACGCAGTCGGCAAAGTCCTCCCAGTTCAGGTTCGGCTCCTTGCCGCAGAACAGAATGAGGCCGGTCGCCTCGTCGGCCTGAAACGTGTTCTCGGGAAACTCGCACGTGGCGACGATGCCGTCGGTGACGACGGTGTGCGGGCGGAACAGCGACGAGATCTCCATCGGCCCGGGAAGGTTGTAGATGTAGAACCCCTCGGGCGCGATGTCGGCCACGGGCTCCGCGCCCACCGCCGCGATCAGATGCCGCACGGTGCCGGTGGCCACGTCGCCGCCGTCCATCCAACCGGAGAACCCGAGGAGCAGGCGCGGTCTCTCCAGGTGCGGTCGCGCGTGGATGGTGAGCCGGTCGGCGGTCACTCGTCTTCCCCTCGCTACGGTCCTCCGGAAAGTGTACGCCTTGGGGGGCGTATCCGGAAGGTTTTTCTTGTGCCGGGCCGGCGATGGCCTCTGTCACCGGAGAGCGAGCGCAGCCGTAGGGTGGGTGCGCGGCACCCACGCTGAGGAGATCTCGCGTGCGCCGCGTGGGTGCGGCGCAGCCACCCTACCGCTGGCACCCCGCAAGATCGGACGACCGTGCCCTCCCCAACGCGGCTATTCGCTTGACACGGTCGCCGGCCACGCGGACGATGAATTGCACCAGCGCCGGCGGGCGCGGGCGCGCGGTCGACCCTGTCGGGAGGCGAATGCATGGGCGGATACTGCGGCAAACTCCTGCGGATTGACCTGACCTCCGGCGACGTGTCCACCGAGCCGATCGACCTGGACATCGCCAGGAAGTTCATCGGAGGACGGGGGCTGGGCACCTGGTACCTCAGCCGGGAGGTCGACCCGCAGATCGACGCCCTCTCGCCGGAGAACAAACTCATCATCGCGACCGGGCCGGTCACCGGCACCCGCGCGCCGGCGTCGGGCCGGTACATGGTCGTCACGAAGAGTCCCCTGACCGGGACGGTGGCGTGCAGCAACTCGGGCGGGTACTGGGGTCCGGAACTGAAGTTCGCCGGCTACGATGCGGTCATCGTCGAGGGCAAGGCGCCCCGACCGTCCACCATCACCATCCGCGACGCGGAGGTCCGGGTCCACGACGCTTCCGACCACTGGGGCAAACTCGTCGGCGAGACCACCGACGCCCTCCTCGAAGCGTTCGGCGACCCGAAGGCCCGCGTCCTGGCGATCGGGCCCGCCGGCGAGCACCTGAGCCCGATTGCCGCCGTCATAAACGACAAGTACCGCGCCGCCGGACGAAGCGGCGTGGGAGCCGTCATGGGCAGCAAGAACCTCAAGGCCATCGTCGTCCGAGGCTCCGGAACGGTCGAGGCGGCCGAACCCGAGGCGGCCGCCCAACTCGTCACGAGTTATCTGAAGCGGCTCAAGGAAGACGGCATCACCGGCCAGGGCCTGCCGACCTACGGCACGGCCATCCTCGTCAACATCATCAACAAGAGCGGCATCTATCCGACCGAGAACTTCCAGAAGGCCTACTTCCCGCCCGCCGACCAGGTCTCCGGAGAGGCCCTCGCCGAGACGTACCTCACCGGCAAGGATGTTTGCTACCGTTGCCCCATCGCCTGCGGCCGGTACTGCGAGGTGGATGGTGTTGAAGGCGGCGGCCCCGAATACGAGACGCTGTGGGCCTACTCGGCGGACTGTGGCGTCAGCGACCTCGCGGCGGTCATCAAGGCCAACAAGTGGTGCAACGAGTACGGTCTCGATACGATCAGCGCCGGCGCGACGATCGCCTGCGCCATGGAACTCTACGCGAAGGGCATCCTGAAAGCGAAGGACGTGGACGGCCCGCCGCTCGAGTTCGGCTCCGGAGAGGCCATCGTCGAGTGGACGCGCAAGATGGGCGCCGGCGAAGGACTCGGCGCCAAACTGGCCCAGGGTTCTTATCGCTTCGCCGAGATGTACGGGGCGGCGGAACTCTCGATGTCCGTCAAGAAGCAGGAACTGCCCGCTTACGATCCGCGCGGCGTCCAGGGCCACGGCCTCGAATACGCCACCAGCAACCGCGGCGGGTGCCACGTCCGCGGGTACCTCATCTCGGCGGAGATCCTCGGCGTGCCCGAGAAACTCGACCCCTTCAGCCTCGAAGGCAAAGCCGTCTGGTGCAAGGGGTTCCAGGACCTGACGGCGGTGATCGATTCGCTCGGGGTCTGCCTGTTCACCTCGTTCGCCCTTGGGGCCGACGACTACTGCGACCTGTTCAACGCAACCGTCGGCGCCGAACTCAGCACGGACGAACTGGTGGCCGCCGGCGAACGAATCTGGAACCTCGAACGCCTCTTCAACCTCGACGCCGGCATCGGCCCCGACCAGGACACGCTGCCGAAACGGCTCCTCTCGGAACCGATCCTTGAAGGCCCCGCCAAGGGCCACGTCCACCAACTCGGCGAACTGCTGCCGGAGTACTACAAGGAGCGAGGCTGGAGCGAGGGCGGCGTGCCGACCGATGAAAAACTCGCCCAACTTGCCCTGACCTAGCCGCTGCCCCAGCCCCAAAACACACGCGGCGGCTCAGCAGACCCGTACGTGTTTAGCGGGGTGGCACGGCCCTTGGGCCGTGCAGCCGCACTCGGC
>CAZEBQ010000161.1:0-9493 GCA_964510295.1 uncultured Anaerolineales bacterium | reverse complement strand
TAAACGCGGGGGGCGGAACGCGGCGACCTCGACAACGGCGATTCGCGCCGGTATAATCGACAGCCTTGGCGGCCCCACGCGGTCTGGCGGCGGTGTGCGGCCCGGCGGTCCCTGGCCGCAAGCGGATGAACCTGGCCGGAAAGGAGTGGGACATGAAGCAGTTTCATCACATTGGCTTGGTGGCCCGGGAACCCGTGCCCGACGAGACGTACTTCGAGTCGCTGCAGGTCTGGGGCACCGACCCGACCGCCGACCCGAACAAGGTCGAGTGGGTGCGTTTCAAGCCGGAGAGCCCGCTGGCCTCGACGCCCGTGGCCGAGATGCCGCACGTCTCCTGGCAAGTGGACGACCTCGACGCCGAACTCGAGGGCAAAGACGTCGTCGTCGGCCCGCTGACGGTGGCGCCGGGCATCCGCATCGCCTACTTCATGATGGACGGCGCCCTCGTGGAGTACCTGGAGATCACGTAGCCGGAGCCTTTCCCGTTTGCACGGAGCGGCCGATCGGCTCGATCCGCCGGTGCGATCATAGCCGTTCCCGGAACGGTCGTGTTGCCCGGGGAACTCCAGGGCGACAGTCTCGGTTGACTCGCAAGCGGAGGCACGCGATGACAGACGAGCAAGTCCCCTCACAGCCGCAAGACGATCCGGCACAGGACGCCGGCACGCAGCACGCCCCACCTCAGGATACCGGCACGGAAGCCGGCCAAGCGCCGGGCGCTGAGGCGTCTCCCCTCCCACCGGACCTCCAGGCGGCCAACGTATCGAAGGACGAACGCACGTGGGCCATGGTCGGGCACCTTGCGGCACTGGGGGGGCTCGTGATTCCGACCGTTGGCTGCATCCTCGGTCCGCTCATCGTCTGGCTCATCAAACGCGAGGAATCGGCCTTCGTGGCCTACCATGCGAAGCAGTCGATGTGGTTCCAGATCTTCGCGGCGATCGTGGTGACGGCGCTGGCACTCCTCGCCTTCTGTACGTGCGTGACGGCGCCCCTCGCGATCCTGGCGGCGCTGGGAGCGCTCGGGTACGCCATCTACGGCGCCATCCAGGTGAGCGGCGGCAAGGACTTCGAGTACTACTGGGTCGGCCCGTGGGTCCGCGAGTCCGCCTAAGCGGACTTACGTAAGTCTTGCGCGGTGGGTCTCCGTACCCACCGCGCTTGCGACCGCCATATCGCGGCGGGTACGGAGCCTGCCCTGAGCCTGTCGAACGGGGACCCGCCGCGCAACGGCGAAAATGGGCTTTCAAGCGCAGTGGGTCCGGAGACCCACCGCGCGAAATGGCGAAGTAGCGTTGTAGGACCAGGTTCTGTCTGAGAGTTGCCTTCATCCCTCAATGGCGGGACATAGGAGCCGATAACATGCCTGAACCCAAATCCGTCAGCCGTCGCGAATTCCTTGGCAGTTCACTGGCCGCAGCCGGGGCACTCGGCGCCATGGCGGCGCCGACGACGTCGGGCGCTGCCGCCAAGCCGGCGCCGTCCGACTCCGGCCCGATGCCGTGCGGCACGATCGGCAAGGCCAGAATCAGCCGCTTGCTCGTGGGCGGCAACCTGATCTCCGGCTGCATGCACTCGCGGGACCTCAAGTACGTCGGCCAACTGTTCCGGGCCTACGTGGATGACGAGAAGATCCTGGAGACGCTCCGCCTGGCCGAGCAGCACGGCATCAACACCGTCTTCGAGACCGGCGCCCAGTACATCCGGCGCTACAACCGCGAGTGCCGCGGCCACATGCAGTTTATCCCCCACATCGAGGTGAACGTCGGCCAGAAGGAGGGCGACCTGGAGGACCACATCCAGCGGCAGGTCGACTCCGGCGCCGTCGCCCTCTACGTCTGGGGCGTCTCCGGCGACAAACTCGTCCAGGCCGGCGCCGTCAACCAACTCGCCAAGGCCGTCGATTTGGCCAAGGCCCACGACCTGCCGGTCGGCGTGGGCAGCCATTCGCTTCGGGTGCCGATGGCCTGTGAGAAGCACAACGTGCCGTGCGACTTCTACGTCAAGACGCTCCACAGCGACGACTACCCCTCGGCCACGCCGAAGGAACTCCGCAAAGAGTTCATCTGGCTCGACGGCGGCAAGGGTTGGTACGACAACATGTGGTGCATCGACCCGGAGGAGACGGTCGCGTTCATGAAGACGGTCGCCAAGCCGTGGATCGCCTACAAGATCCTGGCTGCCGGCGCCATCCCGCCGCGCGAGGGCCTCCAGTACGCCTTCGATAACGGTGCCGATTTCACCGCCGTCGGCATGTTCGATTTTCAGATCGACGAAGACTGCCGCCTGGCCCGCGCCGCCATTCGCCGCGCCCAAACCCGGCCGCGCCCCTGGCGGGCGTGAATCCCGTCCCCCCCCCCCTGGCAACCTGCCGTCTCTCGAACGACGCGCGGCGGCCGCGCACAGACAAAGGGGAAAACCTCTCGAACGCGGCGAAAGACTCAAGCCCGACACGCCAAACCGGAGATATAAAGGGTGGAGCACCGCCGGCAGAGGTGCGCGGCGGCGTGTGTGCGGCCGAGGGACTGGGGGAATGGCTGCCTCGGCCGGGATCGAAGGAACTTGCCCGATGGGCAACCGGTACGTCAAGGCGTTCACCCTCATGGAGTTGCTCCTGGTGGTGGTGCTGCTGGGCGTGCTGGCGGTCGTGGTCATACCCAGGCTCGCGAACACGGGCGGCGACTCCAAGGCCAACGCCTGCCGCCAGAACGTCGCCATCATCAACTCCCAGATCGAACTCTGGGCCGCCAGAAACGGGTCCCAATACCCCGAAACGCACGAGGAGTTCGTCGAGAAGATTCTGAAGCACCCCGACATCTTTCCGAACGGGGCCCCCAGGTGTCCCTACGGCATCGCCTACACGTACGACCCCGCCAAGAACCGCGTCGTGGGTCACAAGCATCCGAAGTTCGGCGCCGCCGAGGTCACCGCCGAGGAGATCGAGGTGGGCGAGATCGTCCCGTAACGCCGCCGGCCGATCGGCTCACCGCTTGCCTCAGCCACCCCGCCCGTGGTCTAATACCGGTTCGGCCGGCGGGGAATGGCCCACGCCCGCGTGAGGGCAACCGCAACCGCGATGGAAATTGACCTGGCCTACGGGCGCCGCGGCGCCCGCATCACGGTGCCGGACGAGAACCTGGTGGCCGTCGTCGAACCCGACTGGCCGAGCGTCCTCACCCAGCCGCAGACGGCCGTCGCCGAGGCGCTGCGGGCCCCGGCCGACGGTCCGCCGCTCGAAGCGGTGCTGGCCCAGCGCATCGGCAACCGCAGCCGGTCCGTCGGGTCGGCCGGGTGGCGAGGCGATTGGCGCAACTTCCGCACCGTCATCATCACGAGCGACCCCACCCGCCCATGCCCGAACCACGACGTGCTCGTGCCGATCCTTCAGGCCCTCCACGAGGCGGGTATCCCGTCCGACGCCGTCACGATTCTCATCGCCACGGGCCTGCACGCACCCACCGCCGGCGAGGCGACCCGCAGGCTCCTCGGCGCCGAGATCGTCTCAAAGTACCGCATCGTCAACCACTTCGGCCATCGGCCCGTGACGCACGTCCGGCTCGGCCAGACCGAGAGCGGAACGCCGGTCGCGCTGACGCGCGAGTGGGTGGAAGCCGACGTCCGCATCGCCACCGGCGTCATCGAGCCGCACCTGGTGGCGGGATTCTCCGGCGGACGCAAAGCCATCTGCCCCGGTATCGCCGCCGACGAGACCGTCCGGGCCTTCCACGCGCCGCGCTTCATCGAGCACGAACGGGCCCTGCCGGGGAGACTCGACGGCAACCCGACGCACGCCGAGGCCCTGGCCGTCGCGCGGTTCGCGCCGCCGCACTTCACCGTCAACGTGACGGTGGACCGCAACGAGCACCTGACAGGCGTCTTTGCCGGCACGATGGAAGGCGCCCACGAGGCGGGGGTGGCGCTGCTCAGGCAGCACGTGGCGCGGCCGGTCTCCGAGCCGTGCGACATCCTTGTGACGACCAGCGGCGGCCGGCCCCTCGACGCCACGTTTTACGGGGCCGAGAAGGGGCTCCTGCCGGGCCTGCCGATCCTCAAACCCGGCGGAACGTTCGTCTGGGCGGCCGCGCTCGAAGACGGACTCGGCCCCCCCGAGTTCGCCGGCCTGATCGCCGCCTACCCGACCATCGAGCGGTTCCACAAGGCCATCATGGCCGAGGGCGCCGACGTCGTCAAAGACCAATGGGCACTCCAGAACTTCGCCAAGGCCGCACGCCACGGAGAGATCGTCCTCTGGTCGGACCTCCTGGACTGGGAAGACCAGCAGCACCTGTTCGTCACACCGGTCCGCAGCCTGGAAGCGGGCCTCAAGTGGGGCTTCGAGAAGCACGGCCCCGACGCCCGCGTCGTCGTCTTACCCTACGGACCGTACGTGCTGCCGTACCTTGACACCGAAACACGCCGTGAAGCAACATGTTAGCCGCCGCGCTTGCGCGGCGCGGCCGCTCCTCGGATTGTGCTGAGCCCTGCCACCCGCTATACTGCCGGCCATGACCGAACCGCACTTCGCGTATCCGATCGTGCTTGACCTCGGCGGCCGCACGGCCGTCGTGGTCGGCGGGGGGAAGGTGGCGCTTCGCAAGGCGCGGGCCCTGGCCGACGCGGGGGCCGAGGTCCGCGTCGTCGCGCCGGAGTTCGCCCGCCAGTTCCCCGACGACGAGCGACTCGAGTGCGTCGCCGCCGCCTACGACGCTCAGCATCTCGACGGCGCGGCGGTGGTCATCGCGGCGACCGACGACGAGGCCGTCAACGCGCAGGTGGCGGCCGATGCGCGGGCGGCCGGCGTGCTCGTCAACGTCGTGGACCGGCCCGCGCTGTGCGATTTTCTGGTACCGGCGCAGATGGTGCGCGGCGACCTTCTGATCGCCGTCTCGACGGGCGGCGCGGCGCCGAGCCTGTCGCGCCGTCTCCGCGAGCGGCTCGAAACCGAGTTCGGCCCGGAGTATGAGACACTGCTTGCGGCCCTTCGCCAGGTACGCGACCGCGTCAAGTCCCAGGGCCTGCCCCCCGCCGTCCGCCGCCGCATCTTCGAGCGCCTGACCGAAGACGACATCCTCGCCGCCGCACGCGAGGGCCGCGACGCGCTTCGCGGCGCCATCGATGCCGCCCTGGCACAGGCCCGGCGCGAGCGGTGAGAGCAGCCCGCCGTCCGAGCCCGCCATTCGAGCCCGCCATTCGAGCGCGTCGTTCGAGCCCGCCATTCGAGCCCGCCGTTCGAGCCCGCCATTCGAGCCCGCCGTTCGAGCCCGCCGTTCGAGCCCGCCGTTCGAGCCCGCCGTTCGAGCCCGCCGCGGAAGCGGCGGGGTAGGTTCGATTGGCGGTGCAAGTATCGCGCCGCAGGTGAAAGTGTCCCGCCGCTGCCGCAGCGGGCTCGAAGTAACGTGCCACGCCGCTGCCGCGGCGGGCTCGAAGGAGCGGGCCCCGCCGCTGCCGCGGCGGGCTCGAGGTAGCGTGCCCCGCCGCTGCCGCGGCGGGCTCGAAGTGCAGGCTCGGCCTACGGCTCGACAAGTTGCTTGGCATCGGGCAGGTCTTTGAGACTGCCGAGGCCGAACGCCTGGAGGAACTTCTTGGTGGTGCCGTAAAGGAGAGGGCGGCCGAGTTTCTCGCTCCGGCCGGTGATGCGGACAAGGCCCTTCTCCATGAGGGTCCGGATCATGTCGCCGCACGCCACGCCGCGGATGTCTTCGACCTCGATCCGCGTCACGGGCTGCTTGTAGGCGATGACGGCGAGCGTTTCGAGGGCCGCCTGCGTGAACCGCGCCCGGCGGCGGGCCTGGAGCAGTTTCTTCAGGTACGGGTTGTACTCCGGCCGCGTGAACAGTTGCAGGCCGCCGGCGATCTCCTCGACGGTGAACGCGCGGCCGCCCGCATCGTACTCCTCGACCAGTTGCCGGACGGCGTCGCGGACCTCGTGGACGGTCACACCTTCGCCGGCGGCGTCGGCCAGGCGTTCCAGCGCCACCGGCTCGTCGCTTGCGAAGAGGATGGCTTCGACGATCGCCTTGAGGGGCTTCTTGCTCACGGGGCCTCCTTCAGTGCGTCGCGGATGCGGTCGAGGGCCTGGCCCACGGCCGCCTTCACGGCGTTCGAGGTGATGGTGGCGGCGGTGATAGCCTGGATGTCGGGGACCTCGGCCGGCCGCTTCTCCTGGAACCGGTCGAGGAAGGGATTGAGAAAATCCTCGGGCTCATCGGCGCCGAACAGTTTCTGCCACAGCGTGTAGGTGCTTCGCCGTTCGGCGACCTGGGCGCCCAGGCCGGGCGTCTCGGACTGGCAAACGACCACGACGTGCAGCACTTTCAGATCGGCACCGTCGGCCGTCGCGCCGACGATGAGTTTGACGACGCTCGAGTACCCCTGGGCCTCGCCGCCTGCGACGTAACCGACGGTCTTGCCCGAAGGATCGCGTGCGGCATAGACGGCGCCTGGGTCGCCGGCGCTACCGGCGATGGGCGTTGCGGCATCGACCTCGGCCCCTTCGGGTGCGACGGCCAGCATGGCGGCCAGTGTGGCGGCCCGTTCGCGCTCGGCGATCTGGTCGCGCCACACACCGTACAGGACGGCCACCCCGCCGCCCATCAGCAGGCAGATGAGGCCGAGAATCACCGCGAATTTCACGAGCGTCCGCGTCATCGTTTGTATCCGAAGATGCGGGCCTGCGTCCACCGGTCAATCAGCGGCGTCGCCGTATTCATCAGGAGGATCGAGTAACACACGGCCTCCGGGTACCCGCCGTAGAGGCGGATGAGGATCGTCAGCAGGCCGCACCCCGCCCCGAAGATGAGCATCCCGCGGTTGGTGATCGGCGAGGTGACCATGTCGGTGGCCATGTAGAGGGCGCCGAGCACAAGACCGCCGCCCAGCAGGTGCCACAGGACAAACCGCGGGGCGACGTCCGGCATGGCGAAGAGGATCGGCTGCCAGGCGGCGGGTTCCGTTCCGCCCGTGCCGCCGGCGAGATAAAGCGGCAGCAGGAGGGCCCCGAGGACCACCGTCGCGAGATACGCCAGGGGTACCTGCCACCGCACCCAGCCTTTGTAAACAAGATAGATCGCGCCGAGGATCAGCAGGAGGGCGCTCGTCTCGCCGATGGAGCCGCCCACCGTGCCGACGGCCATCTCCCACAGGCCCCGGCCATGGGCATCGGTCAGGACCTTCAGCACGTCCACGTCGGCGTAACCCTGGTTGGCGATGCCTTTGGCCAGGGCCAAGGGGCTGGCCCCCGTGACGGCCTGGACGCCCTCGGGCACGCCCGCCACGGCCGTGCCGACGTCGCCAAGAAAATGGTCGCCCGTGAGGACGGGCCAGGACGAGGGGTTCATGTCCGTCGGGAACGAGATGTGGACGAACGCGCGGCCGACGAGGGCGGGATTCCAGATGTTGCAGCCCAGGCCGCCGAAACAGTGCTTCGCGATGGCGATGGCCACGGCCGAGGCGACGATCGGCACGAACCACCGCGCCTGGGCCGGCAGGCAGAACGCCACCAGGAGCCCCGTGACCACGGCACTGCCGTCGCGGAGGGTCGTCTTGCCCAGCCGCAGCCGCGTGATGATCGCCTCCGTGATGACCGCCGTCCCCACCGCCAGGCTGATGTGCAGGTACGCCCGGATGCCGAAGAAGTACCCCGCCGCCACCGCCGCCGGCACCAGCGCCGCCACCACCGACCACATGATTTGCGCAACGGTTTCCTCGCCGGTCAGGTGCGGCCAGTGGCCGACGGCCAGACCCGCCTGGGCGGGCTGGGGTCCGGATTGGGCAGCGTCAGAGGCCAACCTCCTCGCCCTCCCGCATCCGTTCGGCCTTCTGGGCCTGTTCCTTCTCGCGCTCGCGTTGAAGGGCCTTGCGCCGCTCACCGCGCATCATCTCGATGAGGTGGATGATCCGCCGCCGCGCAGGACACACGTACGCGCACACGCCGCACAGAATGCAGTCCATCAAGCCGTGGTCCATGGCGATGTCGATGGCGTCGAGGTTCCCGTCGAGGAACGATTCGCCGAGGGTCGACAGGCGGCTCGGGTTCAGGTAGGACGGGCAGTGCCGGATGCACGCCCCGCATCGGATGCACGGTCCGCCCTCGCCGGCGGCGGCGCGGCGCATCGCCAGGATGCCGCTCGTTCCCTTCGTGACGTACAGGTCGGTGGTGAACTGGTCCTTGCCCATCATGGGCCCGCCGAGGATGAGTTCCTCGAACCCGTCCGCCACGTCGGCCTTCGCGAGCAGCCGCGCAACGGGCGTTCCGATACGCACGCGGAAGTTGCCCGGCACGGCGGCGGCATCGCCCGAGACCGTCAGCACACGCTCGATCAGGGGAATCCCACGCACCACGGCGTCGGCGACGGCGCAGGCCGTCTGGACGTTCTGCACGACGACGCCGACGTCGGCCGGCAGACCACCGGTGGGCACCTCGCGGCCGAGGCCGGCCAGGATCAACTGCTTCTCGGCCCCCTGGGGGTACTTCGTCTGGAAGACGCGGACGTCGCAGCCGTCTTGGCTCCGGACGGCTTCCCGCACACAGGCGATGGCGGCCGGCTTGTTGTCCTCGATGCAGATGCTCCCCCGCTCGGCCCCCGTCGCCCTCATGCACAGCCGCAGACCGGTCACGATGTCCTCGGCCCGGTCGAGCATGACGCGGTAGTCGCACGTCAGGTACGGCTCGCACTCGGCCCCGTTGATGAGGACGGTGTCGACGTCCTTGCCCTTCGGTGGCTTCAGTTTAACGTGGGTAGGGAACGTGGCGCCGCCCATGCCGACGACGCCGGCGTCGGCGACGGCCTCGCGGATGGCGTCGGCATCGAGGTCCTGCCAGGGGCGCGGTTCGCCGACGCCGTCGGTCCAGGCGTCGTCGCCGTCGGGTTCGATGGCGATGGCGTCGGCCGGCCGGCCGGTGGCGGCGTCGATGATGCGCTCCAGCCCAGCGACGGCGCCGGAGGTGGGGGCGTGGACGGCGGCCGAGATGTAGCCGTCAGGCCGGCCGATCATCTGGCCCTTCTTGACCGTCTCGCCCTTCTGGGCGATGGGCCGGCTGGGGGCGCCGAGGCTCTGCGAGAGGGGCACAACGAGCCGCGCCGGGACGGATAGCGCCTCAACCTGGGTCTCGGCCGTCCGTTTGTGCGCGGGGGCACGGACTCCGCCCGGATAGGTTGCTCGGTCCACGTCGATCCCTCAACCCCAAAGGGAACCGGAGTATAGCGCGCCGGGCGTCGAGGTGTAAACGGTTTTCGGTAGGTGCCGAAACCCGCCGCACCCGTACGCAACAGGACTTCCCCCAGACCGCTTGGGGCGGGCAAAAGTACGTAGGGTGGGTGCTCCGCACCCACGCGGCGCACTAACACTACAGCGCCACTTCGTGCGCGGCGGGTCGGAGCCTGCCCTGAGCCTGTCGAACGGGTACCCGCCGCGCAGCCCCGCAAACGGCCCTTTACGCGCGGTGGGTGCGGAGACCCACCGCGCGAAATGCCGAAGTGGCGCTGTAGGGCTA
>CAZEBQ010000160.1:0-9517 GCA_964510295.1 uncultured Anaerolineales bacterium | reverse complement strand
TCTCCGCGCCCTCTGCGTTCTCTGCGTTAAAAAGAACCGGCCGAAAACCTACAGCACCCACGGCGACCGCATCGGCCTGTCAAGCAACCGGTTCGCCTCGTCGTCGCCGAGAAATACCTCCTTCGCCGGGTCCCACTTCAGCGGACGCCGCAACTGGAACGCGATGTTCCCCAGGTGGCACACGGTCATCGTCCGGTGCGCGATTTCCACGTCGCACACGGCACGCTCGCGCGTCCGAACCGCCCACAGAAAGTTCCCGCCGTGGTCCGTGCTGCGGTACAGGTGCACCTCGTCGGGCCGCGTGTCCTCGCTCGCGAGGCCATCGGGCCACGTCCTGAGTTTCCCGCGATTGACGGCGATCTTGCCTTCCGTCCCCTCGAAGACCACCGCCCACTCGCCCATCCGGTTCATGTGGTACACGTTCACCCCGGACGCGTACCGGAACGTGGCGCCTCCGCGGCCCTCCGGCCCCGGCGGCAGGATCTCGACCGGCCCCGTCTCGTCGGCCCCGAGCGCCCACTGCGGGATGTCAAAGTGGTGGCTGCCCCAGCCGGTCATGCCGCCGCCCGAGAACTCCTCGTAGCCTTCCCATCCGCTCAGGCAGATCCGCGAGTTGTACGGCCGCCACTGCGCAGGGCCCAGCCACATCTCCCAGTCGATGTCCTTCGGACACGCCTCGCCCCGCAGGTTGCACGGGTGCGCCGGCCCGCCGACGTACACCTCGACGGACTTCAGGTCCCCGATTCGCCCGCTCCGAACCATCTCGCAGGCGAATCGGAACTCCCGGGCGCTTCGCTGCTGCGTCCCGTGCTGAAAGACCCGCCCGTACCGGCGGATCGCCTCGACCATGGCCCGCCCGTTGCGGATCGTCAGCGTGCTCGGCTTCTCGCAGAACACGTCCGCCCCGGCCTTGGCCGCCGCCACCGAGTGCAGCGGCTTCCACTGCGTCGGTGTGGCCACCGTCACCGCGTTGATGTCGCCGCGCGCCAGCATCTCCCGAAAGTCACGGTACACCGCCAGGCCCTTGGCCTTGAACGTCTCTCGGCGCCGGCCCATGACGTCGCAGATGGCCACCCCTTGCACGCCCGGACGCCGCGCCAGGTTCCCGAACACGTACGTCCCGCGTCCCCCCATGCCGATGCCCGCCACGTGGATCCGGTTGCTCGGCGCCGGCCGCCCGGCGGCCCCGAGCGCCGACGCCCGCGCGATCACCGGCCCCGCAAACGCTGCCGCCGTACCCTTGAGAAAGCCCCGCCGGTTCATCAGCCGCTTTCGATCCATGACCGAATCTCCCGATCCAAGGCCCCGCCACGACCGACCCGCCCGACTCTAGTTCGCGCTCCGCGCTCTGTCAAGCCATGCGGTCTGGCGCCCGGCACGCGAGATCTCACGTGTGGCACGGCCGGCTTGTCCAGCCGTGCGCCGTTTCGAAGGCTTTTTCCGCTCGCACCGCCCCGTCTCCGGGTTTACCCTCATGGGGCATTCGAACGATCAGGAGACCCGGACATGGATGAGGACCGCGGCCCGACGTTGCTCGCCCTCCTTATCGTGTGGCTGACCATCTGCCTGCTCTACACCGGCCTCGCCGCCGCCGAACCGCCCGATCTTGGGCCCTGGCATGCCCTTTGGACGCGGCAGAAGCATGCCGGCACCGCCCGCACCGATGCAAACGCTCCCGGCGGCCGCGCACCCGTTATCCGCGTCGAGCACGCCGGCGCCGAGGACTGGAGCCTCAACCGCCGCGAGCGCATCGCCGTCGCCGAAGGCGACCTCTTCCTCCTCGAAGGCCGCGCCAAGGTCGATGGCCGAGGCACCGCCACCCTCTGCGTCGCCGCCTACGAAAAGGGCGACAAAGTCCATTCCTGGACCTATGGCGCTCGCACGGCCTCCGCAGCCGACGGGTGGCAGACGCTTCGGTCCCGGTTCGCCATCCCGCCCGGCGCGAGCGCCATCGTCCCGCGTCTCATCGGACACGGCCCGGCCACGGTCTGGTTCGATTCCTTCGCCATCGAGAAAAAGGGGAACCTCGCCGCCATGCGCGGCTCCGGCGACCTGGCGGACCGTCTGACGATCGCCAACCGCTTCCTTTCCGTGACCCTCCACACCGCCGACGGCGCCTTCGCCTGCCGCGACAAACGCACCGGCAAGACCTGGACCCAGAAACGCATCGGCGCCGGCGTCGTCATCACGGCCGCCAAGGCGAACGGCCGAATCACCTTCGACTGGTTCCACGCCTCATCGGGCATCGAGGGCAGGGGGGTCGTCACCCTTGAAGCCGACCGGCCCGAGTTCACCGTCACCCTGTCGGCCGACGGCGACCTCTCCCGGCCGCTCGCGTTCCCCCACCCCTTCACGGCCGACGCGCTGGCGGGCGGCAAGGCGCCGGCGTACCTCGTGGTTCCCATGAACGAGGGCATCTCCTACCCGGTTGCCGACGAGACGATCCGTCCGATGCGGCTCGTCGCCTACGGCGGCCACGGCATTGCGATGGCCTTCTTCGGCGTGACCGACGGCTCGGCCGGCCACATGGCCATCATCGAGACGCCCGACGACGCCTCCATCCGCATCGCACGCGCAGGCGGCCGGCTGTGCGTGGCGCCCGAGTGGGATCCGCAGAAGGGCCGCTTCGGCTATCCGCGCCGGCTGCGGTACGTCTTCTTCGACTCGGGCGGCCACGTGGCGATGTGCAAACGCTACCGCGCCCACGCCAAACAGATTGGGCGCTTCAAGACCCTCGCCGAGAAACGTCGCGAGAACCCCAACGTCGACCTGCTCCTCGGCGCCGTCAACGTCTGGTGCTGGGATCGGCCCGCCCTGCCCATTGTCCGCCAGATGCAGGCCGCCGGCATCCGCCGCATCCTCTGGAGCCACCGCCGGCAACCCGACGTGCTCAAGGCCCTGAACGACCTGCCCGGCGTCCTCACCAGCCGCTACGACATCGTCCAGGACGTGATGAACCCCGAGAACTTCCCCCGCCTCCGCGGCGTCCATCCTGACTGGCCCGCCGACGCGTGGCCGAACGACCTGATGATCCGCGCAGACGGCCAGTGGCAGCGCGGATGGCGGGTCCGCGCCAAGGACGGCTCGATGATCCCGTGCGGCGTCCTCTGCGACCGACAGGCCCCGCCGTACCTCGACCGCCGCATCGCCGCCGAACTCAAGACGCACCCCTACCGCTGTCGCTTCATCGACACCACCACCGCCTCACCCTGGCGCGAGTGCTACAGCCCCGACCATCCGATGACCCGCTCCGACAGCCGCCGCTTCAAGATGGAACTCCTGCGCCTCGTGAGCGAGAAGCACAAACTCGTCTGCGGCTCCGAGACCGGCCACGACGCCGCCGTCCCGGTCGTCCACTACTTCGAGGGGATGCTCAGCCTCGGCCCGTACCGCGTGCCCGACGCCGGCCGCGACATGGCCCGCATCCTGGATGAGGTCCCCGAACGTGTCGCCACGTTCCAACTGGGCCACCGCTATCGCCTGCCGCTCTGGGAACTGGTGTACCACGACTGCGTCGTCGCCCAGTGGTATTGGGGCGACTACAACAACAAACTGCCCGCCCTCTGGGACAAGCGCGACCTGTTCAACGTCCTCTACGGCACGCCGCCCATGTTCATGTTCCGCCGCCCGTACTGGGAAGAGCACAAGGACCGCTTTGTCGCCAGTTACCAGACGATCTGCCCCGTCGCCCGCTCGACCGCCTGCAGCGAGATGACCGACCATCGGTTCCTCACGCCCGACCGCGCCGTCCAGCAGACCGTCTTCGCGGGCGGCGTGACCGTGACGGTGAACTTCGGCGCCAAGCCCCACCGCCTGCCCGACGGTACGCAACTGGCACCGATGAGTCATCACGTCGCCGGCCTCAAGTAGGCCCACCGCGCCCCTTCCCGCGCGGCGGGTGGCATAACCACGCTTGTAGGTATTTAGCGCTGTCATTCTAAGGCCCGCTTGCGGGCCGAAGAATCTCGCCGTGGTCGTCGCTTCACGCTCACGGCCGCCGTTGCACCGCTGCCGTCCCAGACGTAACCGTCTTCGAAACGTAGAGCGCGGGGGTGTTGTTCGCCTTTCCGCTGGCAAGCATGGGCATGCGGTGGTAGAATAGAGGTAATGCGAGTGGTAGCCTTACTGGCGCACGTTTGGCACTCTGAAGCAAGGGGGGATCGCGATGACAGCGTGGCGGCAGGTTGTCGGGGCGCGGGGCCTTGGGGCCATGCTTGGTATCACCGGTGTATGCCTCTCTGTTCTTGGCTGTGAGCGAAGCGCCGAGCCGCCCGGGGTGCGCCCCAGCGAGTTTGTGGCACTGAGAATCTACGACCTGAACACCTCCCGCGAGGTCGTTCCGGATGAGGCAGATCTGATTCGGGTTGCCCACGTCGATATCGGTGCTGATCGCACGCACCGTGTATCCAAGCACCTGAGGTATAGGAAGCGTGAGCCCTCGGGGTTTTGGATCAAGAGGCTGCGCCATTATGCCGTTGCGCGAACGAGTGACGGCCGCGAACAGGGGCTTAGCATCAACTTCACCCCGTCTTTCCTTGCCATTGAGGGGCAGCCTGGGTGCTATTACGTTGAAGGGGCTTCCCTGGAAGAGCTTCACAGGATACGTGGATTGGCGTTGGGGCGAGTATTCATTCCGCGCCGCACAAGACCGGCCATTTCGGAACCTGGTGTGCCGGTGGTAGTGAAGCGTGGCGACAAGTATGGCTATGCCGACGAATCCGGCAAGGTCGTCATCGAGGCCCGATTCGACGACGCGACACCCTTCTCGGAAGGCTTGGCCGCCGTCCGCGTGGGCGGGCCCGAAGATGGCAAGTGGGGATACATCGATGGCACTGGCGATTTCGTTATCGAACCCCAGTTCGCCGGCGCTTCCTTTTTCTCCGAGGGTCTTGCCGCCGTCACCACGGACGACTTCTTCGATGGCAAGCAGGGGTACATCGATCGCCATGGAACCATCGTGATTGAGCCCCGGTTTGAGCAGGCGTGGCCGTTCGACGATGGCGAAGCATTTGTGCAACTCAGGAAAGGCCCGGGTCGCTCGAGAGAAACTCGGCGCATCAATGCAAACGGCGAATTCGTCGATCCTCCCGGCCCGCCCTGATCGCCCAGGGCAGCCGCCTAGCGATTCCCTCCTCCCCTCATCCGCCCGGGCGCGTGAAGGGTTGTAGGGGCGCCATTCGGGTGCTCAGGCTTGGCCGCACTCGCGCGGCGGCCTCCACCCTTCACACGCCCCTTCCTTCGCCCTTGCCTCGGGGGAGGGGTGGGATTAGGATGCAAATCGCAGGTTCGAGTGAACGGAGCAGTGAGTCATCTCATCGGGAGGAATGGCCCATGGCTTCGGAGTCGACACGGCGGGAGCGGCGGCCGGGGGCGCTTTGGCGCAAAGCCGTATGGCTGTGCCTCATCATCGGCGCCGTGGCCTTTGGCGCATATGTGTGGCATAGTTGCCAACACGCGGACATCGCCGGGAGGCACACGAATCTTGCGCTTCTGAGGACCCGGCTCGTGGGCTATGCTGAGAAGTGGGGACATTACCCGCGTGAGCTGGGCGACGTGTTTGAAGAGGGAGAGCGGCTCCGCGATGACCTGGAATTGGACAGCCTGGTTTACGTAGCCGCAGAACTGCCCTGCTGTCCGGGAGGCCAGCGGGAGCTGCTTCACGAGAGGGCGGCCAGACGGTACGGGCTCACAAAGGGCTGGTTCCAGGTGTACGAGGGCTGGGTGCAGTTCGTCCCAGGGGAACGATGTGACTGAGGTGGCTCAACCGGAGGCGCCACCTGTGACCATCGGCGCGTCCCGGCCCTCCCTCACGTTGCGTCCGCGCCCTCCTCCCTCATCCGCCCGGCCGTGTGAAGGGTTGTAGGGGTGCCATTCGGGCGCTCAGGCTTGGCCGCACTCGGGCGACCCGTCGCGCCGGGCTACTTCTCCAGAAGCAGAAACACGGGCACCTCCGCGCGCATCGCGATCGGCAGGTTGCCGCCCGTCAGCGTTATCACGCGACGGTTCCCCATGAGGTCGATCACGGGCACGGGCAGGTCCGCCGACACCTTGACCGTCACCGTCCGGTCCTTGTCGGTTGGCCAGATCACGAGGACGCATCCGGCGCCGGGCGTTTCTCGGTCGAACCAATAGGCCACGACGTCCGGCCCGAAGTCCACGGTTCGGTCGAACCGTGCGTCGCCCAGAATCTGCGTCATCGTCGCGAACGCCCGGTACGCCGGCTTCGGCTCGAAGTCCCGTGTCACGATCCCCATGTTGTGCTCGAAGTTGAACGGGTCGCGCCCGTCGTTGCGGAAGTCGTACCACGAGATGTTCGGGGCAGCGCCCGAGGCGACGGCGCCCAAGTACGCGCGGGCCAGAAGTTGCGCCTGGTCCCGCTGGCTCGTCGGCCGAAAGCCCGCGCTAATGGCGTTGTGCCCGACACCCGTCGTCCACCCCATCTCGGTGATCCAGACCTCGCGCCGCGTGCCGTCGGGTCGCCGCACCAGGTCGGCGGCCTTCTTCATATCCTCCACGAACCGCTCGTCGTCGAGCGACCTCCGGTACGGGTGGATCGTCAGGATGTCGAACGGCGCGCCGAGGGCCATCGTCCGTTCGATAAACTTCGTGTCGATCCCCGCCGTCGAGATGCCGAGCACCTGGGCCTGGGGGTTCGCCTCCTTGATGGCCGCGTACGCCCGCTTCAAGAGGTCGGCGTACATGTCGCGCGGGCCTTTCCAGAAGAAGATGTTCGGCTCGTTCCAGACCTCCCAGTGGCGGATGTCGTCGCGATACCGCCGCGCGCACGCGGCGGCGTAGCGGCAGTAGTCCTCCATACCCTCGGGCGTGTACGGCTTCGTCCACCCCGACCAGTACGCCAGCAGCCCGTAGACGGTGATGCCGTGCCGCGTCGCCGTCGCGACCACGCGGTCGTAGAACGTCCAGTCGAACCGCCCCCGTCGCGGCTCAACCCGGCCCCATCCGAACTCCTCGCGCGACCACTTGACCCCTGCCGCCTGCGCCATGGTTGCCGCACGGTCCATCTCCGAGAGGCCCTGGTCGTTTCCGGGGTAGCGGTACAGATACAGTCCCATGCCGAAGGGCGACGCCGGGTCGCGCGCCGCCGTCCCGTGTCCCTCGACCGGCGCCGCGTAATAGGCGAGGGCAGGGGGAGTAACCTGGTCCGGCGCGTCGAGGCTGAACTCGGCCTCCAGGAACGTGTGGCCTGGCGGCGGCACGGGTACGGAGACCTCGATGGCCTCGGCGCCGGCGGGCAGCGCCACCGCCCGGGTGCCCGACGCGACGGGCTTGCCCGACCAGTCGCGGACCGTCCAGTGCATCGCAGCCGGCATCGGCTCCCCGGTCATGCACCGGACGGTTGCCACGAAGGCGTCGCCTCGGCGTTCGGCCCGGACGATGCACCGGCGGTCGGGCGGGCACTGGGCCTGGCAGCGGATGTCCACGAGTTCCAGTTCGCCGGCATCCTTCGTGCCGGCCGCCTCCAGCCAGATGCCGCGCAGCCGGAGCGGGCCGTGCACGCGGCCGTCGTTTTCGCCGCCGTGCCACGTCCATCCCTCGGCCGGGGGCGCGGCAAAGGTGAGTTCAACGTGGCCGTCGGCCGCGGCCTTGAACGCACCGACCGTCTTCTCGAAGGTCATAAAATGGGTCGCAAACTGCACGCGGACGGGGTGTGCCGGAGCGGCGCCTCTGGCGCGGAGCCGCAACCGTTTCGGCAGGCCGATGAGCGAGTACTCCTTCGGCACGATGCCGACCCGCTCGGCCCCTTTCGTGAAGTCGAACCGCCAGGTCCGGCCCGCCAGGCTCGACGTTCCCCGGTTGCCGTGTGACGACAGGCGCCACTGCTCATCGGGGGCGAACCGCGCCGCCACGACCTCCTCCGTCACCATCTCCGGGCCCGGTTTGCCGAGGACCAGCCGCACGTCGTCGAAGAAGACTGCCCCCTGGGTCGGCCCGGAGTTCTCGGCCAGCAGGGCGATCATCGTGGGCGGCCCGTGGATGCGGCCGTCGCCGGCGCCGCCCCAATGCCCCGTCCAGCCCGACAGGCGGATGGGGACGTCGGTCCACGTCCCGGCCGGCGCGTCGAACGGCTTCTGGAGCGTCTGGCCGGTCGGGTCGGTGTACCGGAACGTCAGGCCGGTCCCCCGCGGTTTGCGGATCCACACGCGGACGGCCCGGATCGGCGGCGCGTCGGCGAGCGGCAGCACGGCCGCCACGTAGTTCCCGCCGCCCGAGAAGTCGAAACCGAGCCGCCCGCCGTGCCCCCCGCTGTGGGCCGCCTCCTTCGATCGCGAGAGCGTCCCCTTCGCGCCGGGAAACTCTGCGCCGTCCGAGAACTGCCACCGCCCTTCCTTCCACGTTGCGTCGAAGTCCTCGATGAGGCGGACCTCGGCCGCATGGGCGAAGCGGCTGCCGGCCACCGCAAGCACAAACGCCAGGGCACCGATTGCCACTGCCTTCATGGTCCTGCCTCTGCCTCTTGCCGGCTGCGAGAAAGCGTGTCGCGCATCGCCCCACCGGCATCATAGACGATGCCCGGCCCGACGCAAGCGCGAGCGGCGCTGCGGCGGGGCTCTTTGTCGAAAGTCCATTGACCGGCCGCTCGCACCGGCGGTATAGTCAGTCACGACGCGGGGACGCGGGGACTGCGTGCGCTCGATCCACGCGACGGAGCGTGTCGCACGCCCAACGTTGCGGGGAGAAACCATGGCTGCCATCGACACGATCCGCGAGCATCTCGGCGATGAGGCCGACGACCTCCTGGCCCACCAGGCGAAGGGCATCTCGAAAGACCTCTTGCACCTGCCCGGACCCGACTTCCTTAACCGGGTGACGGCCAAGACCGACCGGCCGAATCCCGTGCTGGTGCAACTCCATCGGCTCTTCAACACGGGCAGGCTCGCAGGGACCGGGTACCTCTCGATTCTGCCGGTGGACCAGGGCATCGAGCACTCGGGCGCGGCGTCGTTCGCGCCGAACCCGCTGTACTTCGACCCGGCGAACATCGTGAAACTGGCGATGGAGGGCGGCGCGAACGGCTGCGCCTCGACACTCGGCGTCCTGGGCGCCGTCTCGCGCGAGTTCGCCCACAAGATTCCCTTCATCGTCAAACTGAACCACTCGGAACTGCTGACGTATCCGAATTCCTACGACCAGACGATGTTCGCCTCCGTCGAGCAGGCGTACCAGTTGGGCGCTGCGGCCGTCGGCGCCACCATCTACTACGGCTCGCCCGAATGTCGGCGCCAGATTCAGGAAGTGAGCGCGGCCTTCAAACAGGCCCACGAGCGCGGCCTGTTCACCGTCCTGTGGTGCTATCTGCGCAATAACGCCTTCAAGACCGAGGAGGCCGATTACCACCTGGCCGCCGACCTCACCGGCCAGGCCAACCATCTCGGCGTCACCATCGAGGCCGATCTCGTCAAGCAGAAGGCCCCCGAGTGCAACGGCGGTTACCTGGCCATGGCCAAGGAGCAGAAATACGGCCGCACACACGACCGCGTGTACGACGAGTTGTGCA
>CAZEBQ010000159.1:0-9526 GCA_964510295.1 uncultured Anaerolineales bacterium | reverse complement strand
TCGGGGAAGATGACCCCGACCTTCCGGTCGGGGCTCGAAAGGCGAGTGCCCGGGGCTTGAAAGGCGAGTGGTCGGGGCTCGAAAGGCAAGTGGTCGGGGCTCGAAAGGCGAGTGCGCATGGCCACGCAAGCGCGCCCATGCCGCCGCGCACGCGCGATGACGCTTCAATTCCCCGTTACCGCGCGGTAGACTTCGGCGTTTAATAGTTCGCTAACCCTCGGTCCCATTAGGCCGGGTGGCACGGCCACGCGCAAGCGTGACCGTGTTCCAAAGTTCGGGCACACGGCCGCCCCGACGGGGCTTCCGTGCCACCCACCCGTTATGGAAGGAGAACTCGATGTCGCTGAAACCCCTGTTTGCCGCACTCGCCGTCTGCGTCCTGATGGCCGCCGTCGCCACGGCCGCCCAGCCGCCGATCAAGGCCCTCATCATCGACGGCCAGAACAACCACAACTGGAAAGAGTCCACGCCGATCCTGAAGCGCCTGCTCGAAGAGACCGGCCTGTTCACGGTCGACGTGGCCACCTCCCCGCCCAAGGGCCAGGACATGAGCGGGTACAAGCCCAACTTCGCCGCCTACCACGTCGTGGTCGGCAACTACAACGGCGCCGACTGGCCCGAGGCAACCAAGAAGGCCTTCGTCGATTACGTGGCGGGCGGGGGCGGCTACGTCTGCTACCACGCCGCCTGCAACCCCTTCCGCAAATGGAAGGAGTACAACGAGATCATCGCCGTCGGCGGATGGGGCGGACGAAACGAGTCAGACGGGCCCTTCATCCACTGGAAAGACGGCAAGGTCGTCCGCGATACCAGCCCCGGCCGCGGCGGCGGACACGGACCCCAGCACCCGTACCAGATCGTCGTCCGCGTGCCCGACCACCCCATCACCAAAGGGCTGCCGCCCGCCTTCATGCACTCGGCCGACGAACTCTACCACCGACTCCGCGGACCCGCCAAGAACGTCACCGTCCTCGCCACCGCCTTCTCGGCCAAGGAGAAGCGCGGCACCGGCAACCACGAGCCCATGCTTATGACCATTGCCTACGGCAAGGGACGCTGCTTCCACATCGCGCCCGGCCACGCCGGCAAACAACTGAAGAGCGTGGCCTTCATCGTCCCCTTCCAGCGCGGCACCGAATGGGCCGCCACCGGAAAAGTCACACAGAAGGTGCCGGCCGATTTCCCCACCGCCGACAAGGTGAGCCTGCGCCAGTAGTACCCCAACGCCACTTGCCGCGCGGCGGGTCTCCTGACCCGCCGCGCGAAATGGCGAAGTGGCGTTGTCGTCGCAGGCGGCTCGCCCCAACTTTAAGCGCCGAAGCCCAACAAGGAGCCGCGCGTGAAGCCGAAAACCGTCGCCGTCGCGGTCTCGTGCCTGTCGCTGGCGTTTGCCGCCGGCGCGGGTGCGGCTGACTGGCCGACCTGCCATCACGATGCCGCCCGAAGCGCGGTGACGGAGGAGTCGCTCCGCCTGCCGCTCAAGGCCGCTTGGACATACGAGCCGCCCCATCCGCCGGCCCCCTCCTGGCCCGACCCCGCCAGGCACGACTACTGGCACAAGAAGCACAACCTCAACCCGCGCGTCGTCTACGACCGCGCGTTCCACGTGGCCGTCGCGGGCGACGCCGTCTTCTTCGGGTCCTCCGCCGACGACCGCATCGTCTGCCTCGCCCTGGCCGACGGCAAACCGCGCTGGACGTTCATCACCGAGGGCCCCGTGCGTCTGGCGCCGACCGTCGCGGGCGGCAAGGTGTACGTCGGCTCCGATGACGGGTGGGTCTACTGCCTCTCGGCGTCCGACGGGCGCCTCCTGTGGAAGACGCGCCCGGGCCCGGACGACCGCCGCTGCATCGGCAACGGCCGCATGATCTCACGCTGGCCCGTCCGGGCGGGCGTCATCGTGGACGGCGACACTGTCTACTGCGCGGCGGGCCTCTTCCCCACGACCGAGAACGTCTACCTCTGCGCGCTCGACGCCGCCGGCGGAGGCGAGCGGTGGAAACAGAAGATCAACCAGCCGGCCCAAGGGTATCTGCTCGCCTCATCCGACCGGCTGTTCGTGCCGTCCGGCCGCACGAGTCCCGGCGTTTTCGACCGCAAAGACGGCCGCAGCCTGGGCGGCGTGGCCAGTGAGGGCGGCGGGTACGTCCTCGTCGCAGGCGACGTCGTGGCGGCCGGACCCGGCGACACCGCCGGCCAACTCGACCTTTCGGACGCCACGACGCGGCAGCACATCATCCAGTTCGGCGGACTCCACCTCATCGCCCGCGACAGCCGCTTCTACGTCCATTCGCGGACCCACCTGGCCGCACTCGACCGTGCGACGTACCTGCCGCTCGCCCGCCGGCGCCTCGCCCTCCAGGCCGAACTCAAGAAACTCGGCAAACGCAAGGATGCCCAGGCCAACGCCGACCGCAAGAGGCTCACAAAGGAGATCGCCGATCGCACGGCCGACATGAAATCGTGCTGGCTCTGGCGCACGCCGTGCACGGACCCCTACGCCCTGATCCTCGCCGGCGACACGCTCTTCGCCGGCGGCGACGGCCGCGTCGTCGCCCACCGCGCCGCCGACGGCCGCCCCGTCTGGTCGGCAAACGTGGCCGGGCGGGCCTACGGCCTCGCGGTGGCGGGCGGCAGGCTGCTCGTCAGCACCAACCAGGGCGCCATCGTCTGCTTCGAGCACGGCTCCGGCCGGCGCGCAAGCGACGTCCGCTCGCCCGGCACGCCCACCAAGCCGTCCGCCCTGCCCTCGCCGTATCCGACGGACAAGTGGACGCCGCTGTACGAGCAGGCCGCGGCGGCCGCCGTCAAGCAGTGCGGCGCGTCGAAAGGTTTCTGCCTCGTTCTCGACGGCGGCACCGGCCGGCTGGCTTACGAGATCGCCAAGCGGTCGGACCTGCACGTCGTGGCCATCGAGCGCGACGCCGAGAAGGTGGCGGCCGCCCGACGCGCCTTGAGCCGCGTTGGCGCCTGCGGCAAGCGCATCGCCATCCATCACGCCGCGGGCGACGCTGGCCGCCTGCCGTACCCGCCGTACTTTGCGAACCTGATCGTCTCGGATGCCGCCGTCACGGACGGCGCGCTGCCGGCGGCACACAAGGAGATCCTCCGCGTCCTGCGTCCGTGCGGCGGCGTGGTCTGCATCGGCCGGCCCAAGGGAACGGACGCCACGGTGCTAAAGTCATGGCTGGCCGCATCGAAATGGGACGGGGCCGACGCCCGCATCGTCAAGGAGGATGGCGCGTGGGCGGTCGTCCGCCGCGGGCCTCTGCCCGGGGCGGGCCAGTGGACCCACGGCCTGGGCGACCCCGGCAACACGGCATGCTCGAGGGACGAGCGCGTCGCCGGGCCGCTCCAGGTCCAGTGGTTCGGCCGGCCCGGTCCGCGCGGGATGGCCGACCGCCACCATCGCAACGTCTCGCCGCTGGTGAAGGACGGGCGGCTGTTCGTCCCCGGCGACGGACAGGTCATCGCCGTCGATGCGTACAACGGGACCGAACTGTGGACCCGCCGCATCCCGGACTCCCGCCGCCTCGGGGCGTTCCTCGACTCGAGCAACATGGCCGTTGACGGCAACGTCCTGTACTTCGTGGCCCAGGACACGTGTCACCAGTTCGCCGTGGCCACCGGCGAGACTCGCCGCAAGATACCCATGCCGCAACTCGTCCGCGGCGAGACGCGGCACTGGGGGTACCTGGCGCCGGTGGACGGGGTGCTCGTCGGGAGCGGTTGCCGCCTGCACGCCGCCTATTTCCGGCAGAGCCGCGAGGCCGACACCGCACTCTGGAAGGACAAGATGGCGCTCGTCGCGAGCGATTACCTGTTCGCCCTCAGCCCCGCCGGCGGCAAGGCGCGCTGGACCTACAAGTCGGGCCTCCTTCTCAACACGACGCTGACGATCGGCGGCGGGCGGGTCTACTTCGTCGAGAGCCACAGCCCGAAGGCCCTGGCCGACAAACTCGGGCGGATGCCCATGACGGCGTTCCTCGACGGCCCCAATTACCTCGTCGCCCTCGACTTAAAGACCGGCCGCACCCTCTGGAAGAAGGAGGCCGATCTGGCAAACTGCCGGCACATCGCTTACATCAACTACGCCGAGGAGAAACTCATCCTCAGCGGCAACAGGTACGTGGACGGCAGGCTGTGGTACTTCTTCCGGGGCATCGAGGCCGACTCCGGAAAAACCGTCTGGCACCGGTCACACAACTCCGGCTACAAACCCGGCGGCGGACACGGCGAGCAGAACCGCCACCCCACCATCGTCGGCGACACCGTCTACACCTACCCGCTCGCGTACAAACTGCACACGGGCGAGCCGGTCGAGGGCTGGAAGTTCTCGCGGCACGGGCACGGGTGCGGCAACGTCTCGGCCTCGGCCCGGAACCTGTTCTGGCGAGGCGGAAATGCGTGGCGGTGGGACCTGGCGCCGGGCGGCCAGGCGTCGAAGGTCAACAGCGTGACCCGGCCGGGGTGCTGGATCAACATCATCCCCGCCGGCGGCATGCTCCTGATTCCCGAGGCGAGCAGCGGCTGCACGTGCGCCTATCCGCTCCAGACGTCCATCGCCTACGTGCCGGCCCCGTGACGGCCTATTCCACGTGTCCCCGATGAGCGCTGCCGTCCCTTCGGATTCGGCGCCGCTTCTATGCGTTCATCCGCCAGATGGCCGGGTTCAGGGCTGGGGCGAACGTCGTCCAAAGCACGTACGGAACCAGCAGGACCCCGGCGGAGAGAAACCAAGCCAGCCATAACGCAGCGTGCCCGCCGCGGCCGTTCCTGCTACTGCTTTCCCGCGGCGCCCGCAGCGGGCGGTCCCTTCTCGAGTGTGGTCTCGATGACGGCGCTAAGCGCCCGGCCACGCAACTGCACCCGGTGTCGCAGCAGCAGACCTGCGTCAACGTTGGCCTGAATGTCGCCTTGAAGGGCCAGCGTGGTGCTGCCGTCCGGAAGCGGTTTGCGGAAACGCTGCTCCCCCGCCAACTGGATGAGAGCGACCTTTCCCAGGGGTGTGGGCACGACCTTCACCAGTTTGCCGCTGATGTGCTCCTTGCCCTCGTTCTCGCCATGTCGCCACGTCTCGACTTTCGGCAGGTCAGACGAAAAACGCCATGTCTTGCCCACCGTGACGGCCTGTTTCGGCAGATGTGTTAGCGTCAGCATGAGGATATGGCAGACGTTATCGGCCAGCCTCTTGGCAAGGACCTCGTCCGCTCGCGCCTTGCCGACCGTCGCCAGAAGATTCCGGAAAGCCTTGCTGTCCCAGCCGGAACCCGTCGGGAGGTCCCCGGGACCGAGGGTAAAGTCCAGAACGGTCTTCGCCTCCAAGAGCAGCGGATCGTCTTTCGCCATACCCGCAGGAGAGTCGGTATCGTGGTTCACCTCTTTACCATCGAGCACGCCCTGAACCTGAACACGCCGGACCGCCACAGCCAGCCGCTTCTCGGCCCCCGTTTCCCCTCGCGCCACGTTGATCGACAGCGTGTGTGTCCAGGTCGCGTCCATCTTGCCGGGGACGACGACACTCATCCGGCGGACCAGTTGGAGCGTCTCGCCCACCCGGTACAGCGACTGGAAGTCACAAACGGGCGGGCCGCCGTACCTCGCTCGGACCCGTCCCGCGCCCCACGCAAACATTACGGCAACGGCCAGCGGCACAACAAGAGCGGCCGCCCGGCGACCTCTGCTCATCGCTCGGCCTCCTCCCGCGACGCGTAGCATGCCAGGCACGTCGTCAGACACAGTTTCCACCGCGTGCTCTCGCTCGACATGTACCGGATTCTCCCGAAGACCGCCTGCGCGAGGCGGCAGCCGTCAGGAACCGCTCGCCCTGGCCGCACGCCGACGACGCGAGAAGTACCCCACCTTCTCCAACGCCATCGCCATGTCGAGGTCTTCGACGTACACGCCCTGCGGCACGCGAAGCAGCGCGGGCGCGAAATTCAGGATACCCTTCACGCCGGCCGCCGCCAACTGGGCCGCCACCTGCTGGGCCGCCGGCGCCGGCACGGCGATGACCGCCATCTCGATGTGCTTCGCCTTGACCACCTGGGCCATCCGGCCCGGCGCGTAGCAGCGGCATCCGCCGATGAGGCGGTTGATCTTGTTCGGGTCGCTGTCGAAGACGGCGACGATCCGCAGGTTCGGACGCCGGCCCTCAAAGTACGCCAGCAACGCCTTGCCGAGGTTCCCCGCCCCGACCAGCGCCACGTTCTGGCCGCCCGGCTTGTCGAGGACCCGGCGTACGCCCTTGATGAGGCCACTGACCCTGTACCCCCGGGCGGGGTTGCCGGTGTATCCGACGGTCATGAGGTCGCGCCGGACCTGGGCGGCGGTCCGCCCGGCCATCTCGGCCAGTTCGCGCGAGAAGACGTAGCGGGTGCCCTCCTCCTGGAGAACGTTCAGGAGGCGGCGGTAGAGGGTCAGCCGCTCGAGGGTCCGCTCCGGTACGTCCTTCGTCTTGCCCTTCATGATTGCCCCAATCGAGGGCGCCCCAGTCAGAACTGATGCCGGACGTGACGGCGACCGTTGCCGCCACCGCCAGTATTGCCGACTTTCAGCCAATGTCAACCGTGATTTTCGTCCAAGCGCGCCCCGGATGCGGCAGCGGTTGCCGGCCCCCGGGCGAGGCTGGGGGAAAAGGAGGAGTTGGGTCTACTTTTGCGATCAAACGGGGCCGTTCCCGTTTGATCAGCAAAACATACGGGCGCCGGGACCCTGCGCACCAAGCGGCACGACATTCTATACAAAACCAGACGGCCGGTTTTGTATAGAATATAGACCCAACTCCTCCTTTTCCCCCAGCCTCGCCCCCTCCCGCCGTGCCAGGAAAAGTTGCCGCACTCCCTGCACAAGGGATGTTGACAGCCACCGAGGGCGGCTCTACAATCGGAACCATGAAACCACCTACCCTCCTTCTAATCGTGGCGGCCGGCGTGCTGGCTGCCGGTGGCTGTCACAAGAACATGGGCCTGTTGATCCGGCCCGTCGCCCTCGACGAGGCACTCCAGGAGACGGTCATCGACGCCGACCCCGGCCTGTTCGTGAGCGACAAGATCGCCGTGGTGGACGTCGACGGTCTGCTCTTCAACCGTCGCGACGGCGGCATGTTCGGCTCCGGCGAGAACGCCGTGAGCCTGTTCATCGAGAAACTCGACAAGGCCGCCGCCGACCCCAAGGTCAAGGCCGTGGTGCTGCGGATCAACTCGCCGGGCGGCACCGTGACGGCCAGCGACATCATGCATGCGCGGCTGAAGAAGTTCCGCGACGAGAAGAAGGCGCCCGTCATCGCGGTCATCGAAGACGTGGGGGCCAGCGGCGGCTACTACCTGGCGTCGGCGGCCGACGTCATCCTCGCCCATCCGACCTCGGTGACCGGCTCCATCGGCGTCATCGTCCAGACGATCAGCCTGGCCGGCACCATGGAGAAACTGGGCATCGACGCCCACGCCGTGACCAGCGGCACGCATAAAGACATGGGCAGCCCATTGAAGCCACTCGACGAGGCCGACCGCAAGATCATCCAGGCGCTGGTCGACGAGTTCTACAACCGCTTCGTCGACACCGTGACGGCCGGGCGCGAGAAACTCGCGCGCGAGCAGGTGGCGGCCCTGGCCGACGGACGCGTCTACAGCGGCCGCCAGGCCCTCGAACTCGGCCTGGTCGACCGGCTGGCCAACGTCGACGAAGCCATCGATCTGGCCAAGGAGAGGTGCGGATCGAAGGCCGCCAAGGTCGTCATGTACCACCGCGGACTCGGCTACCGCGCCAATGCGTACAGCACCGCGCCGCTGGGGGCGCCGCAGATCAACCTGCTGAACATCTCGGTGCCGCATCTCATGGACATGACCCGCCCGCAGTTCCTCTACCTCTGGACCGGCCGCTCGTTCGGCAGCGAGTCGCCGTGAGGCGAGCGGCGCCGGCTGCAAGCAGCCGTATGCGTTCAGGCGGACTGACGCAACTCTTTTGCTGTGGCGAGAACGGCACCCGCTCGCTTACGCTCGCGGCTGGTTACACTCGCGCCCGACCAGACACGTGAGAAAACCAGCCACGCACGTAAGTAAGCGGCGCAAGCCCCTGGGCTGCCAGCCCAATCAGTTGTCGCCACGGCATGCACACCCAAACATGGGCGTGGCACCCGACAGAAAAAGACTTACCTGACCCCGCACAGAGCGGCCCGGGTCATCGCGGCTCGAGCAGGTCGGTCCACCGGCCTCGCAGGGCGATCAGCCGCTGTTCCTGCTCCGCGCTGAACGAGCCGAGTTGCTGGGCGTACAAATCGAGCCAGGTGATGAGCCGCTCGGTGTCGTCGCGGCTGAGTGTGACGTCGTTGTGTCCCTTGCCCTCGGTCAGCAAGCGGAGGATGGGGCTGTTGGCGGCGGCGCAGGCGCCGACGGCGGAGGTGGCCCGCTTGTACGCGGTCGTGACGTGCTCGCGCAGCCCGTGCTTGCCGCCGTAATTCGTCAGCGACTGGTACGCCTTCTTCGGCGTCAGGTCGAGTTTGGCGACCGCCTTGTCCTTGCCGCCGACCTTGTGACAGCCGACGCAATGCTTGTCGAGAACGGGTTGGACCAGGCGGTCGAACCTCAGCGGCCAGGACCCTTCGACCCCTGGCGTCAACCTGGAGGGTTTGCGTGCCATGGCAAGCGGCCGGGTGGTGGCCGGTGCCGTGTCGCGCCGCTCGTGGCAGCCGATGCAGCCGAGCGTCTGGCCGGGCTGCACGTACGTGAGGCCGCGCATCGTCTGCACCGCCCTGCCCCGCGAGTCGAGGGCCTGGAAGAAGACCGCCACGCCCGACGGCACGCGGAAGTACGCCGAGCCGTCGGTCTCGACCGGCACGGTGCCGAGGACACACTTGCCGGGGTCTTCGCGCGTGACGCCGAGGACGGGCATGTTCATCTGCGGCTGGACCTTGGACGGCATGGCGACGATCCGCAGCCGTTTGACCGTGCCGCGCGCGACGCCGCCCAGCCCGTCGTAGACGTTCTGGAGGAGCAAGCGGCCCTCCTGCACCCCGTCCCACTTGGTCCTGGTCGCGATGGAACCCGGCCGCGCACGCGGACGCAGCGGAATGGGACACTGGCTCGAAATGTCGGCGTCGCGGTACAGCAGTTCCAGGTTGCCGAAGGCGTCGTACACGTACAGGCCGAGGGCGTTGGCCGGATTGCGTTGGTCCGAGACGCGTGTGTGCGGCGGCAAACGCTTGGTGCTCCAGGCAACGAGGTAGTAGGTCTCCGAAAGCGGCCAGGGGTTCAGGTAGTAGGTGTTGGGCCAGCCTTCGGTCTCGGGAAAGCAGACCTCGGGGGTGAGGCGTGTGAGCGGCCCCGCGCCGTCGACGCCGACGTCGGGGTCCAGCAGCACGAGGCTGCCGCCCGTGTTGGAGTGATGGGCGGAGGCCGTGAAGATGAGTTTCGTGGAATCGGGAATGGTGCGGGCCTCGAAGATGCAGTGGGGGCTCGGCGTGTAGTTGCCGTAGACGGCCAGCGGATTCGTGCCGTCGGGGTTGGTGGACCAGAGGCTCATGAAGGCG
>CAZEBQ010000158.1:5900-9529 GCA_964510295.1 uncultured Anaerolineales bacterium | reverse complement strand
GAGCCGACCGCCGTTCGAGCCGGCGGCGGAAGCCGCCGGGCATGCTCATCTCGGCTTGGTACGTGCCAAGCCAAATCGTGATGCCCCGCCGCTGCCGCATCGGGCTCGGGCGTGTTGGGCCCGTTCCAAGCCCAATCGTGATGCCCCGCCGCTCCCGCGTCGGGCTCGGGGGCGGGCGAACACGGGGGCTGGGGCGGCGCTATGTCTTCGGTTCGCGCTTGCGCGGCCGGGCGATGTGGATGAAGGCCTCGACGGTCAGGGCGAGCGACAGAAGCAGCGTGCCGGCGTTCAACATGATAAGAGCGTACTTCTGGTAGGCGGGAAACGTCTCGCCGACCGGCCGGGTGACGAACTCAATCTCCTTCGCCACCATGGCCCACACCGTCAGCACCAGCATGAAGAGGCACGGCAGCAGCGTCAGCAGGTATCCCCACCCGCCGCGACGCCTGAGGTAAATCGTGATCAGGAGCAGCGCCAGCGCCGCCAGCAACTGGTTCACGGCCCCGAACATGGGCCAGAGCGTCAGCGCCCCTTTGCCGGAGACCCCCGTCCCGAAGGCGAGCGCCCCCGCGCCGACGACGGCAATCGCCGTCGCGACCCAACGGTTCGCCAGGGCCCGCAGCCGGAAACTTGTCGCGAGTTCCGAGATGACGTACCGCTGGATTCGGGTCGCCGTATCGAGGGTTGTCCCCGCGAACGACGCGATGAAGACCCCGATGATGATGACGCCGATGACTTTCGGAATGCCGATCGAGCCGAGCATGTTGGCAGCGCCCTCGACAACGGGGGCGACCTTGTCGGCGATGCCCTTGTTCCCGCCCCAGGACTGGTAGAATTGGTCCCAGGCGTCGCGGCCGATGAGGACCTCGCCGCTCGCCGTTTCGACGGCCATGCCGATGCCGGCTGCGACGGTCACGATTACCAGGATCGCCAGAGCGCTCTCCATCAGCATCGAGCCGTAGCCGACGAACCGGGCGTCGGTCTCGCAGCGGACCTGCTTGGCGGTCGTGCCCGAGGAGACCAGGCAGTGGAACCCCGAGATGGCGCCGCAGGCGATCGTCACCCCGAGGAACGGCCACAGCGGCGGCGCACCGGCCGGGGCCGCGTTGTAGGCCGGCGCCACGATCTCGAGCGTTCCCATAAACGCGGACGCCGCTACGCCAAGAACCAGCAGCCCCATCGCGACAAACAACTGCCACGCGTTAATGTAATCACGGGGCTGAAGCAGCGTTGTCACCGGCAGCGTCGAGGCGACGAATGCATACACAAGCAGAATGATCACCCAGAACCCCGTCAGCGGTATCCCCGCCACCGTCTCGGGCATCACAGGAAAGATCCAGTGACCGGCGATCACCGTCACGTACATCGCGAGGACGGCAACCGCCGTCGCCACCGTCACGTTGGCCTTCCATTTGTAAACAGCCAGGCCGAGGCCGATGGCCAGGGGAACCTCGCACCAGATCGGGAACACCGACTGCGGGAACTCCGAGAAGATGGCCGAGATGACCACCCCGAAGATGGCGATGACGATCAGCAGTTCCAGAAACACCACCAGGAAGAAGATCGTCCGGGCCCGGCGGCCGATGTACCGGTCGGCCACCTCCGAGAGGCTTTTGCCGTCGTTTCGCATCGAGACGACCAGCGACCCGAAGTCGTGGACCGCCCCCATCACGATGGCCCCGACGAAGACCCAGATGACGGCCGGCACCCAGCCCCAGATGATGCCGATGGCCGGCCCGACGATGGGCCCCGTCCCCGCGATACTCGTGTAATGGTGCCCGAAGATGATGCCCTTCTTGGTCGGCACGTAATCGACGCCGTCCTCCAGCCGCACCGACGGCGCCTCGGCCGAGTCGTCGAGGCGGAAGATCTTGCGGGCCAGAAACCGCCCGTACGTGTGGTATGCAATCAGGTACCCGACGAACGTTACCACCACCAGGATCAGCGCGTCCACGCGACGTTCCCCTTCCTCGCTCTTCCCGCAGACGGGTGAATCGATGGTCCAACCAACCGTCTGCCAACCGGCTGTACTATCGCGCGCACGGGTAAAGTTCGCAAGGCCCCGGCCGCGGGTGGCATGGCAGCGCTTGCGTGGCCATGTCCGTCACCGGCAGCGCGGCCGGGAGGCGAGAGTGGACTGGTTGCTTTTCTCTTCGCCGGTATCCGCTATAATGGGGCCCGTCTGAAGCGGCGACGTTCCGTCCGAACCGGGCCTCCAGCGAAAGGGTTCTCGTGACGAAGAAGCAGGCGATCTGGTTCCTCGGCATCGGCGTTGTGTGCGCCGCCGTCCTCATCACGGGCCACCTGATGATGCCGATCCGCGGGTCCTGGACCCTCAACCGCATCCTCCACCACGCCTGGGAGGGCGCGACCGCCGCCGCCGCCATCGGCGCAGTCGTCTGGCTCATGTGGCCCGGACCCAAACCCCGACGCCGCGACGCACTGCGCGAGCAGGCCCGACGCCGCTTTCTCGCCGTGGTCGGCACGGTCCTGGCGGCCGTGATCCTCGTCGTCTTTGCCGAGATACACCGTGAGATGGCCAGCCGCAACCGACTCGGTGGAAAGGCCGTCGAGGACATCCGGGCCATCGGCCGGGCCATCGAGGCCTATGCCGCCGACCACGACGGAAAGCGGCCGGAGGTGCCGGCCGACCTCGTCCCGAACTACCTCCCGGCCGGGGGGCTCTACTACGTCTATCGAGCCGGTCCCGCCGAGGCCGACCCGCCCGCCGACACGACCGGTGAGGGTGCCGAGCAGCCCTCTTACGCCCTCGTCAAACAGCCCCCGCCTCGCCCCGGCGGCGACGGCACACGGCCGGCCGAACCGCGACTGCGCGCCTACCTCCGTCCCGGCCACGCCTGGGCGCCGCTCACGGTGGTTCTGGAGAAGGACGGCCGCGCCCACGTCGTCGGTGAGGACGAGACCCGGGTCTTCGAGAAGGACCAACAGGGCGAGTAGGTGCCGCGCCCCGCCGTCCCTGCTGCATCGCGCGCAAAAAAAAGGTTCAACTCCCAAAAGCGGGGACGTCAGCCCGAAGGGCTGAGATTCTCCGAGCCCAGGGCAACGCCCTGGGTCGGCGGGTGGGTCCCAGAGGAAGGAAGCCCTGAAAGGGCGCAAGAGCCGTTTGTAACGCCCTTTCAGGGCTTGGCACGGGCCATCTCATCCAAGTCCCAGGGCGTTGCCCTGGGCTGGCGAATTGGAGCCTTTCAGGCTCCCCGGAAATGGGCATTGAGCCAAAAAAAAGAGCGCCGGGGCCGAATCCCTCCCGGACGGCCCCGGGCGCTAGCGTACTCCCCCGAGTCTACTGCTGGTACCGCGACCTCCCCATCGCGGCGCCGTCTCAGGCGCCAAGCAACCCTCCCGCGTTCCGCGCGGGACTCCCTGCTAAGAATTAACAATTTGGTTGGCGAGAGGCGTCAGGAATGACAGTTCCGGCGCCAATCGTTCCCACACACTGCTACTATACGCGAAAAGCGGGGTTTGTCAACCCGCGAGGGTGCTTTTTTTGCCGATTTTTGCCGCTTGCGGTTCATTCGCCGCCGTTCGAGCCGGCGACCGAAGCCGCCGGGCATCGTCATCCCGGCTTGGCACATGCCAAGCCAAATCGTGATGCCCCGCCGCTTCCGCGT
>CAZEBQ010000158.1:0-5800 GCA_964510295.1 uncultured Anaerolineales bacterium | reverse complement strand
GCGCGGGGCGTGCCACGGCCGATGCTGATGCCCCGCCGCTCCCGCGTCGGGCTCGGGCGTGTTGGGCGATACCTGCCGAGCCGGTGCCGTTCGAGCCGGCGGCGGAAGCCGCCGGGCATCCTCATCCCGGCTTGGCACATGCCAAGCCAAATCGTGATGCCCCGCCGCTTCCGCGTCGGGCTCGGGCGTGCGCGGGGCGTGCCACGGCCGATGCTGATGCCCCGCCGCTCCCGCGTCGGGCTCGATGGGCGTCGGGCTCGATGGGCGCGGGCGGGGTGGGCGGGGGCGGGGCGAAGGCGGCGGATGCGGCGCCGGTCAGTCGGCGGCGGCATCCTCCACCGGTGTCTGTCGCAGGGCACGGATGGCAATCAGCACCAGCCCGATCACCGCCACGCCGAGCCCCACGTACAGCACCCACTGGTTGCGGATGATCCAAGGGTGCGGGCCGAGGGCGTCGCGCGTGGCGATGAACCGAGGGTTGTGCTCCACGTCGCCCAGACGCGCCTCGACGGCCGCAGCCCGGTCCACACGGGCGAACGTCTTGGCGTAGTCGTACTGCGGCGCGCGCGCCGGCGGGTTGCCGTAGAACAGGCGATAGCGGCGGCCGCGCTCGAACGGAAAGAAGACGTACCGCGGCCGCCCGTAGACGCTGATGCGGGCGCTCGCGAGCGGCGGGTCGTCGCCGTTTCGGACGCGGACGTGGACGTACCGGCCGAAGGTCTCGCCGAACTCGACCGCCAGCCGCTCCTCGTCGTACCGCGCGGTCCGGTAGCGGTAGACGACACCGCTGCCTGCGCGGGTTGGCATGGTTGCCTTGTTGCCGATGTCGATGCGTACCGGCCGCGTGAAGTTTTCCTCGGCCGTCTCGATCTCGATTTTGCTGACCGGAAGGTTCTTCGCCCCGAGATCGAGCCGGTACCACGTTTCGGTGCCCTGTAGGGTCTCGGTCCGGCTCTGGACGGGGCGCATGAGCAGCAGGGGCAGGTCGCCCGTCTCGGGCGCGGTTTCCTGAAACACGGTCGCGCCGGCCAAGTCGATGGGTTCGGCGCCGGCCGGTGCGCCGACCACGACCCGCAGGTACCGCATCCGCGTGTCGGGAAACGAGACGTTGGTGAACCGCTTGGCCACGTCGCCGGTGAAGGCGAAGACGGCGCCGTCGGCGCGGAGGGTCTTCCAGGTCTTTCCGTCGTCGGCCCCCTCGACCGTGACGGGGCACCGGAAGTTCTGGGCGGGCGTCTTGACCTTGACGCGGTTCGTGACGGGGGGATTCTCGCCGAGGTCGAGCGTCAGTTCCGACGCCTCCTTGCCGCGCTTCGCCACGTTGAGGACCCGCGCCGTGCGCTCCTCGATGCGGACCGGCGCCTTGGCGGGCACGTGCACGGCGAAGCCGATGTCGTCGGTCTCGCCTCGCAGGATCCGAAGGTCCTGCAGGGCCGGCCCGGCGGCGTGGTCCCAGACGTGGTCGTCGAGCGCCAGCCGCGCGTGCTCGCCGACGGCGTCCTCGAGCACCTTAATCTCGCGGCAGGTTCGCCAGGCCTCGAAGTCGAAGTCGGCGTGCGCCGTCGCGGCCGCAAGACCGACCAGCGCCAACAGGCACGCCGCTGTCACGCTATGCCGTCTCATCGGAAGTCTCCTTCTCGTCCGCCTCGGTTTCGTCGGGGAAGATGATATGGCGGAACTTGTAGTACAGGAGCGAGGCCGTCAGCAGCAGCATCCCGAGGCCGACGAACGAGAGAATCCGCCACATCTCTTTCAGCCGCGACAGGTCGAGCACCATGACCTTGACCAGCGTCCCGCCCAGAACGACCAGGGCGAGGATTCGCAGCAGTTTGCTCCGCCGCCGGATGCCCGCCCCGAGCAGCGCGAGCGCATACAGCGCGTATCCCACCGACAGCGTCGCGTGCCGCGCGTACCACGCGTGCAACTCCTGACGGGGGAACCACGCCTCGGCATGGGCGTCCCAGAAGTCCTGGGCCTCCAGGGTGAAGCACCCCAGGACCGTCAGGTGCACGAGGACCGCGACGGCAGGCCCGACGGAGCCTCTCTCGGGGGCGACCTGCGGCGGATGGCGCACGTACCCGACAACCGTCAGGGCCATGGCGGCGATCAGCAGCAGAAACGCCACGCCGCGCGGCTGCCAGAGAACCGTGTCGTAGGCGAGATCGTCCTCAAAGGCGGCCGCAACCAGGAGGATGACCGCCACGGCCATCGCCACCAGGCCGACGATACGGTGGGCGAGGCTCCGAATCCAGAAACCGCGCAGCATCACGACGCCCGCCATGACGGCAAAGCCCGCCGCCGCCAGCGAACGCAGCGACGTGCCGGAGAGGGTCGCGGGGAAGTTCGCGTCCATGTACGCGTCGGCCCGGAAGAGTTCCGTCAGGTACAGCCCCAGCACGATGCCCAGCGCCAGCATTTCGTACGCGATGGCCATGCCGCGCGCACCCAGGGCCAGGCGCGTCAAGTACCGCGACACGACCGCCGCCAGCGCCAGACACGCCGCCACGCCGGCGAACGTGGCGCCGACGCCGTTCCACGCGGCCACGAATTCCAGCGGTGGAAAGTGGTAATGAGCGAAGGCCAAACTGACGAAGCCTATCCAGAACGCAGCAAGCGCCGCAATGTGGTGGAAACTCCTGCGCAGGATCGCGACCAATGCGACGGCCAAGACGCCGTACAGCGCCTCTCCCACAGCGGTCACGGCGCATTGAGCCCAGAGGATGTCCCGGGCCCTGGCCTGCAAGTCAGCTGGATTTCGTCTGTTGAGGGTATTCAGCGCATCTGCGCTCCACCGGCTGACCTCGACGGCTATCAGAATCATCAGGATGATGTGTGCTGCAAGCGAGGCCACCGCCACGACAACGCGTTCGGCCGGTTTCCTATCCTCCGCCCGCCGGTAGAACCACGCCGACACGGCCATCGCCAGGGCGACCACCGCGAAGGTCGCCGTCCGGGCGTTCAGAACGAGCATGCCCTTCGTGTCCCACGCCTCCCTGGCGAACCAGGCCAGCGCGATGACCGACGCCGCGTGCACCAGCAGGCCGACTGACCGCAGCCGCCAGTCCTTCAGGCGGACCCCCATCCAGAACAGGACCGCCGCTTCGGCCCCCCACGCCATGGGGATCCAGATGCCCTCCAACTGGATGGGGATGGCCAGCGTCACCAGACCCAACCCCTGGGCCAACTGGAGCAGAACGAACCGCGCCTGGACGGGCGCCCACTTGCGGATCGCCAGGCCTTCAAGCAGATAGATCGCGCCCAGCACCGCCGCCGCCGGCCCCAGCCAGTGGTGGTAGTCGGCGCGCAGCAGAACGTACAGCCCCGTGTAGTACGCGACGATGTTGATGATCGTAACGGACAGGTCCAGCCGCGACGGGTCGCGCCGGCCCACCAGGTGATACACGAGCGAGACGCCGAAGTAGATCGCCCACAACACCGTCATGTACGTGACGATGAAGGCGAGTTTCTCGGTGGCGGGCCCGCCGTGATAGTAGTGCGCCTGCAGCCAGAAGCAGACGTTGACGATCGTCCCCAGGAGGGCCAACAGGTTCAGCACGCGCCACTTCCTGAAGTACGCCACCGCCAGTACGCCCGCGTTCACCGCCACGAGGTAGAGGAACAGGATGTGCCCCGGGTCGCGGTCGGGCCGGATGACGAGCGGCCCCGCCAGGCCGCCCACCAGCGACAGGATCGCCACCGCCAGGCTCGCGTACCGGACCGACAACAGGATCGCGACGGCCGTCGTGACGATCATGAGGGTCCAGGCGGCCGGTTCCGGGATGATGTGGAACTTGGCCCACGCCGCAAAGACGGCGAAGTATTCCATCGCCAGCCCGCCGCCCGTCAGTACACGCGAGAGAACCTGGAACGCCTTCCGTTCGTACCACTCCCCCGCCGCCAGGAACACGAGGCCCCCCAACACGAGCAGGCCGACCTGGAAGTAGCCCCGGCGGCCGAACCAGCCCTGCTCGTGGGCATACGACGCGAACAGGGCCGCACCGATCAGAAAGACCACGATGCCCGCCACCGCCAGCCCTTGCAGGCCGATCCACTTCTCCCATCGGAAGGGCTCGCCCGCCGGCCCGGGTGGATGCGGACGAGCGCCGGCCGGACGAGGTGGCGGCACCGGCGCCTCGGCCTCAATCGCCCGACGCTCCGGCACGGGAGCCCCCGGGACGGGGAATTCTGGAGCCGGCGGGGCTGCGGCTGCGGCGGGTGGCGGCGCGGCCGCAGGCCGTGGGGGCGGTTCGGCCGGTGGCACAGCACGGGCTCCATCCCGCAGACGCCAGGCGAGGCCTTTGGCCTCCTGGCGAGCCCGCAGCGCAATGACCAGGGCAACAAGCGCAATGGGAAGGGCGGCGACCAGACAAACCAGTGCCAGAACGCCGGCGCAGATGAAGAAGGTCTCGTCCATCGGACTGTCCCCCGGGATGTGCCGCTTCACCTCACTGTACGCGCGTCGGCCGGGGCTGGCCAGAGAAAAGCGGGCCAGGGGGGAGGCCACGGTGGTTCGACGATGCCCCGCCGCTCCCGCGTCGGGCTCGGGCGCGTTGGGCGATACCTGCCGAGCCGGCGGCGGAAGCCGCCGGGTATCCTCATCTCGACTTGGCACGTGCCAAGCCAAATCGCGGTGCCCCGCCGCTCCCGCGTCGGGCTCGCCGGCTCGAACGGCGCGAACTCGCCGGGCGCGAATGCGGGGGGCGCGAACTCGCCGGGCGCGAACGGCGCGAAAAGCAAGCCCCGGACCCGTCGGCCCGGGGCTTCTCAGCGCTTGTGGGGGGTCGCTGAGGAGGAGAGGGAGCCTCAAAGCGGCTTGGTGCGTCGCCGCGTTATGGTGTCGCGTTCTCCTTCCGAAGCGGTCCGCGGGCGGGGTCCGCCTCGCACCCATCGGCACGCCCGACGGGCCCGCTCACCCGCACGCAGCGTGCCTCTCATCCGGCCGGTGTCCCGCATCCTTCGCGCCCAACGCCGCCTGTCAAGGCACACCACGCTCGACCGTGGTCAACCATGCGCCGAATGAAGGCGTTGTCAAGCCGCGAGCGTCGAAACACGTTGACCTCGCGAGCGTGGTGCTCGCAAGTGCTTGTAAGCCAAGAGGTTAGGCTCGCACCGCCGCGCGGCGCGCCGCCGCTCAAAGGCACCGGTTTGTGCGCAGCGCCCGCGAAAACCGGCAGAAAAAACTTGTGGCCCGACCCGTTTTCGGAGAAACCGGGAACCGGCGCCGAACCACAGGCGTCCAATGCACCGGCACTTGCTCCAAAGAGAACGGACCGGATAAGGAGAAGGTCAATGCGCAGGCTACCCATTGTGATGGTGACGGCGGTCGTGGTGATGGCGGCGCTTGCGGCACCGGCGGCGGGGCGGATCAAACTGGCCACGCTGCCCGTGCGCGAACGCGTCGAGATCCAACTCGAAAACCCCAAGGCCACCCTGGTCGAGGAGGAACGGGTCGTGACGCTGCTGAAGGGCACGAACCACATCGATTTCTCGTGGACCAACACGCGGATCGACAAGTGGACGATCCTGTTCCGGCCCCTCGTGCCGGGCGACGCCGTCCGCGTCATCAACCAGTCGTATCCGCCGGGCGAGAACGCCCTGGTGTGGGAGGTCTTCGCCGCGGGCGCGGGGTCGGCCAGGGTGCGGATATCCTACATCCTGGGGAACCTGCGGCGGACGTTCAGTTACCGCGCCACGGCCGAGCACGATGAGAAGAGCCTGACGCTGCGCAAGTACATGCGCGTGGGCAACTTCTCGGGCGAGGAGTTCGGCGTCTCGAGCGTCTACGCCGGCTTCGGCGACG
>CAZEBQ010000157.1:0-9548 GCA_964510295.1 uncultured Anaerolineales bacterium | reverse complement strand
CCCTCTTGGTGGCGCGTGGGACGCTAAACACGTACGGGCAATCTTGCCCACCGCGATTTAGCGGCTTCATGCGCGGCGGGCAGGATTGCCCGCCGCGCAAGGTTTCATCCTGGCACCTTCCCGCGCGGCGGAGGAGACGACGTCGTCGGGGAGCAGGATGACGCGGGTGGTCAGGCGTTTGGCGTCTTGGGTGGTGTCGATGAAGATGCACCACCGCATGCCGGCGTGGCAGGGCGTTGCGTCGCAGAGCACGAGGCGGCCGGGCCGGCCGGGAACCGGAAGCCCGGCGCTGTGATAGACGTAGGGCTGCTCGGAAACGGGGCAGACGAGCGGCACGGGGTGCTGCGGATCGACGGCCGCCAGGGCCTCGAGCGTTGCGGGTAGCCGGTGATGGCGGGCGTAGTGGAGCAGCAGCCGCCCGCAGATCTCGTGCAGCCGCTCGGCGCAGGCGTCGGCCTTGACGCTGGGCCGCCGGACCTCGGGCGCGGCGGTCCGGCATCCGGCCGCGAGCGCGGCGAGGCCGACCCCGCACGCGAGGGCTGCGAGGCTACGGCTGCTTTTCACGTTCGTCTCCGTCGGGCGGCGGCGCGGCGCCGCGGCGCATGGCGTCGAGATGCTGTCCGAAGGCGTCGTCTTCGGCATCCCCGCGGATGGTCGTGTTGCCGGCCATCTCGTCCTCGGACATGGCCTGGAGGTCGTTGGGCTCTTTGGCCACGTGGGGCGTGAGGAAGATGAGCAGTTCGGTCTTGACCTTGGTTTTCTCGGTTCGCCGGAACAGGGCGCCGAGGAGGGGGATATCGCCGAGGAAGGGCACCTTTCGGACGGCGTCGGAGATGCGGTCCTCCATGAGTCCGCCGATGACGATGGTCTGGCCGTCGTGGATGGCCACCTGGGTCGTGGCGGACCGTTTGGCGTAGACGGTTGCGTTGACGGTTTCCGAGAGCGGGACGGTGGTGTCGGTCAGGTGTGAGATCTCGGGCGCCACGTCCAGGATGACCAGCCCCTGCGGGTTGATGTGGGGCGTCACGTTCAGGATGATCCCGATATCTTCGTACTCGATGGTGTTGACGGTCTGGCCGGTCTCGGTGGTGCGGCTGTTGGTGATGAAGGGCACCTCCTGGCCGACCGTGATGCTGGCTTCCTGGTTGTCGCTGGCGAGGATGTACGGCCGCGAGAGCACGTCGAGCCGTCCCTCTCTCTGGAGGGCGTTGAAGGTGGCGGCGAGTCCGGTGGTCATGGTGGCGGTGACGACGCCGCCGGGCCGTTCGTCGGTGCCGCCGAGGTCGCCGGTGGCCTCGAGCGTTGCGCCGAACTGGAGGTTCAGGATCGAGAACTCGGTGCCGAGGTCAAGTTCGTCCTCGTGGGTGACCTCGGCGATGAGCACCTTGATGAGGACCTGGGGGATGGCGAGGTCGAGTTCGTCGATGATCTCCTTGACGCGTTCGAAGTGCTTGGTGGCGGTCCGGACGACGAGCGAGTTGGTGTCTTCGTCGGCAACGACGTAGACCTGACCGACGAGGTCGCCGGGCGCGGCCGAGATCCGCTGGGTGCCTGTCGAGCGGCCGAACTGCGACGTTCCGCCGCGCCCCTGCATCGTGCCGGTCGTGCGGGTGGTGCCGCCCGCGGTGGCGTACTCGGAGAAGATCTGGTTCAGGACGGTCTCGAGGTTTTTGGCGTCGGCGTTTTTCACGGGATAGGTGAAGACGGCCTCCTCCTCGCTGGGGTTTGAGTCGAGTTCCTCGACGATGCCCGCGATAACTAGAAGCATGTCGGGCGGTGCGCTGACGACGAGGGTGTTGGTGCGGTCGTCGGCGGCGGCGATGACCTTCTGCTGGCGTCCGGCGTCCTCGTTGCCTGATCGGCTTCGCTCATCGCGGCCCCCGGGACCGCCGCGCCCGAAGAAGGGGAAGATACGCCTGGACGACTCGGCGGCCTGCTGGTCTTCCTGCTTGAACAACTCTCCGATGAGTCGGGCCGTGGTGGTGGCGTTGGCGTACTCCAACTGGAAGACCTTGACCTCGGCCACGCCGGAGATCTGGGAGTCGAGGGCCTGGACGATCTCCGCGACCCGCCGGATGTTGGCCTGCGTGTCGACCAGCACCAGGGCGTTGCTGGCGGCGTTGGTCGAGAGCGTGGCGGTGCTGGAGACGAGCGGGGCCAGGTCGGCCTTCAGTTTGGTGGCGTCGGCGAAGCGGACCGGGATAATCTGGGTCACGAGCCGGTCGGCGATCGGAATATCGTCCGGGTCGCCACCCGAAAAAGTCGGGATGTTCTCCTTGGCCGCCTTCTCCAGCGAAACGATCTTGAGCGTCCGGCCGGTGCGTATGGCGGCGTAGCCCTCTTCCTTGAGGACCGTATCGAGAAGGGCGACGGCCTCATCGGTGCTGATCGGCTGAAGGCTTATGACCGTGACGCGGCCGTCAACCTCGGCCTCCTCAACGATAATCAGACCGGTGGCCTCCGAGAGGTACTCGAGCACGGCGTGCAGGGAGGCGTCCTTGAAGTGGAGTCGCAGGGGCTCGCCGGGTTGAGGCCGGGGCCGGTCTTCGGTTTCGGGCTCAGCCTTCTGCTCGTCCTTGGCGTCGGGTTCGGCTTCGGGCGTTGCTCCGGGCTCCGCGTCGGGTTTCGGCGCGGTCTCCGGCGGCGCCTTCTCGGTCTTGGGCTCCGCGTCGGGTTTCGGCGCGGTCTCCGGCGGCGCCTTCTCGGTCTTGGGCTCCGCGTCGGGTTTCGGCGCGGTTTCCGGCGGCGCCTTCTCGGTCTCGGGCTCCGCCTCGGGTTTCGGCGCGGGTTCCGGCGGTGAGCCGGGGTCGGCGCCGGCCGGCGCCTTGGGCGGGGTTGTCTCCGGCGAGGGGGGCGCCTCGCCCGCCGCGGCGACCGCGCCGACGAGCAGCGCCATCAGCCACAGCAGCACGGGGGCCGCGCGCACCGAGCCGCGAGCGCTGCGCGCGATGTGGCCGCGAGGACCAGGCGGCCTGAGGTGAGGTGTGCGCGGTGGTTCTCCGTAACCACCGCGTTTTCGACGCGCCTGTCGCGGCGGGTACGGAGACCCGCCGCGCACGCGCGTCAAAGCATTCTTCTCACCCCGCCTGGCCGTCACGTCGGATGGACCTCGTGTGTCGGTCATTTCTTCAACTCCTCTTCGCGCCGTTGGCGCATGCGCTGCAGGATGTCGACGATGTCGGCGTTGTCTGCGCCACCCGGCGACGCGGTTTCTTTCGGCTTGGCATCGGGTGCGTCATCCGCCGATGCGGGTTTCGTCTGCTCGCCTGCGGCTTTCTGCCCGTTCATCTCGGGCGTGGTCTCAGGTTCGGCCGGCGGCCGGTCCGGCTTGGCCGTCGTCGCTATGCGTCTGCTTGGGAGCGAGGCGGCCTCGCCGATGAGACTCCATCCGATCTCGATCTTCGTCGCCTTTCCGCCCGTCTCGTACTCGACGCCGTTCAGGGTGACGGCCTTGAGTTTGCCGGTGCCGACGGCCCCACCCACCCGGGCTCGGAGGGTCTTGCCGGTGCGGGTATCCTCGAAGAAGGCAACGAACTCGGTTCCGCACAGGGCCGTACCGGTCAGGACGACTCGGCGTTCGGGGCTGTCGGCCGGGGGTGCGGCATGTCCGGCCTGCGGCGGCCGGGGCGGGCGGCGGTCGCGCAGGAACATGTTACGCTCGACCAGCAGGCGGAACCTGTCCCACGAGTCCGCCTTGTCTGTGGCGGCGCTCGCGGCCGAGGCGAGACCGATCACGGCGGCGATGAGCAGCGCGACCGGCCGGCCGACATTGACGGTGACTTTCATGGCGCATCTCCTCCAGGCGCTGTCGCGTCGGCGGCCGGCGGCGCCGGCTCCGGGTCGGCGGGAACGTGGAGCGTCGAGACCTGCAACTGGAGCGACAGGTCGTCGAGCCCTTCCTTGCGGCTGCCGATCTGCATGGTCTTCACCCTGAGGGGGATCCCGGCCGTCTCCAGCCGCCAGAGGAAGCGCGACACGGCGGCCATCGACCCCGTGCCGGTGGCGCGGAAATCGATCTCGGGCAGGGGCGTCTCCTTGGTCGAGCGTTCGGGTTTGAGGGACACCAGGTTCAGGCCGGCATCCTCGGCCCAGTCGCCGAGGGCGTGGAGGACCTGGCTCTCGGCCCCTGCGGGGTCGCGTTTCATGCCGTCGGCGATCATCCGCCGCCAGCGCGGTCCGATGAGGCGGCGTCGTTCGAGCAGGTTCTCGGCGTTGGCCATCTTGCTGAGCAGGACGGCCTTCCTGGCGGCGACCTTGGCGCTTCGGTCGAGAAGCGGCGTAAGGGCCCAGCGGTCGAGCACGAGGGCGCCGAAGACGACCACCGCCACCACAAGGATGATGCGTTCGCGTTTCGAGAAGGTCATGGTCCGTCCGATCCGGTGTAATGGAAAGTCATGGCGAAGGCGACGTCGCGGCCGCCCCGCCCCGCTTCGCGCAGGTACAGCGGTTTGACGTCGGCGAATCTCGGGTTGGCCTTGAGACGGTCCAGAACGTCGAGCACCCGCGCTTTTGTGGTCGCCTTGCCGGAGATGACACCCCGCAAGTCTTCCTGCATCGAGAGGCTGGTGGTCCAGATGCCCCCTTCGGCCGGGAAGGTCAGCGTTAACTGGCGTAGGCATTCCAGGCGCCTCGGCTCGCGCCGGTACCACGGCCGGGCGAACGCCGCCTTGGCCACCAGGTTTTCGGCCTCGGTCAGGCTTTCGGCGTTTGCGGCCAGCCGGGCTTCCATGTCGGCGACCTCCCATTCGTCGTAGATGAGGTCGAAGACGAAGACGGCGCCGGCCAGGAGTACGGCGGCCGCGGCGGCGACGCCCCACGCCACCTTCCTGCGGAGGGCGAGTGTTCTGGGTGGCGTCAGGCGGGAATGGAGGAAATCCACGGGCAGCGCCCGGCCTTTGAGGCCGGCCAGCGCCATCGCCGCCGCCGCCGAATACTGGCCGCCCGCCGGCGGCACATCACCCACCTCGGGCCGGTGACTGTCCTCCGACGCGCACAGCCGCACCGGCATGTCGAGCCGCCGGCCGAGGGCGTCCCAGGCCTCCGGGGCCGGGCCGGTCTCGTTCCAGACGAGCAGTTCGCGCGTCTGTCCGGCGCCGGCCTCGCCCAGGCTCATGTAAACGATGCGGCGGAGTTCGTGGGCGAGGTCGTCGAGCCACGTCCCGGCCCCCGTCGGGTCGGCCTGCGGCCCATCGGGAGGCGACGCCGACAGCCGCCATACCGTGAGGTGGCCGGCGGCGGAACGTGCGGCCAGTTCGGTGCCTCCGCGGAACACGTGCAGGACGAGGCGGTCGGCGAGCAGCAGCCCGTTTGCCGAGTCGGCCAGGGCCATCGTCGAGGAGGTCATCGCTGTGGCGGTCAGCCCCGCCGCCTGGGCCATCGCCACGAGATGGTCGACGCTGCGGCGCGGCGCCGCCATGAGCAGCACCGACGGCTCCCCGTCCGGACCGGTTCCCGAGACGTAGTCGAAGACGAGTTCGTTGCGGTCGGAAGCGAACTCCCGCTCGACGGCGATGGTGAGGATCTGGGTGACGGAGTCGCCCGACCCCTTCGGCATCCGCTTCTGGCGGCTCGTCAGGCGGGCCGCCTCCAACCCGATGACGCAGCGCGACGCACTAAAGCCCCCCTGGCGGAGGAACTCCTTCAGCGCCTTGCCCAGGCGGTCCGGCTCGTCGTCGCCGATCTCGTCCGGAAACACGAACTCGGCCGCACGCAGGACTCGCGCAGCACCTTTCGCGACGGCGACCTCGACGGCGGTGGCCGAGCGTCTCGTCACGGCCAGGGCGAGCATCCTGCGTTTTCCCACCATCCTACTGAACCTCCTGACGGGTGGTCTCAAGCACGTCCTCCAGCAGCACGCCGGTCCGCAGCGTCGTGATGATGTCGGGCGAGAGCGGCCAGCCGAGGTGCGTCAGGTCCTGCCGATAGACGACGTGCGGCGGGCTCTCGGTGGCATCGACCACGATACGGCATCGCCTGAAGGCGCGGCCGTCGGCGCTGATGCTGGCGATGTCGGCCGAGAACTGGTAGGACCGCGTCGTGATGTACGGCCCGATGGCGACGGCCTTCTCCTGTGACAGGGCTTTGGTCACCCAGGCGATGTCGCCGGATTGGGCGGCGTCGGCCGGCCGGCCGGCAAGCAGGGCCGACACGTCGGACTCCTCCAGGGCCGGCAGGCACAGCAACGCCTCCTTCGAGGCGGTGTTGACGTTGAGGTGTCCGGCGTAGTTCCGCCCGCCGACGGTGGTGATTCGGTCGGCGATGACCGTGAACTCGTCGGCCGTCAGGCCCGTGCGATAGTAGAAGTCCAGCGTGCTCTCGAACGGTCGGCCGCGCCGCGCACGCGTCACGATGGTCGGCAGCCGCTCGTCGGAGACGGCTTCGCTGAGCACCCGGGCCAGTTCGCGGCTCTGGGCCTCGTTGACGTTGACGCGTGGCGACCCGTCGGGTGCGGCGTTGGGTTCGCGGCTGTAGACGGTGACGAGGTCGAAGATGCCGCGGTCGAGTCGTCCGTCGCTGTCGTCGGGCGGGTCGCTGGCGTCGGCGTCGTTCTCGCGGTCGTCGAGGACGCCGTTGCGGTTGGTGTCTTCGCCGAAGAGGAGCAGCCCGGAGGCGAGGCGGACGAGGAGGAGTTCCTCGACGGTTTCGAGCGGCGCGTTCTTGCACTCGTACGGGTCGGCCAGGAGCAGGTAGTACTCGCTCTCGGCGCCGCCGGCGGTCAGGTCGTCGTCGGAATCGCGCCAGTCGATAATGGCGGACGGCAGGTCGACGGTCATCTCCGGCAGGTGCGAGAGCACCTGGTCGTCGGCGGTGTTGAGGTTGATCTTGGCGGCCTCGTCGGCGAGGCCGAAGGCGAGTTGGGAGTCGTCGTCGCGGTCGGGCCGGAGCAGCCAGAAGGCCCCGTTGCCGACCTGGACGCCGTCGCAGAGGAGATCGGCTTCGGCGGGCACCTGCCCGTCGAGGCCGTCGAGGCCGGCGAGGACGTACTGGATCGCCCCCTGCTCGACCGCCGCCGCCTGCTCCGACGCCAGACGGTTGGCCGCACACAGACCCTCCACCCGCATCGAACGGGCCAGGACCAGGACCAGGGCCGCCAGAACGACGAGGATCCACAACGTGACGATCAGCACGGTGCCCGGCGCAGGGCGCCGGTCGGGACAGGACCTCTCGCGGCCTGTGCCAGGTCGGTGGCGCCCGACCGGTGCGGCGTCGCTCTGTGGCCGTGCGTTCTTCAAAACAGGGCGGCCTCCGTGGTCACGCCGGCGGTGATCGTGCTGCAGGGGATGAGGAACACGCGCGTCATCTGGTACCCGCCGGCGTCGGTTTGGGTCAGCCGGCGGCTGTTCAGTTGAAGCGTCACTTCGACGGCGGCGGGGAGTTGGTTGTCCTGGGTGGTGGAGTCCCAGTTGTCGAGCCAGTCGAGTCCGTCGAAGTATCTCAAGGCGAAGGCGTAGACGTTGCGGCAGAGGGTTTCCTCGTCGGGTTCGCCGACGGTCGGGCGCAGCAGGTTCGTGGTGACGCGCCGGATGAGGGCGGTCGTGCCGTCGTCGTCCTGAGCGAAGAGGAGTTCGACCGTCCGGATGTCGCCGACGCCTTCGAGCGGCTGCGAAGCCGGGGCCGTGCAGTGCAGCAGCAGCGTGTCGGCCGGCCGGCCGAAGGCGTCGGTTCCCTGTTCGCCGACGAAGGCGCCCGCGAGGATGCCTCTCGGGACGACGGCGGCCCCGATGTCGGTCCGGACCAGTTCCAGGGCGAGGCCGACCTGCCGGACCTCGGTGACGGCCGAGGTGGCGGTGCGGCGTGCCCGGAAGGCGACGTGCAGCGTGGCGTACAGCGACCCGGCGAGCACGGCCATGATGGCCATCGCCACGAGCATCTCAAACAGCGTGAACGCCGGGCATCTTTTGCGTGCGTTACTCATTGGGCACTCCGGCATAGAGCAGCGTGCTGAGCGTCACGTGGTAGTCTCTCCCGCGGCGTGTCCAGAGGACGTAGACGTCGAGTTGCGCGAGGCGTGAATCTTCCCAGTCGCCGGTTTGGCTGATCCAGGTGTACTGGGGCCAGTCGTCTCCGAAGTCGCCCTGGAGTTCGGCGTCGTACCACTGTCCGGTGGCGATGAGTTCGGCCATCTTGCTCTGGGCCAGCGCCGCGGCCTCCGTCCGATGCCGGGCGTGTGCCGCCGTGTCCAGGCAGAGGAGGATGCCTTGGGTGGCCACCGGCAGGATGATGCACACCAGGGTCAGCGTGGCGAGCAGTTCGACGAGGGTGAAGGCGCCGCCTCGCCTCCCCGTGCGCCGGGATGTGGGCCGGTGGCTCATGACTCGACCTCGCCGGTGAGGGTCACGATCTGGAACTGCTCCGACACGCAGCGGCAGGTAATCTGAAGCACCCGTCCCTCGGTGTCGGTGAGTTCGATGGTGACGGGGTCGCTGCGGCCGTCCGGGTAGAACTGAACGGCGGGCACGCCATCGACGACCTCGTGCCCCTCGACCGCGACGGAGACGCCGTCGGGCAGCCGGAAGAGGCGTCCGTACTCGCATTCGGGTTCGACGAACCCCCCGGCCTGCTGCACGGTGAGCCAATAGGTGGCGGTCTCGGGGTCGATGTTCAGTCGCCAGGTGTGCGCCTGTGCGGCCGCCTGTGACCCGGCCAGCCGGGTGAGGGCCAGCAGGTGGGAGGCGGCGTCGGTTGTCTCGCGGGCGCGGGCGAACCGCCGCAACGACGGCGCCGCCAACGCCAGCACCGTGCTGATGAGGATCAGGACGAGGATGAGTTCCAGAAGCGTGAAGCCTCGCGCGCGCGATTCGTGGGCGGCGGGTCTCCGCACCCGCCGCGATTCATCGGGTTCTTGCGCGGTGGTTACGGAGAACCACCGCGCACAACGTATCTCCGACCGCCTAAGCCGACTTACGTAAGTCTTGCGCGGTGGGTCTCCGTACCCACCGCGCTTGCGACCGCCATATCGCGGCGGGTACGGAGACCCGCCGCGCATCAACTGCAAAAAACTTGCCTGTGGCCGCTTAGAGGCTGTTTCATAACTCCCTCTCCCTTGATGGGAGAGGGATGGGGTGAGGGTGACAAGCCCCGAATAAGCCCGCTTATCCCCCCTCACCCTACCCTCTCCCGCCAGGGGAGAGGGGATTTGAAACAGCCGCTTAGCGTTCGGACCAGTTGTCGATATCATCTCCGCCCCCATCCTGTTTGTCGGGTCCGAACGAGTGAAGGTCGTATCCGGCCGTGTTGTACTGGCCCGGACATCGGTAGACGTAGGGGTTGCCCCAGGGGTCCTTGGGCACGCCGCGTTTGATGTACGGCCCCATCCAGTCTTCGGCGTCGGTGGGCTGCTCGATGAGCGCCGCGATGCCCTCTTCGGTGGCGGGATAGCGGCTGCAATCGACCTCGAAGGCGTCCATGGCCACTTCGATGTTGGCGATGTCGATGCCGGCGGCGGTGATCTTGGCCTGCTGCGACCGCCGGGTGAATTTCGGCACCACCATGGCGGCCAGGACGGCCAGAATGGCGAGCACCAGAAGCAACTCAATGAGCGTGAAGGC
>CAZEBQ010000156.1:0-9550 GCA_964510295.1 uncultured Anaerolineales bacterium | reverse complement strand
CGACCATCTGGCAGACGGCCCGGACGCCGCCGCCCGCGATGACGCCCGTTCCGGGGCCGGCCGGCCGCATGAACACCCGTGCGGCACCGAAGCGTCCCATGACCTCGTGGGGGATGGTGTCGCCCTTCAGTGGGATCTTCACGAGGCTCTTCTTGGCCTCGGAGATGCCTTTCTCGACGGCCGGGGGCACCTCGTTGGCCTTGCCGTACCCGAAGCCGACGCGTCCTCGGCGGTCGCCGACGACGGCCAAGGCGCTGAAACTGAACCGCCGGCCGCCCTTAACGACTTTCGCCGACCGGTTGATGGTGACCACGGTTTCCTGGAGGTCACCGGCTTCGCCGAAGAAGCGTTGCTTATCGGTAGTCACGCGTGCTCATCCTCCGCCCCCGGCGTGGGGGTTTCGCGTCAGAAATCCAGTCCGGCCTTTCGGGCGGCCTCGGCCAGGGCCTTGATGCGCCCGTGAAACTTGCGTCCGCCGCGGTCAAAGCAGACGGCCTTGACGCCGGCCTCTTTGGCCCGTTCGGCGATGAGTTCGCCGACCTTGGCGGCGGCCGCGCGGTTGCCCATCCTGTTGAGGCTGCCCTTGAGGGGTGCGCTCAACGTGCCGGCCGAGGCGAGGGTCCGCCCGGCCAGGTCATCGATAACCTGCGCGTAAATATGCTTGAGGCTGCGATAGACGCACAACCTGGGACGTTCGGGTGTGCCTTGGAGCCTGTGGCGGAGACTGTGTTGCCGCCGCTTGAGCCTCGCCCGTTTGTGCCTGATGTCCGCCATGTCACCATCCTCGGTGGCCGTCTCGGCCCCCTGCCATCCTTCTTAGGTAGCGCCGCCGACAAACGTCTTGCCGGCCTTGCGCCGGATCTGCTCGCCCGCGTACCGGAAACCTTTGCCGAGATAGGGCTCCGGTGGCTTGACGTGCCGGACCTCGGCGGCAAACTCGCCCACGAGTTGCTTGTCACACCCCTTCACGGCAAAACGGGCCGGCGTATCGTTGCCGCGCGTGTTCGGCACCTCAACCACCACCTCGATCCCCTCCGGGATGTCCTTCTCGACCGGGTGGGCATAGCCGCACTGGATCACGAACCGCTTGCCCTCGACGTTGGCCGAGTAACCGGTGCCGTACAGTTCCATGGGGCGTTGGTACCCGTTGGTCACGCCCTCAACCATGTTGGCGATGAGGGCCCGCGTCAGACCGTGCAGGGCCCTGTGCCGCCTCTGGTCGTCGGGGCGTTCGACGCGGACCTCGTTCTTCTCGCCGTCGACGGTGACGGTCATGCCGTAAGGGAACGTCCAGTGGAGTTTGCCGAGCGGCCCCTCGACGTTCACGGTGCGATCCTGGACGGTCACCGCGACGTTGTCGGGAATCGGGACCGGGCGTTTTCCAACTCGAGACATCGTATCCTCTCGGGCGCCCCTATGGGGCGCTTCTCACCAGACGGTACAGAGCAGTTCGCCGCCCACGTTCTGGCGTCGTGCCTGCCGGTCGCTGACAACGCCGTTCGGGGTCGTGTAGACACCGACGCCCAGGCCGCCAAGGACGGGCGTGACGTCGGACGCTTTGCGATAGACGCGCCGGCTGGGCTTGGACTCGCGCCGGATGTGGGTGATGACCTGCTCGCCGTCGGGTCCGTATTTCAGTTGGACCCGGATGATGCCCTGCCGCCCGTCGTCGATTTCGTCGTAGCCCTGGACGTATCCTTCAGCCCGCATAACGCTGAGGACGCCGCGGCAGGTGTTCGAGGCGAGCACGTCCACGGTGGCCTTGTGCCGCTGTAGGGCGTTACGAATTCGCGTTAGCATATCGGCGATGGTATCTCGGTTCACCGCCCACTCCTGTCGTTCAGGTCTTACCAGGAAGCCTTGCGTACGCCGGGGATATGGCCCAGGTGAGCCAGATTCCGGAAACAGATGCGGCAGATGCCGAACTTGCGGTAGACGGCGCGAGGCCGCCCGCACAGTTGGCACCGCCGAACCCGGCGTGTCATGTATTTCGGCTCCCGATTCGCCTTCAAGCGTTGTGCCTTGGTCGCCATAACGTCTCCGACACGGGTTAAGCGTCTCGTCTGAACGGGAACCCGAAGGCTTCGAGCAGGTGCCGGGATTCCTCGTCCGAGCGGCTGTTGGTGATGACGATGGTGATGTTCATTCCCTGTTGGTACTTGACGTCGTCGACACGGACTTCCGGAAACACCAACTGCTCGGTCACGCCGAGGGAGTAGTTGCCTCGTCCGTCGAAGGCGTTCGGGTTCATGCCCCGGAAGTCCCGGATGCGCGGCATGGCCAGGTTGATGAGCCGGTCCAGGAACTCGTACATCCGCTTGCCGCGTACCGTGACCTTGGCGCCGACGAGGTTCCCCTCGCGAAGGTGAAACGACGCCACACTCTTTTTGGCCTTGGTCAGAGCCGGTTTCTGCCCCGTGATGGTGGCCAGGTCCTGCATGGCGGCCTCGGTCCGTTTCGGTTCGTCGCGTGACTTGCCGAGGCCCATCGAGAGGACGATTTTTTCAAGGCGCGGCAGGCTGAGGACGTTCGTCCGGCCCAGTTTTTCCTGGAGCGTCGGAACGATCTCGGCGCGGTATTGTTCGAGCAGTCTGGTCATGACGGGTTACAACTCTCCGAGGTCGGCGCCGCAGCGGCGGCACACGCGGAACTTTTTGCCGTTCTCGTCGGTTCGGGCGCCGACGCGGACGCCCCTGTCGCACTTGGAGCAGACGACGAGCAGGTTTGAGAGCCTGACGGGCGCCTCGATTTCAAGGCGTCCTCCCTGCGGATTCTTCCGCGAGCGTCTCAGGTGCTTGTGCACCCGGTTGACGCCTTCGACGATGGCCCGTCCGCGTCCGACATCCACGCTGAGCACCCTGGCCCGGACGCCTTTGTCGTCGCCGGCGATGACCTCGGCCATATCGTCGCGTCGAATGTGCATGGTCGCCTCTGCATCAGTTAGGTCAGACCACCTCGCTGGCGAGCGAGACGATCCGCATGTACTGTTTTTCCCTGAGTTCGCGAGCCACCGCGCCAAAGACGCGCGTACCGCGCGGATTTCCGTCTTTGTCGATCAGTACGACGGCGTTGCCGTCGAACCGGACGAACGAGCCGTCGGCCCGCTGCGTCGGGTACCGGGTTCGGACGACGACGCAGCGGACGACCTCGCCCTTCTTGGCCTCGCCGCTCGGGATCGCCTTCTGGACGGAGGCGATCACGATGTCGCCGATGCCGGCGGTTCGGCGCGTGTACCCCCGGCGGCGGGTGGAACCGCCGAGCACGCGGATGGCCCGGACCGTTTTGGCCCCGGTGTTATCCGCCACGTCGAGCACGCTGCACATCTGAATCATCGAACGCATACTCCCTGCGGCCTACAAGGCCGGCATGTCCTCGGCGTCGGCTTCGCCTGCATCGGACGGCTGGGCCGGTGGCGTTTCCTCAGGCGGCGCCGCTTCGGCCGGTGCCGCTTCGACCGCCGACTGCTCGGCCGGCGTTTCGGCCGACGACTGCTCGGCCGGCGTTTCGACCGCCGGCGGCTGGGGCGGCGGCTCGGGCGGCGCCGCATCTTCCACGCCCGTAACCAACTGCCCTTCCGGGCCCCGATCGATCACCCCCACGAGTCGCCAGCGTTTCGTCCGGGACAGCGGGCGACACGACTCGATCTCGACCGTATCGCCGACGCGGGCGGTGTTCGCCTCGTCGTGGGCGGCAATTCGCGTGTTCCGCCGCACCATCTTGCCGTACCGCGGGTGGCGGAACCGGCGTGTCACCTGGACCGTGATGGTCGAGGCGGCCTTGTCGTGGACCACGACGCCCCGCAAACGATGTCGGTTACCGCGCGGTCGGGTCATACGGTTGCTGTCTCCTTGGGGTCGTCGTGGGCCTTGGCGGCCAACTCGCGTTGGCGGAGAATGGTCCGCATCCGGGCGATGCTGCGACGGGCCTTTCTCAGTTCGCTCGGGACGCTGAGTTCTTCGGTGGCGGCCTGGGTCCGCAGGTCGAACACCTTGCGTTCGAGCGCCTCCTGTTCCTGGAGGATCTGCTCTTCGGACATCTCGCGAATCTCTTGCGCCTTCATCGAATCACCCCGGTCGGGTCCACCATCGTTCGGCCCGGAGGCCGGTCGTTCTCTCAGATACGGCGTCGGCGGTGGACCATCCGCGTGCGGATGGGCATCTTGTGTGCCACGCGCCGCAGGGCGTCTCGCGCCAGGTCTTCCGGCACGCCGCCCAGTTCATACAGGATTCGGCCCGGCCTGACGCACGCCACCCAGTGGTCCGGCTCGCTCTTGCCCTTGCCCATTCGCGTTTCCAGCGGCTTTTTGCTGACGGGCTTGTCGGGGAAGATGCGGACCCAGAGTTTCCCTTCCCGCCGGAGGAAGTGGGTGGCGGCGACGCGGCCGGCCTCGATCTGCTGTGCCGTAACCCACGCCTGCTCCATCGCCTGGAGTCCGAACTCGCCGAAGGCCACGAAGTTGCCTCGCTGGGCCTTACCCTTCATGCGGCCGCGCTGGCTTTTGCGGAACTTAACCCGTTTGGGCATCAGCGCCATCGGCGGCCTCCTCGTCGTTGACCTGATACAGCCCCCTGTAGACCCACACCTTGACGCCGATGACACCGTAGGTGCAGTACGCCTGAGCAAAGCCGTAGTCGATGTGGCCGTCGAGGGTCTGGAGGGGGATGCTGCCGCGGATGGTAACCTCGGACCGGCTCATTTCGGCTCCGCCGAGTCGTCCTGCACAGCGAATCTTGATTCCCTTGGCGCCGGCGCTCATGCTGGCGTCGGCGCTCTGCTTCATGGTGCGGCGGAAGGACGACCGCCTGGCCAGTTGCTGGGCCACGTTTTCGGCCACCAGTTGGCCGCTGAGTTCGGGCTTGGGGATCTCGTGGATGTTCACGGTAATGCGCCGTCCGAAGAGTTCCTCGAGTTGCTCGCGGAGCCGGTCGACCTCGGCGCCCTTTCGTCCGATGATGAGGCCGGGCCGGGCCGAATGCAGAATGATTTTGACATCCTCTCGGGTCCGCTCGATTTCGATCTTGGCGATCGCCGCGAACCCGTAGTTGCGTTTCACGAACGAACGGATCCGTTCGTCCTCGACCAGCAGTTGCCCGAAGGTCCGTTTCGGAGCATACCATCGGCTCCGCCACGGCTCGGTGATGCCGATGCGAAAGCCTATTGGATGAACCTTCTGTCCCATACGTCAGCCGCCTTATCCGGCGAGGTCTACTCCTAGGCCTCTTCGAGTTCCACCATCAGGTGACACGTGGGCCGCCGCCGCACGTCGGCCGACCCGCGTGCCCGGGGTTTCATCCGCTTCAGGACGGGCCCCTGGTCGGCCCGGGCGTCGGCGACGTACAGCAGTTCCAGGTCCGCCTCCTGCTCGTCGGCGTTGGCCATCGCGCTGCGGAGGACCTTGGCGATGAGCGTGGCGGCACGTCTGGGGCTGAAATCCAGCGTCCGCAGGGCCTCTTCCAGCGGCATGCCCCGGATCATGCCCATGACCATCCCCGCCTTCCGCGGGCTGATGCGCGCGTATTGGTGGCTTGCCCGGTACCCCATGTGCCTTCAGCCTTTTCGTTCTCCGGAGCCGGATGCGGGTGCAACGCCGCACCCCGCGCCGGTCTGCCTTTCAGGTTGACCTGCCGGCCGATGCCCTGCGTCCGCTGTGGCCGCGGAAGAGCCGCGTCGGGGAGAACTCCCCCAACTTGTGCCCGACCATGTCCTCGGTCACAAACACCCGCATGTGCGTCCGGCCGTTGTGGACCATGAAGGTGTGGCCGACGAACTCCGGCACGATCGTCGAGGCCCGGGCCCACGTCCTGATGGGGTCGCGGGCGCCGGAGGCCTCCATTTTCTGGACCTTCCGGAGCAGTTTCACGTCCACATACGGACCTTTTTTCGTCGAGCGTCCCACGTATCTCAGACCTTACTTGGGAATCTTGGCCTCGCCGTATCGTCTGCTGACGCGGCGTCGGATAATATGGACGTTGGTCGGGTTGCGGCGGCGTCGCGTTTTTCCGCCCTTGGACGGGACGCCCGTCGGGGAACAGGGCGGCCTTCCGCCGGACCGGCGTCCTTCCCCGCCGCCCATCGGATGGTCGACGGGATTCATGGCGGACCCGCGGCTGTGCGGCTTGCGTCCTTTGTGGCGCCGGCGTCCGGCCTTGCCCCATCGGACGGCCTGGTGTTCGCTGTTTCCGACGGCGCCGATGGTAGCGCGGCAGCGGAGGGCGACGCGTCGCATTTCGCCGCTGGGCAGCGTGATGTAGGCCCACTTGCCCTCTTTGGCACTGAGGGTTGCGGACCGTCCGGCGGCCCGGACGAGTTTACCGCCGCTGCCGGGTCGGATTTCGATGTTGTGGATCGGCAGGCCGGCCGGGATGTTGGCGAGCGGCAGGCAGTTTCCGGTCCGCGGTTCGGCCTTCTCACCGCTCATGACGGTCTGGCCGATCTGCAGGCCGCCCGGGGCGAGGATGTACCGCTTCTCGCCATCGCGGTAGTGGATGAGGGCGATGCGGGCGCTGCGGTTCGGGTCGTACTCGATGGAGGCCACTTTGCCCGGCACGCCGTCCTTGTTGCGTCGGAAATCAATGATGCGGTACAGCCGGCGATGGCCGCCGCCGCGGAACCGGGCCGTCGTGACGCCCTGGTTGTTGCGGCCGCCGCTGCGGGAGATCCGCTGGGTCAGTCCGCGTTGGGGCCGCTTCTTCGTCAGGTCCGAGAAGTCCTCGACGGAGGAGTTCCGCCGCCCGGGGCTCGTCGGTTTGTGTTTTCTGACAGGCATCGTGTATATCCTCAGGCGTCGGCGCCGCGCGGGGCCGGACGCGCGCTAGAACAGGTCAATATGGTCGTCGTGGTGCAGCGTGACGACGGCCTTCTTCATGCCGGCGGTGCGGCCGTGCGTGTAGCGGTACCGCCGCATCTTCCCCCGTCGTTTCATCGTCCGGACCTTGACGACGCGGACCTCGTAGATCCGCTGGACGGCCTCGCGGATCTGCTGCTTGTTGGCGCGCTGGTGCACCTGAAACGCATACTGGTTGACCGTCTCGTTCTGGGTGGTCCCCTTCTCGGTAATCAGCGGCTTGATGACAACCTGGTAGGGGTCCATCAGTTCTTCCTCAACTCAAGCATCGCCTCAAAGGCCGGCCGCGTGAACACAACGCGGTTCGGCCAGAGGACGTCGTACGCATTCAAGTCGGCAACCTGCCTGACACGGACGCGCGGCAGGTTACGGGCGGACTTGTACAGGACGGTCTCTCCGGCGGGGAGCGCCAGAAGGCACGATCGCTCAACGCCGACGGCCTTCAGGGCTCTGGCCACCTCGCGCGTCTTGGGCTCGGTGAGCGTGAGGCCGTCGAGGACAACGATCTCGGCGTCGATCAGGCGGGCCAGGACGGCGCTGTCGAGGGCCTGGCGTCGCATCTTCTTCGGCATGCCGAGGCCGAAGTCGCGGGCCTTCTTGGCAAAGGTCACGCCGCCGCCGCGACGGATGGGGTTGCGGATGGTGCCCATGCGTGCGCGGCCGGTGTGTTTCTGTCGGAAGATCTTGCGTCGCGCCCCATGTTTCATGCCGCGGCTCTTGGTGGCGGCGGTGCCGCAGCGCTGGTTCGCCTCGTGCCGGCGGACGGCCAGGCGGAGCACGTCCATGCGGACCTCTCCCCCGAACCAGGCCTCATCGACCTCGATGCTGCCGGCATCGCCGCCGTCGGCGTTGTAGACTTTGACCTCGATCATGGTGCTATCCGTGTTCTTGGTTCGGCTAGGCCTTTGCGGGGCCGGTCTTGCGGGCGCTTCGGACGACGACGTACCCGCCGCTGGGACCGGGCACGCTGCCCTTGACAACGAGCAGATGAGCCTCGGGATCGATCTTCACAAGTTTGAGTTTTTCGGCCGTGCGTTTCTTGTGGCCCATGTGACCGGCCATTCGCTTGCCCTTGGCCACGCCGCGCCCGGGGATACCCGATCCCCGGCCGATGCTTCCGCCCGAGCGATGTTTGCGCTCGGTGCCGTGACTGGCTCCCTGTCCTTTGAAACCGTGGCGTTTCATGACTCCCGCGAAGCCCCGGCCCTTCGAAACGCCGGTCACGTCCACCAGGCCAACGCCCTCGAACTCGGCCACGGTGACGGCGGCGCCGGGCTCGTAGTTTTCGACGTGGTCGGTCCGGTACTCGCGGACAAAGCGTTTGGCGCGGGCGCCGGCCTTCTTGACGTGCCCGGCCATGGGGCGGGTGACCTTGCGGTCGGGCAGGTCGCCGAATCCAAGTTGGACGGCGTTGTAGCCGTCGGTCTCGACGGTCTTGACCTGAAGGACCTGGCACGGTCCGGCTTCGATGACCGTGACGGACACCTGTCTGCCCTGGTCATCGTAGACGTTGGTCATTCCGACCTTTTTTCCCAGTATCGCCGGCATGGCTCAGGCCTTGATCTTGATGAACACGCCCGCAGGCATGTTGAGTTTGTTGAGTGCATCGACGGTTTTGGCCGTCGGTTCCTCGATATCGATCACGCGTTTGTGGGTGCGGATTTCAAACTGCTCGCGGCTCTTCTTGTCGATGTTGGGCGACCGCAGAACGGTGTAGCGTTCGATGCGTGTCGGCAGGGGGATCGGCCCCTTGACGCGTGCGCCGGTCCGCTTGCTTGTCTCAACGATTTCGGCCGCGCTCTGGTCGAGGACGCGGTGGTCGTATGCTTCCATTCGGATACGTATTCGCTCACCTACCATGCGTCGTCCCTGGCCGCTTGCGCCGGCCGCTGGTGGAAAATGACACAATACCCCCCACGGCGGCTTCCGGTCCAAAAGCGCGGACATCGGCCGCTGTGCACGCCCCTCTCCTCGCCGGCCGTTCTAAACCGGCGCTTTTTTTACGCCGAGACCCGGCAGTTTACCAAACGCCAAAGTGCTGTCAACTCCTTTTTCGGGCAAAAAATGGGAATTGCCCCGGCCAGTGGCTGCTTTGCCACCACCGTTCATGGCCGCCACGGCGCCCGCGGAGCACCCCGTCCGAAAAAAAGGCCCCCGACTCGCGTGGAGCCGGGGGCTGCGTTGCCCGAGTTGTCTTACGCTTCGGCGCGTCTGACGTTCTCGGCCTTCGGGCCCTTCGGGCCCTGGGTCACGTCAAACTCGACCGCTTCACCCTCCGCGAGGGTCTTGAACCCTTCGCCCTGGATGGAGGTGTGGTGGACGAACACGTCCGGACCACCATCCTGCTCGATGAAGCCGAAGCCCTTCTGGTCGTTGAACCACTTCACTTTACCCGTAGCCACTGGTACTGCCCCTTACATTCTTCCCGGCGGTGTTCTCGACGGATCCGAGCCGGGAAGTTTCTCAGACCCGATGATTTGGACCACCACTCGGCGGCCATTGCGCTTCCGTCAGGCACCTGTCTAAACCACGTACCATGCCCCCGAAGCGTTTCAAACCGAAACCCTACCTGTTCTCACAAACGATGTCAAGCACCGAATTCAGGAACTTGCCCCGCGGATGTGGCAGCAATTCCTGCCGGTCGGGCCAGACCGTTCCAGCCCGGCCGTTCGATCTCGCCGCTCGAGCCAAGCCCTTCGAGCCGGG
>CAZEBQ010000155.1:0-9603 GCA_964510295.1 uncultured Anaerolineales bacterium | reverse complement strand
GCCGCAACTGCGACCTGCGGCACAGCACCGTGACCGACGTCTCCGGCAACGGCGTTATGATCGGCGAGGGCAAGAGCCGCAAGGAAGGCGACGTGGCCACCGGCAACGAGGTCGCCAACTGCCGCATCACCGACTGCGGCCGGCAGTTCTTCGGCGCGGTGGGCGTGTGGGTGGGCTTGGCGGCCGATAACGTGCTCCGGCACAACGAAATCGGCGACCATCCGTACACGGGCGTCTCGGTCGGGTGGATGTGGAACCCGACACCGACGCCGTGCAAGGGCAACATCGTGTCCGACAATCATATCCACCACTGCATGCAGATTCTTTCGGACGGCGGCGGCATCTACACGCTCGGCCTCCAGCCGGGGACGGCCCTGCGCGGGAACCTCATTCACGATATCCCGCGAAACGTCGGCCGGGCCGAGTCGAACGGTATGTTCCTCGACGAGGGAACGACCAGCCTCGTCATCGAGGACAACGTCATCTTTGGCACCGACCGCTCGCCGTTCCGATTCCACAAGGCCACGACGAACGTCGTGGAGGGCAACGTGGTGGTTCTGAGGGAGGGTGTGCCCATCGTCCGCTACAACGCGACCGACCCGAAGCACATTACGCTGCGGGGGAACACCGGGTTCTCCGAGGCCGACGTCGAGAAGGCGGCGTTCAAAGAGGCGGTCGAGTCCAAGCGCCGCACGACCGGCCCCCGGCCGGAAGGGTGAGGGGAATCGGCGCCGCTTGTGCCCTCGTTCTCCGGGTGCTCGTGAGTGTGCCGTGGAAGACAAGCGGATTGAGGTCGGCAGTTTTTGGCCTGACTACGGGCCATGTTTGCATTATGAGGGATCTGTCTAGGGATGTAATGTGCTGGCGAAGGAGAACCTTTTGCTGATGGGGATGGAGCGATGGAGGCAGACCTCAGCAGATTCGTGATTCAGATTGCATTGCTTGCCTTGCCCGGCATCTTGGGGAGCAAACTGTACCGCAAGCTAAGAGGAAGAGTGGAGAAGAAGAACTGGGAAGATTTCGTTGAGATCCTTCTTTTCTCCCTTGCCAGTTATCTTATCCTTAGCGCAATCGTGTTGTGGTGCTCAGGCGCGGCACCGGCGCGAGGTGGCGAAAAAGGCGAGGCCAGCGTCGGAACTGTGTATGTTTTCCAAGCCCTATTCAAGGAGGTGGACCCTGAAGATTGGCAGGAACTCTTTTCCCAGATTGCCTGGGCCTCGCTCATTGGATTGGGCCTGGGTCTTGCAGCATCTTACGTCCATCGATTCGGGGTTGTCCCCTTCCTGGGCAGAGTCGTATTTGCCACGAAACGCACAGGGGATGAGGACATTTGGGACGTATTCCATACCAGCCTGAAGGTTCGATGGCTGTTTGTGCGAGACCACAAACTCGGCCTGATGTACTACGGGTTCGTTCGGCATTACTCTGACCTTGGGAAGGACCGGGAGTTGGTCCTGGAGAACGTGGACGTTTTCTCCAATGATACCGCCGAGTTCTGCTATTCAGTACCGGTGCTGCACGTGTGCCGGTCGAAGTTTGACCTAACCCTTGAGGTGCCCGCCGAACTTGGCGATAATAATAGTGGTGAGCAGGAAGCAGAGGAGGAAATCAAGAATGGCGAAAAAGGCACCTGCACAGCAGGGAAAAGTCCTGAGTGAGGGCTTCATCAAGAGGGGGGGGGTTAATAGCGGATCCTCCGGCAACAAACCCCCGGTGACACCAGTCGGCCAGAAGCCTAAGTCGGGACGCAGTTCCGGCGCAAACAAGAAGTGATGGTCGGCCGCAGGTGAGGAGGGACTGCACTGGCCCGTAACGGCAAGACGTTGCGACACCTGCGGGGCAAGTCTCTGGAAGCGAGCAGGAACTCTGGCTTGTCGAAGCAGAAGCCCAAGGTGCAACCCCGCGCGCAGGTCTCGGGCAAGAGCAGGGATAAGAAGTAGCCTGTTTGTGATCTGGAATGCGCTTGCGTTCTGGCTTTCCAGGTCTGTACGCGCGGGGCTCTTGTGCTTGCTGGTGTGCGAGCACCCGATGGGATGCACTGAGAGTTACAAACCAGCGCCCGCGAGCCGGTGGGACCCGCGGGCGCTTTTCGCACATTGCGCGGCGGGTCAGCAGACCCGCCGCGCCCGCACGAGCAGGAAGGTTGCCATTGCAGCGCGGTGGGTCGGGAGACCCCCCGCGCTATGCCGTGCTACATTTTGACCGGCTTGCCGGTCTTGGAACTCCTGACGGCCGCCTCGACGAACTTCATGTGAGCGACGCCGTCCTCGACGTTGGCGTACTTCGAACCGTCGCAGGCGAACTTTCTGCCGGCGTTGTATTTGCGGACGTCGGCCTCGAACGCGTTGTGCAGCCGCCGGTAGGCGTCGTGGAAGGCCTCCAGATGGCCCGACGGTATCGTCGGCTCGCCGGCGATCCAGGCGGGCAGTTTTCCGAGGAACGAGTCCGTCTCGCCCATCTCGCCTCGCCAGTAGGTGCGCTCGGGCTCGCCGGGCAGGAGGATGGTGAACTTCTCGGCCTCTTCCTGCCGCCAGATGAGGCTGCCCTTCTCGCAGTTGACCTCCAGGCCCAGGTCGTTCTTGTGTCCGATGGCGATCTGGCTGGCGCGGATGAGTGCCCGTGTCCCGCCGCGTGCGGCCATCGGCCCCTTGAGGTCGCAGTAGGTGGTGAAGTGGTCGTCGAGTTGGCGTCCCTTGAGGAACGTCTCGACCCGGCCGCTCACCGTCTTGACGTTCAGGCCCGTGACGAACCGCATCTGCATGAAGGCGTGTGTGCCGATGTCGCCGCCGCAGCACGAGGCGCCGGCCATCTTGGGGTTGGTGCGCCACGAGGCCTGCATCTGGCCTTCCGACTCCAGCCGCGTCGCCAGCCAGCCCTGCAGGTAATAGGCGTCGCACCAGCGGACCTTGCCGAGTTTGCCGCTGCGGATGATCCAGCGCGAGACCCAACTCGACCAGTGTCCCAGGTACGTGTGGGCCACGCCGAAGGGCACCTTGTGTTTCTTGACGGCGGCCGCCAGGTTCTCGGCCTGACCTGAGCGGATCGTGAGCGGTTTCTCGCAGAAGACCGGGATGCCGGCCTTGATGAGTTTCATGGCCGGGTCGTAGTGGACGAAGTTCGGCGTCACGATGACCACGTAATCGACGCGCTCGCCGACGGGCATCTTCTTCTGTTCCTTGATCATCGCGTCGTAACTGGGGTAGCCCTTGATGGGGTAGGGCCACTTGCGTGCTTCACTCATGGCGATCTTGGGGTCCTGGTGGAGTGCCCCGCAGACGATGCGCCGCGTGCCGTCCATGTGAATCGCCTTCTGATGCGGGTTGACGATGAACGCCCCGCCGCCGCCCCCGATCAGGCCGACCTTGAGAACTCGCCTGGACATTTCTGTATCCTCCGTGCCGAAGTGCGAAGACCCGATTTTCGCTCCATGTGACGCCAACGCCGATTGTACGCGCGGCACCGGCGATGTCAAAAGAAAGCCCCGCGAATTCGGGGCGTCTTCCGCCCGCGACGCAAGCGCTGCGGTCTTGGGCGTCACGTGTCTTCATCCGGGTGGCGCGGCAGGTGCGAAGGGCGGCCGTGTTGGCGGGTGGCACGGCAGCCCAAAGGGCGGCCGTGTTGGGCGCTCGGTGCCCACGGCCGCCCCGGCGGGGCTGCCGTGCCACCCGCCCTTGAAGGCCGCGAAGCCATGAACTTTGTACTTTCAGCTGCGGCCGCGCGGCATTATCATCGAGTCGGTCACGCGACGGAGGCATCCATGTCCACGCTATCGAGAAGGCACTTCCTCAAAAACCTCGGCCTTGGCGCCGCAGCGCTGGCCGCGTCGCGCTCGACGCCGGCGGCGGCCGCGCCCGAGGCGCGCACGAACGTTCTGCTCATCACCGCCGACGACCTCAACTGCGACTCCGTCGGCGTCTTCGGATGCAAGACGCCCGGCATCACGCCCCATCTCGACCGCCTGGCGTCCGAGGGCATGCGTTTCACCCATGCTCACGTCACCATCGCGGTCTGCCAACCGTGCCGCTCCGTCCTGATGACCGGCCGGTACCCGCACCGAAGCGGCGGGGAAGGGTTCCACCGCATCACGAAGACCGACACGCCGCTCTTGATTGAGCGCCTCGCCGCCGCCGGGTACCGGTGCGGCATCCTCGGCAAGGTGGGTCACTGCACGTCGAAGGCGTCTTTCGAGTGGGACATGAAGCAGGACATGCCGCAACTCGGCATGGGCCGCAACCCCGGCCTTTATCACAAGTTTGCCAAGGGGTTTATGGAGGAGTCGGCGAAGGCCGGCCGCCCGTTCTTCCTGATGGCCAACTCGCACGACCCGCACCGGCCGTTCTCCGGCAGCGACCAGGAGGGTGCCCGCTTCAAGACTGCGGCGGTCACACCGCCGTCGCGCACCTACCGGCCCGACGAGGTCCGCGTGCCGGGTTTTCTGCCCGACCTGCCCGAGGTCCGACGCGAAATCGCCGAGTACTACTCGTCCGTCCGGCGGTGCGACGACACCGTGGGGGCGGTCCTTGCGGCCCTCGACGCATCGGGCCACGCACGCGATACGCTCGTCATCTTCCTCTCCGACCACGGCATGCCGCTGCCCTTTGCCAAGACCAACTGTTACCTGCACAGCACGCACACGCCGTGGATGGTCCGGTGGCCGGGGAAGGTAAAGCCGGGCGGCGCCGAGGCCGAGCATTTCATCTCCGGCATCGATCTCATGCCGACGATCCTCGACGCCCTCGGCCTGAAGCAGCCCGAAGGGATGGATGGCCGATCGTTCCTGCCGTTGCTTCGCGGCAAAAAACAGGACGGCCGCACGCTCGTCTTCACACAGTTCCACCAGACGGCCGGCCGCAAACGCTACCCGATGCGGTGCGTCCAGAACGCACGGTTCGGCTACATCTTCAACGCCTGGTCCGACGGTAAACGCATCTTCCGGAACGAGTCGCAAAGCGGTCGCTCGATGAAGGCGATGCGGGCGGCCGCCGAATCGAGCGAGGATATCCGCGCCCGCGTCGACCTCTTCCTCCTCCGCACGGTCGAAGAGTTCTACGATTTCGCCAACGACCCCGACGCGCTCAAGAACCTCGTCGGCGACCCGAAGGTCAAGAAAGACCTCGACGCCCTCCGCTCGGAGTTGGAGCGCTGGATGGTCAGCACAAAAGACCCCGCCCTCGACGCCTTCCGCCACCGCGCCGATCCCGCCGCCCTCGCCAAGTTCATGGCCGACGAAGACGCCCGCGCCGTCGGCGGGGCGAAGAGGAAACGCAAGAAACAGACCTGAACCGGTGCCCGACGGCCCGTCAGTGTGCCACGGCCGGTCTTGCCCGGTTGTGTGTTTGTCCGATGTTCCGGAGCCCCTCCCGCTTGCCGCGCGGCGGGTCTCCTGACCCGCCGCGTACAGACGAAGGGGCCGGTCGCGCCTTTGAAGAACGGGCGACTCGGTGTGAGCCGCCCGTTGCGTCGGTTCGATTATCTGCCTAGCCGGCTACTCATGCCTCCGACGAAGCAGGAGCAGACCGCCCAGGGCCAGGAGCGAGAGCGTCGCGGGTTCCGGCGTAAGGGCCAGGCCATGGAACCCTCCGGCCGCGACGGCCGCGAAAGAGCCGGTTGGCACGTTGCACTGGCCCTCAACGTCCCGGCCCCAGGCGGCGAGGGAGCCGTCCTCCTTTAGTGCCAGGCTATGGGCGTATCCTGCCGCGACGGCCACGAAGTCGTTTCCGCTTGGCACGTTGCACTGGCCGAAGTCGTTCCAGCCCCAGGCCGCGAGCGAGCCGTCCTCCTTCACGGCCAGACTATGCCAGCCTCCGGCCGCGACGGCCGTAAAGTCGCTGCCGGCCGGCACGTTGCACAGGCCGTAGTCGTTGCGGCCCCAGGCCGCGAGCGAGCCGTCCTCCTTCAGTGCCAGGCCATGGTATGCTCCCGCCGCGATGGCCGCGAAGTCGTTTCCGGTTGGCACGTTGCACTGGCCGTCGTGGTTGTCGCCCCAGGCCGCGAGCGAGCCGTCCTCCTTCAGCGCCAGGCTAACGAACCCTCCGGCCGCGACGGCGACGAAGTCGCTGCCGCTCGGCACTTTGCACTGGCCCCAGTTGTTGTAGCCCCAGGCCGCGAGCGAGCCGTCCTCCTTCAGTGCCAGGCCATGGTGCGCTCCGGTCGCGACGGCCGCGAAGTCGTTTCCGGTCGGGACGTTGCACGGGCCGTAGTCGTTGTAGCCCCAGGCGGCGAGCGAGCCGTCCTCCTTCAGCGCCAGGCTATGCCACCATCCGGCCGCGACGGCGACGAAGTCGCTGCCGCTCGGCACGTTGCACTGGCCGGAGTTGTTGTAGCCCCAGGCCGCGATGCTGCCCGTGAAGTCGGCCTGTGAGGTATGGACGCATGCGAAACACACCAGAAACATCCCGAGAGCGATTGCAGTTACGATTCTCATCGTCCTTCTCCTTTTCATGCCATGCGGTGCCAAAGAAAACGGCGACCTTCGGCAGGGTCAGTTCCCTCCGAAAGCCGCCCTGTTGCGTGGGTTCGATTATCTGCCTGGCCGGCTACTCTTGCCTCCGACGAAGCAGGAGCAGACCGCCCAGTGCCAGGAGCGAGAGCGTCGCGGGTTCGGGTGTCAGTGCCAGGCTATACTCGCGTCCCGCCGCGACGGCCGCGAAAGAGCCGGTCGGCACGTTGCACTGGCCGCAGGAGTTGTCGCCCCAGGCGGCGAGCGAGCCGTCCTCCTTCAGGGCGAGGCTATAGTACTGTGCGGCCGCGACGGCCGCGAAGTCGTTTCCGGTCGGGACGTTGCACTGGCCGAAGTTGCTGAAGCCCCAGGCGCGGAGCGAGCCGTCGCCATTCAGGAGGAGGGTATGCAGATCTCCTGCCGCGATTCCCGCGAAAGAGCCGCTCGGCATGCTGCTCTGGCCGTAGTTGTTCCGGCCCCAGGCCGCGAGCCAGCCGTCCTCCCTCAGTCCTAGGCTATGCAGGTATCCCGCCACGATTGCCGCGAAACGGCCCCTCGGCACGTCGCACTGGCCGTCGTTGTTGTGGCCCCAGGCCGCGAGCCAGCCGTCCTCCTTCACGGCCAGGCTAAAGAGGGCTCCTGCCGCGACGGCCGCGAAGTTGTTTCCGCTTGGCACGTCGCACTGGCCGTAGTTGTTCCAGCCCCAGGCGAGGAGCGAGCCGTCCTCCTTCAGTGCCAGGCTATGGTTCCATCCGGCCGCGACGGCCGCGAAGTCGTTTCCGCTCGGCACGTTGCACTGGCCTAGGGCATTGTCGCCCCAGGCGACGAGCGAGCCGTCCTCCTTCAGTGCCAGGCCATGGTAGTATCCCGCCGCGACGGCGACGAAGTCGCTGCCGCTCGGCACGTTGCACTGGCCGTGGGAGTTGTCGCCCCAGGCCACGATGCTGCCCGTGACGCCGGCCTGTGAGGTATGGACGCATGCGAAACACGCCAGAAACATCCCGAGAGCGATTGCAGTTACGGTTCTCATCGTCCTTCTCCTTTTCATGCCATGCGGCGCTGAAGAAAAGGGGCGACCTTCGGCAGGTCCGCTTCCCTCCGAAAGCCGCCCCGTAGAACGTCAGTCTCAGTTTGTCGGCACGAAACAAGCCAAGGCCGTTCGGTCCCTCCGAACGAACTTGGCCTGTATAAACTGCTTTCCTGCTTACCTATAGTAGTATACCTCCCTCCGGCGATTTGTCAAATGGGAAACTCCACATTCCTGCCGCTTTCCCGTTGAAGTCCCATTGCTGAAAGTCTGCGGCCGCACTTGATGCAGGGCAGGGCAGCGTGTCAGCGCGGCCGTGTTGCCGGGTGGCACGGCAGCGCGAAGGGCGGCCGTGTTGGGCGCTGGACGTACACGGCCACGCTTCGCGTTGCCGTGCCACCCGCCGTGACTCTCTCTCCGCGCCCACGGTCGCCCCGGCGGGGCTGCCGTGCCACCCTCCCGTGCCTGAGGCGCTAAGGCGATGGCCCGGCTTGCCCGTTGCGCGGCGGGTCCGGAGACCCGCCGCGCGGGAAGTGGCGCTGTAGGGCTAAGACGCCGCTTGCCGCCCGGCCTCGCCGTGCCCTCTTGCCCCGCGTGGTCCGAAGCATTACCATCTTGCCGGTCACGGAGAAGGAGCCACCTATGCCCAACCCGTCTCGACGGCGGTTTCTGAAAACGGTCGGCCTGAGTGCGGCCGCGGTTGCGGCAGGATGTGCTCCGTCCGCGGAGCGAGAGGCCGAGGCGGCTGGGGCGAGCGCTGCGGCCAAGGGGCCCGGACGCGCCGCCAAGCCCAACTTCATCATCGTTATGGCCGACGACATGGGCTATGGCGACTCGAGCGTCTATGACGGCTGGATTGAGACGCCGCACATGGAGGCGATGGCGGCCCAGGGGCTCACCTTTACCGACTTCCACTCCTCCGGCGCCGTGTGCAGCCCCACGAGGGCGGGCCTCATGACCGGACGCTACCAGCAGCGGGCCGGCGTCCCGAAGGTCATCAACGCCGACCCGAAGACGCCCGAGCATTACGTCGGCCTGCAGACGTCGGAGGTCACCTTTCCGAAGGTTCTGAAGCGGGCCGGCTACACGTCGGCCATCTTCGGCAAGTGGCATCTGGGGTACACGAAGAACTATAACCCGATGCATCACGGTTTCGACCGGTTCCGCGGATACGTCAGCGGCAACGTCGATTACATCTCGCACTACGACCGGATGGGCGTCTACGACTGGTGGGACGGGCTGGAGCAGGTCAAGGAAGAGGGCTACGTCACGCACCTCATTACGAAGCACTCCCTCGCCTTTCTGGAGGCGAACCGCGACAAGCCGTTCTGCCTGTACGTGGCCCACGAGGCGGTGCACACGCCCCTGCAGGCCCCCGGCGACCCGCCCGGACGCGGACCGGAGCGGGCGAAGGGCGGGGACCGGAAGCGGCCCGCCAAGGAAACCTATCGCCTTATGATGAAGGCCATGGACGACGGTCTCGGCGAAATCCTCGCCAAGGTCAAGTCGCTCGGACTGGCTGAAAAGACGCTCGTCATCTTCTTCTCCGACAACGGCGGCACCCGGTACGGTTCCAGCGCGCCCCTGCGCGGCGGGAAGGCCGGCGTGTGGGAGGGCGGCCATCGTGTGCCCGCCATCGCCTGGTGGCCCGGCAGGATCAAGCCGGGGACCACCACCGATGCCCTGAGCATCAGCCTCGACCTCATGCCGACGATGCTCGACCTGGCGGGGGCCAAGGCGCCCGCCGGGCACACCTTCGACGGCGTCAGCCTCGCGCCGCTCATACTCGAAGGCAAGCCGCTCGGCCGCCGCCAACTCGTCTGGAACGGCCAGGCCATGCGCGACGGGACGTGGAAACTCGTCATCGCCGGCGGCAAGGCCCAACTGTTCGATCTGTCGAAGGACATCGGCGAGGGGAACGACCTGGCCGGGCAGCATCCGGCTCGCGTCAAGGAGATGGTAGCCGCCCTCGACGCGTGGAAGCAGGACATGGCCGCCACCGCCACCCCACAGCCCGGCCCGCCGCGGCAATAGGCCGTCCGAGCCCGCCGCGGAGTACGTGTTTAGCGTGCTCTCGAAGCAATGTCATTTCGACCGAGCCCTCGCCAAAGGCGAGGGCGAGCGGAGCGCTGTACCC
>CAZEBQ010000154.1:0-9622 GCA_964510295.1 uncultured Anaerolineales bacterium | reverse complement strand
CGCGCATCGTCCACGCCCGCTCGTACAGCGAGAAGCCGAGCATGTACCGGCTGAACAGGTCGGGCCGGGCGGCAAGTTGCCCCGGGATGTCGTCGTACCAGGAATCGTCGGACGCGTCGGGCCACGCGTAGGCCGCCAGGTCCGAAGGCTCACGGATCGGCCACTCCAGAGGCGCGCCGATGTCCCTATCGACGCTGCGGTCCCAGACCACGCCGTAGGCGTCGCGGTACAGGTTGTTGCCGAGGGCCTCAAAGCGTCCGATCTGTGCCCCCAGGTCCAGAAAGTGGGTGTCGATGAACGGCGCAAGGTCGTCGGTGCCGAGGTATTCCGCCATCCGCTCGGCGCAGCCCAGCGTCATGTCCCACGCCCACGGGACGTACGGGGGCGGGCGGAATTCCATCGCTTCGATGACGACGTCGCGTTTGGTCGGCCCTGACATGCGTGCCTCGCTAAGCCGTAAGTGCGGCGCGGCGGAACGTGTCCCGCCGCTCCCGCGGCGGGCTCGGTACTGGCGCCGCGGCGGGCTCGGTACTGGCGCCGCGGCGGGCTCGGCGCTTCGCGGCGCGGCGGGCTCAAACGGCAGCCTCACACGCACTCGCCGGTTGAGAAGTCGTACCGCCAGGACAAGTCGGCGGGCTGCCAGTCGATGAGTTCGTCGGCCTTGAAGAACAGCCCCGTCTCCTGCTCGGCCGCCTCGGGCGAGTCGCTGCCGTGAACCAGATTGAAGCGGTTCGAGACGCCGAAGTCGCCTCGTATCGTCCCCGGTTCGGCATCGGGGCCAAAGGTCGCGCCCATCATCTTGCGGACGACCGCAACCACGTCCTTTCCTTCGAGCACGACAAAGACCATGGGGCCACCGGTCACGAAGCGGATGAGCGGCTCGTAGAAGTCCTTGCCCTTGTGCGGCGCGTAGTGGCGCCGGGCCGTCTCGGGGTCGAGAACGGCCATTTTCAGGGCAACGATCTTGAGCCCCTTGGCCTCAAAGCGTGCGAGGATGCGGCCGACGAGACCACGATGGACGGCGTCGGGTTTGAGCATGACGAGGGTGCGTTGCACTGCGGTTACCTCCCTCCCTGGACATTGGCCGCGTCGGCGGCAGGTTCGCAGCAGGGTTGCGACCGGGGGGCGGCCCGTCAGGCGACGCCCCTTTCCGCCCGGCTCACGATCCATCCCATCGCCAAGTGAGTCTAGGACGGGACGAAACCCAAGTCAAGCAAAGCGGCCGGCGGTGGATTCACCGATTTTCCCGCCATCAGCGCTTCAGTATTCTGCCACATCCTGCCGATAAGCGGTAGGAGTATGGTGCACCGCCTAAGCCAAGGGGGCGTCTAAGGAGTTGGTGGCTGTGGGAACGTTACTGAAAACACTGACACGGCGTCTGTCGGGAAACCGCCGCCAGGCACATCGCCAACGCCGCAGGTACGACACCATCATCCGCGACGAGGCCTGGCGCGAGGTGTTCCGGGGGCAGACGGTGGACGTCTCGCCAATGGGCGCGAAACTGGCCGGTTTCCCGGCCAAGACCGGGGTCCATGAGGGGCAGGACGTCACACTGGAGTTTCTGCTTGTCCCCAAAAACGTGGACCAGATTGCCCGCCGGGTCCCCATCCAAAGCCAGGTGGTCCGCGTCGAGGAGCACGAAGACGATTACATCGTTGCCGTCAAGTTCGAGAAGGCGCTCGACTAGGTGGCGAACGTTCCGCAGTCGTTACGAGGTCGGCGCCGTCGATGGAAGCGCCGGCCTCTTCTGATCCCATCCCCTTTGGCCGGCGCCTCACTGTCGGGCGGCCGAAGGCGGTCAAGCGCGTGCTTTGCCCGCGTCCCCCGGACCGCCCAAAATCGCTTTCGCCCGGCTTGATAGTCATCCCTCTGCCGTGTAGAATAGGCGAGCGAAGACGGGCAAGGAGACCCGGACCCTATGTGGGACTACACCGACAAGGTCAAAGATCATTTTCTGAACCCGAAGCATCCGGGCGTGATCGATCACCCGGACCTCGACGCCACCGTGGGCAACATCACGTGCGGCGATGCGCTGCGGCTGATGATCACACTCGATGACGACGGCCGCATCGCCGACGCCAAGTTCCAGACCTTCGGCTGCGCCAGCGCCATCGCCTCCTCCGACGCCCTCGTCGAACTCATCAAGGGCAAGACCATCGACGAGGCCGCAAGCCTCACCAACGACGACATCGCCAACTACCTGGGCGGCCTGCCCGAGGCCAAAATGCACTGCTCCGTCATGGGCATGGAGGCCCTCCAGAAGGCCATCGCCACATACCGGCACGAGCCGTTTGAACTCGGTGAGGAAGGCACGGTCGTCTGCCGCTGCTTCGGCGTCACCGACAAACTCATCGAGAAGGTCGTCCGCGACCACAACCTGCACACCGTCGAGCAGGTCACGCACTTCACGAAGGCGGGCGGCGGGTGCCAAGGATGCCACCGCGATATCGAGGCCATCATCGAGAAGGTCCACGGCCCCAAGGCCGAGCACGTCGCCAAGGCCAAACGCCGGCGGACGCCCATGACCAACATCGAACGCATGACCCTCATTCAGCAGGTCCTTGAGCGCGAGATCCGGCCCATGCTCCAGCAGGACGGTGGCGACATCGAACTGGTCGACATCGACGGCAAGCGGGTCCAGGTGGCGCTGCGCGGGCACTGCGCGTGGTGCCGCGTCAAGGATTTCACGCTCAAGGGGTCGATCGAAGCGCGCCTGAGGGAACTCGTCGATGCCGAGATCGTCGTCGAAGACGTGGGCGGCCACCTGCCCGAGGGCGCCCCCTGAGAGGAACCGCGGCCATGGACAACGTCATCTACCTCGACAACAACGCCACGACGTCCGTCGCCCCCGAAGTCCGCGAGGCCATGGCGCCGTTCCTCGGCCCCCTGTACGGCAACCCCTCCAGCATCCACACCTTCGGCGGTCAGGTGAAGGCCCACATCGACGAGGCCCGCGAGCGGGTGGCCGACCTGGTGGGCTGCCATCCGACGGAGATCATCTTCACCTCGTGCGGCACCGAGAGCGACAACGCGGCCATCACCAGCACCCTGGACTGCTACAGCGAGCGGCATCACGTCATCTCGACGCGCGTGGAGCATCCGGCGGTCAAGAACCTGTGCCAGTTGCTCGCCCGGGGCGGCAGGGGACGGCCGCTGTATCGCGTCACGGAAATCCCCGTCGATGCCGAAGGCCTCTTGGATGTGGCCGCCTTCGAGGAGGCGCTCGACGACGGCACCGCCGTCGTCTCCGCCATGTGGGCGAACAACGAGACCGGCGTCCTGTCTCCCGTCGAGACGGTCGGGTCGCTCTGCCGCGAGCGCGGCGTCCTCTACCACACCGATGCGGTCCAGGCGGTGGGCAAGATTCCGATGGCCCTGCGGGACCTGCCCATCGACATGCTCAGCCTGTCCGGCCACAAACTTCACGCGCCGAAGGGCATCGGGGCGCTCTACGTCAGGCGGGGCACGCGGTTCAGCCCGCAGATCATCGGCGGCCACCAGGAAGGCAACCGCCGCGGCGGAACCGAGTCGGTGCCGCTCATCGTTGCCCTCGGAAAGGCCGCCCAACTGGCGAAGCGGAATATCGAGAAGGAGACCGCCCAGGTCGCCGTGCTGCGCGACCGCCTCGAGAACGCGCTCCTCGAAAAGGCCCCCGACGCGCGCGTCAACGGCAACCGGCTGCTGCGCCTGCCGAACACGACGAACATCAGTTTCGAGTACGTCGAGGGCGAGGCCATCCTCCTCATGCTCGACCAGCACGGCATCTGCGCCTCCAGCGGGTCGGCCTGCACCACGGGCAGCCTTGAACCCAGCCACGTGCTCCGGGCCATGGGCGTGCCCTTCACCGCCGCACACGGGTCCATCCGGTTCAGCCTGAGCGTCTACAACACCGAGGAGGAGATCGACAAGGTCATCGAGGTCCTGCCGCCCATCATCCGGCGGCTGCGGGAGATCAGCCCGTTCGGCCGCGACAAGAAACCGGCGAAGAGCAAGGCACGATAACGGGCGGCGCCGCACGCCAATCCGAAATCCGAAATCCGTTCACGGCACTTCGCGAACGGCGAAGGTAACCTCATCCACCGCGACGGCCCGGCGCTCGGACTCGCCGTCCGTTTGGAGAATCACCTCCAAGACGTACGCGTCGTCGGTCTCCTCGAAAAACGAGGCGAGGGTAACCTCCGGCCAGCCGTTCTGCTCGGCGAAGGCGCGGACGGCCTCGTCCAGGCGCTCGTACAATCGCTTGCCTTCCTTGCTCTGCAAGTCGAAAGACAGCGGCCGAGGCTTCCCGTGCGGCGGCAGGTGGCTGCGCCACTCCAGTCCCACAACCCGCGGCGGCACGCCCCGCGGCTCCAGCGCGAGCGCCAACACACGCCCCTCGACAACGACAAACGGGAACCGTACCTTCTTGACCTTGATGCCGGACTCCGGCGTCGGCCATTCGTCATAGCAGCAGAACACAACACGCGGGTGAGGCCACACGCCCCGCTCCACGCGCATCACGTCGAACGCCACGACGTACCACCAGAAGTCCCACTCGCCCCGGCGGATCTTGGTGTACTGGCGAACCTCCGCGCAGCGTGCGACGACGACTGCCTCTGCCTCTTTGAAGGGAGAATTGGAAAGGGCAGAATAACGCAAACTAGCAGGAATGGCATGGTGCGGGGCCACGCAGTTGACTATCGGCGCCCCGGCGGGCAGGTCAGGCGGATCACCACTCCAGAGATGGGCGTTCGGAGACGCCGCTTCTTCACAACCGGGCAGAAGAAGCGTTAATAAGGCCAGGGTAAATGCGTCAGACGTTCGCATCACCGCCTCCGGCCTCTTGGACGCCCATGCCGGGACAACGGTTCCGTGGCTCGCCACCCCAATCTCAAATCTGAAATCCGAAATCCGTTCACGGCACTTCGCGAACGGCAAACGTTTCTTTGTCCACCGCGACGGCCCGGCGATTGATTTCGCCGTCCGTTTGGAGAATCACCTCCAAGACGTACGCGTCGTCCGTCTCCTCGAAATGCGAGCCGGCGCCGACCTCCGGCCAGCCCTCGTGTTCCGCAAAGTCGCGGACGGCCGTGTCCAAGCGTTCGTAGAGACGCTTCCCTTCCTCGCTCTGCATCATCTCGAACGAGAACAGCCGCTGCGGCTCCCCGTGCGGCGGGAGGCGGCTGCGCCACTCCTGCCCCGCCACCCGCGGCGGCACCCCCCGCGGCTCCAGCGCCAGCGCCAACACCCGGCCCCTGACACATGGGCATGGTGCCGTCTTGTACAGGATGTGGATGCCTGACTCAGGCGTCGGCCTGGTACCGTAATAGCAGAACGCGACGCGCATGTCAGACCACTCGCCCCGCTCGACGCGTATCACGTCGAATGCCACGACGTACCACAGGAAATCCCACTGGCCCCGCTGGACTGTCGCGTACTGGCGGATTTCCTTGCAGCGTGCCACCACGACGGCCTCGGCCTCCCCGAATGAAGAAGGGTAAGAAAGACGGTGATGTGGCGCCACGCAGTTGACCGTGGGCGCCCCAGAGGGCAGGTCAGGAGGGTCGCCCTGCCAGAGACGCGGGTCGGGAAGGGCCGGTTCGTCGCAACCCAGAAGAAGCGTCAATAAGACCAGCGTGAGCGCGCCAGACGTTCGCATCATCACCTCCGGCCTCTTGGACGCCCTCACCGGGACAACGGTTCCGTGGCTCGCCACCCCAATCTCAAATCTGAAATCCGAAATCGCGGATCGCCATTCCGCACTCCGCACTCCGCATTCCGCACTTGTCTCACCCCCACACCCACCACGGCGCCTGGACGTTCCCGCCATAGACGATGATGTCGAACACGACGTGCGCGGCAAGCGGCACGAGGACGCTGCCGGAGAGTTCGCGAAGCGCACCGAAGACCACGCCGCCGATAAGCGTCCACACGGCGAGAAACTCAAGGTCGATAACAACGCCTTCCGGCGGAAACGCAAACAGCGCCGTCTTGTACGCCGTGTGCGCAGCCGCCGCCAACACCACCGCGACGGCCATGTACACGGCTCTGCGCGGCGGGTCTCCGCACCCGCCGCGGTCTCCTCCGGTCTGGCGCGGTCGGTGCGGAGACCGACCGCGCCCAGGCAGTGTCCCTACCAGCGCTCGCGTCAGCCAACCTTGAACGTACCCCCGATACACGAGTTCCTCGGCCGCGCCGATGCAGGCGCCCACGAAGGCGAACGGCGCGAGCCGCGACGGCACGGCCCCCATCTCCCACGTGACGCGGTGGAGGACGGCGAATCCCGCTCCGACGGCGCATGCGACAACCAGATACGCCCCCACCTTCACGGAAGCCGGCGAAAAGCCAAGAATCGCGGCAGGGGAACGCTCAAGACGGAGTGAGTTCGCGACGGCCGCGACCGTCACCATCAGGCCGACGCCCGAGAGAACCACCCACGGCAGGCCGCTTCGAACGAACAGGGCGAACAGCACCATCCCCGCCGACGCGGCAGCCGCTTCAAGCACCGGGGCACGCCGACGGCGCTGTGGGTCAGTCCCGTCAGGCATGGCGCACGTCCGGCTTCGGCCGCCTCCATCGCGCCGCCAGCCACCACGCCAGCGCCACGGCCGGCACGAGCAACAGGATCCAACCCGATCCCAGGCATATCGGCGCCACGCGGACAACGGCCGTGTCGGGCAGAGCCTGCTGGAGCCCGCCCAGCACGGCCGCAGACTTCTCGTCGTCCTTGTCCACGTACACGGCCAGAAGGTCCAGGTTCGTCATCCTGTACAAGGGGTCCAGGGGAGCCGGGGACGCAACCATGAAGGCCGTCAGACGGCCCAGCCGCCGCACGGGCGTCAGGCTCTCGATGTGCTCGACTCCGATGGCCGCCAGAATGAGCAGATTCGGGTGGTTTCGGACGACCTCGTTCAGTTGCCTCTGCGTGGTTCCGGGCGGAAGGGCTAGCCACTTGAGGTCCTTCAGGCGGCTGAGGGGCTCCAGGTCGGTCACGCCGCCGCTATCCTGGAGGCTGAGCGTCTCGAGCGCCGGGAACTCAGCCAGGCGGCTCACGTCTTCGAGCGACTTGACCTGCGCCAGAGTCAGTTCCTGGAGTCGGGGCTGTTTGCCGATGGCGGCAAGGTCCTTGAACTCGCCCCCGAACACGAGGAGCGACCTCAGACTGGGTAGCCCGTCCGGCAGCGGTCCTGATTCAGCAGGCTTCCAGTTCGTGAGGATAAGCGTCCGCAACAGACGCTGCTGCGCGAGGAACCCCAGGTCGCCCGGCTTGTCGCACTTCAGTGCAAGGGTGTGGAGCCTGGGCTGTGAGCCGATGAAGCCCCGCACGTCCGTCGTCGGGCACAGCCCGTCCGCCCACAGCCGCTGCGGCGTAAACACCGACAAGGCGTGATCGAGGGCGGCCTCGTCGCCGGCCACAAGCAGATCAACGTACGGATTCCCATCCGCCACTTTCCGGAGCAGGTCCGTGCACTCGGACGTCACGCCCTTCGAGAGGCAAATCAGACGCAACGAGGAAACCTCTTCCGGCGTTGCTCCCCTGAGCCACTCCCATGCGGCGCCCTTGTCAAGTTTGAGCGAGATGAGTTTGCCCGCCAGGATGGTCCCCGCGTCGCTCTTCGCAACAACCAGCGCGCCGCCGTCGGTCACTCGGTACGGGAAAGGCGCATAGTCCTTGGCCGAACGGGCCCCGTGCACGAGGTCGCCTTCCCGCAGCAGCAGGTGAAAGGGGCGTCCCTCCCTCACGCCCGCAAACATGAGCGGATAGACGGGAGACCGGACGAGCCAGGCTTCCCCGCCGTCGATCTGGACGATGGCCGGCGGTCGCCAGCCGTCTGAGCGGTGCGGCGGCTTCGCTGAAGAAGGTGAGGCCGGCAGCGCGGCCAACACCCACACCGTGAGGACGGCAAGGCTCGCTCCCCGCATGACTCCTGCCTCCCCCTGCGGCCGGGACGGCAACCGGCCTCAGGCCGCTCGGGCGTTGGCCGTCGCCCGTCGCTTCGCCAGCCACCACGCCAGCGCCACGGCCGGCACGAGCACCAGGATCCACCCCGACCCCAGGCATATCGGGGCCACCCGGACGACGGCCGTGTCGGGCAACTCATTCTGGAGTCGGACGAGCATCTGCCGGTCGTCGGGCGTCACCTTGCCGTCCTTCTCCCCCACGGCCACCGCGAGGTACTTCAGGCCCTTCAGCCGGTAGAGGGGGTCCAGCGGCGCCTTGGTCGCCACGATCAGTGCACGCAAACGCTTCAGGTCCGTGACGGGTTCGAGGTCCGTAATGTTCTCACACCCGGTCGCCTCGAGCAGAACCAGGTCCGGATGGCGGCGAAGAATCTTGGCGAACTGCGCCTGCGTCGTCTTGGGCGGCAACGCCAGCCACCGGAGCCCCTTGAGTTGCTCCAGGACCGCCAGGTCGGTTACGCCCTCGCAGGATCGCAGGCACACGGTCTTTAGGTGCGGATGGTTGGCCAGTGCGCTGATGTCGGTCAGACTCTTTTGGGCCATCACGTTGAGTTCTTCGAGGCGCGGCTGCTTTCCGAGGCACGAGAGGTCCTTCATCTTGCCGCCGAAGACGATGACCGACCGCAGATTCACAAGGCCGTCGGGAAGCGGGCCGGCCTTCGCAGCGTCCCAGCCCGTGAGGATAAGCGTCCTGAGATTGGGCAGGCCGGCAAGCAGCGGCAACCGCCCTTTCTCGTCGGCTCCCATCGTCAGCGTCCGGAGTTGCTTCTCGGCGACGAGCGCCGCCGAGTGCTCTTTCTCGAGCGTCGCGTCCCCGATGCCAAGCCAGTGAGGATCGAAAAGCCGCAAGACGACGGGCAGCGCGTCGGCTCCAAATACGAGGAGCCCGACCGCGGGGTTCTCGGCGGCCAGCCTCTTGAGCAGGGCCTCCGCATCAACCCCTTCAGGCGGTTCCTTGGCGCCGACGCCGACAAAACGCAGGGACGCCATCTGCTCGGGGCTCGCCTTCTTCAGCCACTCCCAGCCGCCCTCCTCCCCCAGCCGCAGGGCCACCGTCTTTCCGGCGAGCGTGATGCGGACCTTGTCGCCGGCCCATTTCAGCGACCGGCCGTCCGCGGATCGATAGGGAAACCACGAGTTCTGCGGGCCCATGATCAATTCCCCGTCCCTGACGAGCAGATGGGTCGCCTCCCCTTCCTTGGCCCCGGCAAAAAGGAGCCCATACAGCGGAGACATGACCATCAACCTCTCGCCCCAGCCTTCAGCCCGGACGACCTGCGGCGGCCGCCAGGCGCCGCGCGACGTCTCGTCACAGGAAACACAGAACCATACTCCAGACAGTGCCACCACCAGGACCGCCGACCCTGCGAATCGAATCATCGCCTTGCCTCCCTGCTGAAGACACGGGCCCACGCCAGCCTACCCCGCGCCTCACACGCTGTCAACGAACATGTGCGACAGAGTTTCCCCGGGTCTGACCACGGCTTATGCCAAGCGTCGCGCCGTCAGGCCGTTTGTTGGGTGTCACCCCGGGCGAAGTCGAGGGGTCTCGCCGTTGCCGGGTGCCGGGTGCCATGCTTTCGCTCGCGAAAGCATGCTCTCGACGGCTGGCGCGGCGGGCAGTCATGCCGGGTGCCATGCTTTCGCTCGCGAAAGCATGCTCTCGACGGCTGGCGCGGCG
>CAZEBQ010000153.1:0-9654 GCA_964510295.1 uncultured Anaerolineales bacterium | reverse complement strand
AGCAGATCATCGATCTGGTGGTGATCCCGGAGCCGGCGACGCTGGCCCTTCTGGGTCTTGGCGGTCTCGGACTGCTCGCCCGCCGCCGTCGGCGGCAGTAAGGCAGAGCAGGAGAGCAGGAGAAAGTAGAGGCGGCACAGTGCACAAAGCGCGGCGGGTCTGGAGTACCCGCCGCGCTTTCCAGCAGAAACCTGGGGACGCTACCAATGGCACCTAATGCCATTGGGTAACCTCCTCAGGTTTCCCCAGACAATCCGGCAACCGTGGCTTCCTCTATGGGCGTCCGCGCCTATGATGGTCGTGTGCGTGGGGCGCCGGGGCCGCGGCGGGGGCGAGACCGCCGCAACGCATTCCGGCGAGGCCGGCCAAAAAAACCGGCGGTCGGAGTTTTTCTAACCTCTTGCTTAACAAGAACTTAGGAGCCCCCGCCCCGCTCCCCGCCCTCGAAATCGCAGAATTCCGCCCCGGCGATTTGCATTCGGCCAAAACTGTGTTACACTGTCGGTGAGCGAAGGCGTCTCAGCACGCCCTAGAGGGGAAAGTCCGTCGCACGGCTCGTGCCGGGGGGTTGGCCGCCGGGCTGCATGAGCCGCACCTCGATCCTTCCGGGGGAGGAGAAGAAGAGGTGGTTATGGTATGGGCGAATCGGCCGCCGGGGCACGGCCCGGGCGGACCCGAGCAGACGTCTCACGCACATCGTTTATCGGAGAGCGTCCCGGGTGGGCGGGACCGGAACTACAAGGGAGGTCTGTTACGATGAACAGGAAAATGACGATTTTGTTAACAGTCGCAGGGGTCCTATTCGCCGTGGCGACGTCGGCTATCGCTATCGATGTCCCCATCCCCAACGCCGACTTTGAAGTTCGTGCCACAATGCCGGATTCATTAGGGGATCCCCCAAATGTCGGCCCAATGCCGGATGGCGAAGAGAGGTATGTCCAATGGGGTATTGAATCCTGGCGTGCATTTGAAGTTGACCATAACGGCGGGCCTGTATGTATTTGGAATCCTGGGGCTCCTGGATGTGCTCAGGGATATGAAGGCTTCAATGGTCTGGATGCAAGCGGCAACCTTATGGGTTATATTGCTGATATCTACTGCTGCTACGACGATGATGTTGCGAATTTCCCGGGGGCAAGGGATTTTGAGGCCGCAGTACAGATTCTAGACGGAACCTCGTTTGACCCCACCAAGGTATATAGGCTGACCTCCGCGGTGGGCGCCGATGGATGGGGGGAAGGTCGCCATGGCCTTCAGATCGCCGTCGGAGGAACGAACGTATCGGGTGCCAAGTATGCCGGCCACGTAGTGGGCGGCACCGTCGTCGCTGAATATAAAGACCTCGTTGCCAACAGTATCCCCGCCGATACATACGTAACTAGAACGGTCGCGTACCTCCCCAATCCGGCGACCCAGGCCGCGATGAACGCCTTGGCGGGACAACCCCTGCAAGTTCGGTTGTGCGCTTTTGAAGACCCGGCGGCTCACTCCAAGACCGCTTATCCTGTCTTCGACAATGTCACGCTCGGAAAGTTCGACCTCGGCGATCTCGACTTCGATGACGATATCGACAACGCGGACATCGGCAAGACTGGCGGCTCGTTTACCGGCGCCGGGGGCTCCGGCAAGGTTTATCTCGACGGCGACATCGATTGCGACGGCGACGTCGACAATGCCGACCTCGGGTTTGTGGGTGGCGCCTTTACCGGTGCGCTCGCCGGAAACCTGACCGACAGCCCCACCGTGGCCGACCTGGTCTACGACCTTGTCACCGGCAACGTCAAGCTTGACCCCAGCGAGGCGGCCGGTGGCGTAATCTGCTCGTTCCAATTTGAGAACGACGCGGGTACCTTCGTCCCGACCGAATACATTAGCCTGGTCGGTACCGGGTGGTTTGGAGGCCCCTTCGAGCAAGCCACGACGCTCGTGGTCGGCGATACCGATGGTCTGTGGGCCGGCTTCAGCGTCATCACAGACCTTGGGGACATCTTCCCGGCCGGGATGCTCACCGTCGAAGAGTTGGAGGCCTACCTGACGACCGCGGTCTACACCGGGGAATTAGGCAGCGGCCAGCAGATAATCGATCTGGTGGTGATCCCGGAGCCGGCGACGCTGGCCCTTCTGGGCCTTGGCGGTCTCGGCACGCTGCTCGCCCGCCGACGCCGGCGGCAGTAAGGCAGAGCAGGAGCAAGTAGAGGCGGCACAGTGCACAAAGCGCGGGGGGTCTGGAGTACCCGCCGCGCTTTTCAGCGGACGCGTTATAGATCGTAACTACCGAGAATGAAGACACGTCAAGAGAACATGGCGGCTTTGTCGAGAACGCGCATATCCTGCCTCGTCGCCGTGCTGTCGGTCCTGGTTCCCTGTGCGTTGTCGCAGGCCGGCGTTACCGTAGGGCTGTATTTTGTCGAAGGCCAGGATGAGCCGATAGACTTTCTGACGATACCCCCGTTTGAACCGGGACAGTTCATCCAGCCTTGGCAAGTGACCGGGTCCGAGACCCGGTTCGTAGCGGACGGGGCCTTTGAGGTGGGAACGGAACAGGAGGTGCGCCGCGCCATCCTCTCAGAAGTGAGGAGTAAGTTCTATTCGATCCCGACTTCCACGGGATACGTCCTGGACATCGACTTCTTGCCGCAGAAGGTCAGCGGCCCCGGCAGCGTCAATGTCTTGCTGGGCAAGCACAACATCGAGTTTCACCAGTGGTTTGGCATTACGAAGGTCGGCGGCGGGCTGGGTGAGATCAGCGGCGAGAGCAATGCGGCCGTTTCGATCGACAGGATCGATTCGATGCTGTCGGTCGATTTCACCGAGTTCGATGATGCCCTCAACGCGGTGGCCAACGTAGCCGCCCACGAAGTGGGACATCTTTTTGGCCTCGAACACGTCTGGGCGGACGAGGCAGCGCCCGGGTGGCAACCGGGAGATCCCGTGGTCACCAATCCTTATGACGTGATGGCCACCGCCCAGTCGGGACTGCCGGATTCCGGGTGGATCGAAGACAATATCTTCACCACCGTACCCGGGACCCAACCCGGGGGGCATTCGTCGGTGAGCCTGTTGATCCACCAAGTCGGCCTGAGGCTTGTTGGCGACGCCGACTTCGATAACGACGTGGACAACGCGGACATCGGTAAGGCTGCCGGCTCGTTTAACGGCGCCGGGGGCACCGGGAAGGTTTATTCCGACGGCGACATGGATTTCGACGGCGACGTGGACAATGCCGACCTGGGGGTTTTGGGTGGCGCCTTTACCGGTGCGCTCGCCGGAAACACAACCGACAGCCCCGACCTGGCCGACCTGGTCTACGACCCTGCCAGCGGCAACGTCAAGCTTGACCCCAGCGAGGCGGCCGGTGGCGTCATCTGCTCCTTCCAATTCGAGAACGACGCGGGCACCTTCGTCCCGACCGAATACATTAGCCTGCTCGGTACCGGGTGGTTTGGAGGACCGACCGAGGATGTCACGACGCTCGTGGTCGGCGATACCGATGGTATGTGGGCCGGCTTCAACGTCATCACAGACCTTGGCGACATCTTCCCGGCCGGGATGCTCACCGTCGAAGAGTTGGAGGCCTACCTGACGACCGCGGTCTACACCGGGGAATTAGGCAGCGGCCAGCAGATAATCGATCTGGTGGTGATCCCGGAGCCGGCGACGCTGGCCCTTCTGGGCCTGGGCGGTCTCGGACTGCTCGCCCGCCGACGCCGGCGGCAGTAAGGCAGAGCAGGAGAGCAGGAGAGCAGTAGAGAGTAGAGACGGCACAACGCACAAAGCGCGGCGGGTTTGCATACCCGCCGCGCTTTTCAGTGGTTGCGTTATAGGGATTCCCGGGAGACGAGACTCATCTGCGTCGCCGTTTGGGTTTGGGGCCGGGCGCAAAGAAGCAGCGACGACGCTGTGGGCTGCTTGGCAGTAACCGTTGCTCCGCCGCGTAGCGTCGTCGCTACCGTTATTATCGGCCGGGGGAAGGGCCGCTGAAACAGAAAAACAGAAAACCGCTAACGTTTGGTTCAACTCCCAAAAGCGGGGGACGCCACGTAGGCCGGGGCAGAGCAACGCGCCGCCCCGGCGATGGCTACCGGCACCGCTACCGCTGCCGGGGCGCGCCCCGGCCTACGGGCTTCACGGTTAAGTGGAGCGGATTCCCGCGCCGTGGCTCTCCTGAGCCGCCGCGCGAAAGAACGTGGGAGCGCGGCGGGTCGGGAGACCCGCCGCGCGGCAAGGTGCTACGATCAAACGTGAACCGCTCCGACGTTTCAGGCGGCGGCGCCCGGTCTACGGTTTGCGGGCCCTGCGTTTCCTGGGCGGCTTGGCCGTCCCGGCGGGGAGGGGGCCTTGGTAGGTCCAGGTGGCGAAGGCCGAATCGGTGTGGGCCTGCTCGAGGATGGCGTGGATGCGTTTGACGACGTCGGGCTGTTTGGCGGCCACGTCGGTTGATTCCGCGAGGTCGTTGCCGAGGTCGAACAGTTGGATCCCCGCCTTGGCCCGGACGGCCTTGAAGCGGCCCATCCGGACGGCGCGGGCGTTCTTGAGTTCCCAGTAGAGGTAGGGGTGCTGCTTCTGCTCGCCGCGTCCGAGGAGCGTCGGCGCCATGGAGATGCCGTCGGTCGGTTTCTCCAGTGCGGCGCCTGCGAGTTCGGCGAAGGTGGGCATCATGTCCTGGAAGCAGGAGATGTGGCGGCTGACGGTCCCCGGTGCGATGCGGCCGGGCCAGCGGGCGATCATCGGCACGCGGATGCCGCCTTCCTGCAGGCTGCCTTTCCTGGCGCGCAGGGGCCCGGAGCCTTTGAACTTTTCGTGCAGGTCGCCGCCGGCCGAGCCGTTGTCGCTGGCGAAGATGACCAGCGTGTTCTTCTCGACGCCGAGTTCTTTGAGGAGCGCGAGGAGGGTGCCGACGTCGCGGTCCATGCGCGAGATCATGGCGGCAATGTTCTTCTGCGTCGGGGTCCAGGGCTTGTCGGCGTAGATGCCCTGGTCGGGCACCTGGAACGCGGCGTGCGGAATCGTGTAAGGCAGGTACAGGAAGAACGGCCGCTTGTGGATCGAGCGAATGAAGGCGAGGGCCTCGGCCGTCAGCAGGTCGTGGGAGTACTCGGCCTTGCCGCCTGCGGCGTTGCCCTTGAGGATGACCTTCTCGCGGTTTCGCCAGAGGTGCGGCGGGTAGTAGGTATGGGCCTGGCGCTGACAGTTGTATCCGAAGAAATGGTCGAACCCCTGGCGGGTCGGGTCGCCCTCGGACCCCGGATACCCGAGGCCCCACTTTCCGATGCAGGCGGTGGCGTAACCGGCGGTCTTGAGCACCTTGGCGACGGTCTGGGAATCGGCAGGTATCGGCACGTTGCCCTCGACGGGCAGCGGCTTGTTGTTGCGGACGAAACAGTGCCCCGTGTGCAGACCCGTCATGAGGACGCATCGGGAGGGGGCGCACAGGGCGGAGCCGGCGTAATGGTCCGTAAAGCGCATCCCCTCGGCCGCCATGCGGTCGAGGTGCGGCGTCTGGATATCTTTCTGGCCGTAGCATCCGAGGTGCCCGTAGCCGAGGTCGTCGGCCAGGACGTAGACGATGTTCGGCTTGGCCGGCGGGCTCGCCCCCGCTCGGGCCGCCGCCCCGCCTCGCGTGAGCACCGCTGCGGCTGCCGCAAGCGATCCGGTGCGCTCAAGAAACTGGCGTCGTGTCATCATGACAGGCTCCGTCAAAACAAGAACCACCGCCCGGCTGCAAGGGGGCCATCGTCTGAAGAAAACGGCGACTGCCCGGCGCCATCACGAAGCATAGGCACAGTCACCTGCTACTACAACGAAACTTCGCCATTTCGCGCGGTGTGTCGGAGCCTGCCCTGAGCCTGCCGAACGGGGACCCGCCGCGCGGGACGTTTCGTTGTGGTGCTACGTGCCGGATCGCACCTCTTCCTTGATGCGTTGGATGTGACCGCGGCCGAGGGCCTTGACCTCGCAGCCGAGTTCGAAGTAGCGGCGGATCTGGTCGTCGGAGAGAATGCCGAAACAGTCCACCACCGCGATCGGCCCGCCGGCCCACGCGACCACCTCGTCGGGATCCAGGTCCAGGTACGGCCTGTGGCGGACGGCCAGGACAACGGCCTCGGCGCCCTCGACGGCGGCCTTGAGGTCGGGCTGAATCCGCAGGTTCGCCAGGTCGTCCTGGTTCCGGAAGAACCGGGCCCACGAGTGACCGGGCGCGGGGTAAACGTCCTGCTTCTCGATCTCGTACCAGTGCTCGACGTAGGGGTCGTGGACGCGCATCTCGGCGCCCATCTCGGCGAGTTTCCTGACGACGAGTTCCGAGCCGGAGTAGCGCGTGTCGCCCACGTCTTCACGGTAACTGGCGCCGCAGAGGCAGACGCGCGCCCCGGCGATGTATCGGCCCATGTTCCGAAGGGCATCTCTAACGAGTTCCGCTACGTGCAGGCCACGCGTGTCGTTCACGTCGATGGCGGTCGGCGTGATCCGGAAGACCCGGTCCTGGTCCTCGAAGCCCAGGATGTGCTTGTAGGCCCAGTATCCGAGACCGCCGTCCTTCGGCAGACAGTAACCGCCGATGCCCGGCCCCGGAAAGATGATGTTCGAGTGGGTGGGGCGCACCTTGATCGCCTTGTAGACCTTGATCAGGTCCACCCCGTTTCGCTCGGCAAAGAGGCTCCACTCGTGGAGGAACGCCAGGATGGTCGCCCGGTACGAGTTCTCGACGATCTTGGTGGTCTCCGACTCGATGGGCCGGTCCATGACCGTGAGCGGAAACTCGTCGGTGTTGAGCACGTCGCCGAGGAACGTGACGACGCGCTGCCGGGCCGTCTCGTTGCACCCGGCGCAGACGCGCCAGAAGTCGCGGATGCTGCTGACGTAGTCGCGCCCCGGCATGACGCGCTCGAACGAGTGGGCCAGCACGGGTTCCGACTCGATGCCGCGGGCCCGGAAGGCCTTCCGCATGATCGGCATGGCGACGAACTCGGTCGTGCCGGGCGCGACGGTGGTCTCGATCAGCACGAGGCACTCGGGCTGGACCTTCTGGCCGATCGTCCGCATCGTCGCCTCGAGGGCCGCCATGTCGGCCTCGCCGGTCCGCATGTTCCCGAGGTCGTGTTTCGCGTAGTCGCACTGGACGTCCACGACAACGCAGTCGGCCAGGGCGAGGCAGTCGTTGGCGAACGTGGCCGTCAGGGTCTTCTTCTCGATCACGCACCGGGCGATCATGGGTTCGACCTCGGGGTCCTCGGCCTTGACGGGCGAGGTCCCGCGGTTCAGCAGCGGGATCTTCCAGAAACTCCGCGTGCTGGGCCGCTGGCAGCCGATGACGAACTTCGACGGCTTGCCCGTTTTCTCATCGACCGTGTCGGCGACGATGGCGGCCATGACGGCGCCGACGAACCCGACGCCCATGACCACGACGATCTCCTTGCCCTCGGCCCGGGCGGCGTCGACCAGTCCCTCGATGCGCTCCATCTCGGCGGCGTACGCATCGCGGTCGGGAATGGCGAACTTCTCACCGGCGGGGCTGACGGAATACTCTGGCATGGGCTCTCTCCTGGAGTCCGGTTCGCTCTGCGGATACCTGCGGCACCTCATGCACGTTATCGGCCGTCGGCCGGGCCGGCCATGAGGACCAGTCGCCGTGCGGCAGCCGCAAATCCGCAACGGTGCGTCAGCCGTAGGGCCGGTGCTCCGCACCCACGCCGCGCTCTGACCATGCCACCCGCCGTAGGGTGGGTGCTCCGCACCCACGCGGCGCTCTGAGCATGCCACCCGCGGCAACCCGGCTGTCACCCTGAGCGAGCGCAAAAGAGTCGAACGGGTCTCGCCGTTGCCGTTGCCGTCCGTTCCGCATTGCGCCCAGCACAGGGTCACCCTTCGGGATGACCATGCCACCCGCCTGAGCGCACGTGCCGCGCCGCGTTTAGCCGTCGCCGGCACGGTGACGGGAACCGGCACCGGCCATGCAACCCCACCCGCCGAGAACATGGTCACCCTTCGGGATGACCATGCCACCCGCCCGCGGCAACCCGGCTGTCACCCTGAGCGAGCGCAGCGAGTCGAACGGGTCTCGCCGTTGCCGTTGCCGTCCGTTCCGCATTGCGCCGAGAACATGGTCACCCTTCGGGATGACCATGCCACCCGCCATGCAACCCCAACGGCCGAGAACATGGTCACCCTTCGGGATGACCATGCCACCCGCCGTAGCATTCTTGGCAGGTCGCCATCGCAAATGGGGCGAAGAAGCCGGGCAACGCGGGCCGATACTCAGGTGGTGCAGGGACCTCAACCTCGTTTTGAGATACGCGCGAGGACGCTCCAATGGCGGACACATGGCTCGTGACGGGCGGCGCAGGATTCATCGGGTCGAACCTGGCGCGGGCCCTGCTCGAAGACGGCCGCACCGTTCGTGTCCTCGACGACTTCTCGACCGGTTTCCGCGAGAATCTCGACGATATCAAGGATGACATCGACCTGGTCGAAGGCGACATCCGCAACGCCGACACCTGCCGCCGGGCCTGTGAGGGAACCGAGATCGTCTTTCACGAGGCGGCTATTCCGAGCGTCCCGCGGAGCATGGAAGACCCGCAGACGACGTTCGACGCCAATACGGTCGGCACACACAACATGCTCATGGCTGCACGCGACCGCCGAGTCCGACGCTTCGTCTTTGCCGCCAGTTCAAGCGCGTACGGCGAGGCCGAGGAACTGCCGAAGCGGGAGACGATGCCGGTGCGGCCGGTCAGCCCGTACGCGGCGGCGAAGGCGGCGGGTGAACTCTACGTCTCGACGTTCTGCCGGTCGTTCGGCCTCGAGACGGTCAGCCTTCGGTACTTCAACGTGTTCGGCCCGCGTCAGGACCCGACCAACCAATACGCGGGCGTCATTGCCGCCTTCGCCTCGCGAATGCTCCGCGGCCGGCAGCCGATCATCTTCGGCGACGGCACCCAATCCCGCGATTTTACGTATATCGACAATATTCTGGCCGCAAACCTCCTGGCCGCCAAGGCCGGCGAGGTCCACGGCGAAATCGTCAACATCGGCTGTGGCGAAGCCACCGACCTCGAGCAGATGGTGACCGTCTTCAACGAGATCCTCGGCACCGACCTCGACGCCGTCCACGAGCCGCCACGCCCCGGCGACGTCAAACACAGCCTGGCCGACATCACCGCCGCCCGCGACCTGCTCGGCTACGAGCCTCAGGTAGGCTTCGCAGACGGTCTGCGCCGGACGATCGCGTGGTATCGCTGGGCCCTGGACACGGGCTACGGCGGGTGGTAGTCCGCTTCCGCGCGGCGGCCTTCCCAGGCCGCCGCGGACGCAGTTTATGCCTGTTCATGGTGGCCTGGGAAGGCCACCAGGCGGACACCCCATCGAGCCGGGAGCGGAATCTCCCGGGCATCTTTCCAACCGGGGTCAGGTAAGTTTTTTGCGGTTGATGCGCGGCGGGTCTGGAGTACCCGCCGCGCAAGACTTGCGTAAGTCCGCTTCGTAGGCCTACGCTACCTGCGCGTCTGCCCGGTTGTCGCTCGGCCGGGGAAAAAGCGGGTCAGGGCCATATTCAATGCCAAACCAGCCGTTCGGTTTGGCTTTGAATGGTTTGGCTTTGTCCGTGCCGAAGACGTTCAAACGGCCTCTTGGCTGGTCAAACCGGAACCGGCCCCG
>CAZEBQ010000152.1:5525-9680 GCA_964510295.1 uncultured Anaerolineales bacterium | reverse complement strand
GCCGGGGGCGGATTGAAGAAGCCCGGCGGCACCGGCTTCTTCTCCAGCGACTTGATGTCGGACCGCTTGACCTTCAGAACGGTCCGGATCGTCGCGATCACCGTGTCGATCGAGACGGTGTCCTTGTCCTCGGCGATGATCTCCCCTTCGAAGCGGTGATCGTCGTTCCGGACGATGACGTCGGCAAGGGCCGCTTGGCCTGTCGCGAGAAGTGCAGTGAGCAAGATTAGCCGTCGGCATAGCATAGCCGAAACTCCTTTCCCAAGAGCGATGCGTTGGCGGTTACCTGGCGGGCAAGCGCACCTCCAGAAACGTCAGGTCGTCGTCGAATCGGATGCGATGGGAGTACTTCAGAAGCCGTTCCTCGACGGCGATGAATCCCACGTCCGACTCGGGATACCCCAGATCCTTTAGGATCTCGGCCAACCCCTCCGAACCCAGGGCTTCCTTGCGTTCGTCGAAGATCTCGACGGCCCCGTCGGTGAAGAACAGCAGACAATCGCCGCCCTGGATGTCGACGACGGTTTCCTCGTATTCGGCGTCATGGAAACAGCCCAGAGGCAAGCCTGAACACTCGAGGTTTTCGTACTGCCCATTGCGGATGTGCAGCGGGAAGGGATTGCCGGCATTCGCAACGCGCAAGACCCCTGCGGCCAGGTCCAGCACGCCACAGATCCCCGCCGCCAACGAGGTAGCCCCCTCCATGAGTCCACAGAACCTGTCGTTCATCGCGGCGGCGAACTCGCAGGGGGCGCTCAACAGGTGGCAATGCTCCTTCCAGAGAGAACTCAGGTACATCGTGTAGAGCGCGGCGGAGACCCCGTGACCGGTGACGTCCGCCAGAAGGAATCCGTAGCGGTCGGCGTCCAGTTGCGCGATGGCGTAGAAGTCGCCACCGATGATGTCGTGCGGGATGTAGTGCGTGGCAAAGCGGACCCGCGGGTCGTCGGGAAGTTCGCTCTGGCAGGTGAGGTTCTGGACCTTCTGGGCCCGCCGGATGTCGGCGATCTGGACCGAAAGGTCCCGGAATGTCTCGACGCCGCCCACCACCGTGCCGGAAGCATCGCGGATCGGGGCAACGCTCACTCGCATCGGGATCCGGTTGCCCCGCTTGCCCTGGGCGAACACGATAAGCGAGACGGTGCTGGCCTGGTCCGTAACCATGGACCGGTGAAGCGGGCAGTACTCCTCGCCGCACAGGAGATGGCCGTCCTTGTCCTCGTGGCAGAGGACGTTGTCGCAGCACCGCGTCCCCAGAATGTCCGCGGCCCGCCAACCGGTGATCCGCTCTGCGGACTTGCTCCAGTACACGATCCGCCGGTCAGTGTCCGTGGCGTAGACCCCGTCGTTGAGGGAGTCCAGAATGGTCTGCGGCGACGGGCTGGCGTCGAGTTCGGTCACGTGTCAGACTCCTTGTGCTCCCCGCGCGGCCTCACTTGCCTGCAACATGCGTTTGCACTACTCGGGCGGCGAAGGCCGCGGACTTGCCTTCCATGTACGTCCGGAGGCCCACGCTGACCATACCGCCCGGGACATCGGGGTGGCTGTAGAGGATGGCGGCAACGTTCGTGCCCCACTCTGCGAACGTGGCCCGCACGCGGACCTCCCGGCCCTGGCAGGGAAGGCCGCGACCGTCTACCTCCACCGTCTTGCCCGGCAGATCGACGACACTTGCCTGCGGGTGCGTCAGGGGATGCTCCTCGGGCTTGATGGTCGCCGAGACGTAGAAATGCCGGTTGAGCGGCGGCTGGCTCTTGGCTCCGCCCATGGCCTCGAAAGTTCGTTCAACGGTCAGCCGGTGGGCATCTTTGGCGACGAGTGTTGCCTTCATGCGCATCGGCTCTCGCACGCCGTCGATCTCCTGATAGCCATCGAACACGACGTAGGAGCCCACACCGAAGCCAGCCCACCGCGTGAAGTCGGGGTTGGCCACCTGGCCGGCCGTCTCGGCCGGTGTCGCGGAGAAACGGCGCGTGGTCGTCAGGACCAGCGGCGCGACGACGGCCTCGACGAACCGGGCGTTCACGGTGTCCAGGTGCCCGCCGTGGTCACCATACTGTTCGAACTTGGGGGTCCAGGGGATCTCGACGACCTTGGCGTACTGCTGCCGCGTTTCCGGCGAGGCGCTGGCCGGCATCCTCGGGCCTTGCCTGCCGATGGTGTCGGCAGGTCCGCTACCCCGGTCGGCGGTTCCCGACATAGGGACGAGGAACCCCAGGACGCCGTCCCGTTTGGAGGTGGTGACGTACATCTTGCCGCCGACGCGCTGTAGGGCCTTCGTAAGGTCGTAGTTGGCCCCGAGCGACCCCGAGAGCAGGATGACGTTCGCCACCTGGGCATCCGCAGGCAGCGCCTCCAGCGTGAAGGCCGCGACGGCTGTCCCGGCCGACAGGCCCATCAAGGTCACCGGCGCCGCGGGGTGCGCCGCCTTGTACGTGCGGATCTTGGCGGCGAGTTCCGCCGCCTTCTCGCGTTTGAATGACTCGCTGGCGACCTGGTCGGCGACGACGCCGAGTCCCGTCTGCCACGTGAAGACCTCGCCGGCGCCGGCGTAGCCGGCTTTCTCGAGGCCTTTCCTCACGCCGCCGGCGTAGTTGACGAGCCCCCCGCCTCCCGCGCCGTCCAGGTAATAGACGTAGCCTCGGGGGATGCGCTCGGCACGGTCCGGCGCGACCTGCGAACAGCCGACCGCCCCCAGGCAGATCACTATCGACAGGAAAGCAAACGCTCTGGTAACTCGCGCCACTGGTGGTTTCTCCTGCTTTGGCGTTCCCGCCGGCCGCGGGTCACGGCAAACCGTGACATCACCGCAGAGCCGGTCACTTTCGCAACAATCCCTTCTTCTCAACAACTTCGTATTGGACACCCAGCTCGTCACAGACCTGCTGGACGATGCTTAGAGCGAGTTCCTCGTGGCTCTGGTCAGTCTCGCCCTCGCGAGCCGTCACGGTCAGTTCGGTCATACCCGCTGCGCCGCTCTCGGCCTCCTTGACCCGGGCGGTCGCCTTGTTCTTGCCCTTGGAGAGTTTGAGTTCGCGCTTGTCATCGTCGCGCTTGTCCACGGCAACGTCCGGCCTTCGCTCGAGGATACGAAGCATGGCGGCGTATGTGTCGGCCGGTGTCGCTTGGACCTTCACCGTGGCCGTGTGCTCCATCGTTCCCTTGACGTACATCACGGTGGCGGTCACGGCGGCCGTAATGCAACCGCTATGCCCTGCGGCAACGCCAGCCAGCAACAAGACCAGACCAAGCCGCAGGCGACGTGCGAGACGGCCCGAGCCGTCTTTTGGAAACTGAGTCATCGCGTTGTCCTCCCTTTCTGCGATCGCGTGTGCCTCTCCAGTGACCCTGCGGCCGGCGCCGCGCCGCCTACTTCGGGAACAGAAGCGTCAACTGCACCTGCACCGACCAATCGGGCCCGTTGTCGGGACGCACAACGTTGTAATAACCGCGGACGCTCAGGTTGACCGGCTGCTTGCCGATCTTGAAGACCCGTCCGACGCCCCCGCCCACGGGGACGGTCCACCGGTTGTTGCCATGGGTCTCCCAGTTCGCGGTGATGTTGGGGGCCGTCGAGAGGTACCAGCCGCCCGGAAGGTTGTAGTTGATGAACGGCTGCATGAGAAACTGGTTGACGTCTTCGCGGTCACCATCCCCCGCGTAGGACCACACGTTCTGGAGCAGGGCGCCGACCACCCACGGACCGTCCATCACCAGGAACACCGCCGACGGGCCGGCGCTGTACTTCTCGCTTCCGAGACGCTCGTCGGTGGCGGAAGCGAACTGGAACACGGGGCCGAGGCCCCAGACGAGTCCCTCACTCTTTGCCGGCGAGAAGAAGGCGGTGTACTGGATGTCGCCCAGGCCGCTCTGGGTTCCCATTCCCGGAGCCATTTCGGGCTGCCAGATGATCGGCAGGATCAGGCGGTTGATGAGGTTCCAGTCCTCATTCAGGCGAACAGGGATGACCGGCTGGATGTTCATGATGTTCAGGACGTCGTCGCCTGGGCCCGTCTTGAAGTTGAAGTTGTGCTGGATTGGGAGACTGATCAGGTCGGCGACCGGGTTCTGGCTCGCCTTGGCGAGGTCGGCGGCCGCAGACTCGCCGCCCTGCTGGCTGGCTTGACCTGCCTCGGCCGGTTCGCCGGCGGGGCC
>CAZEBQ010000152.1:0-5425 GCA_964510295.1 uncultured Anaerolineales bacterium | reverse complement strand
CACGCGCACTCGCGCAAGCGTCAGCCGCAGTGCCGCTCAGTCAACCAGTTCGATCTCGCCCGGCCGCCAGGTCTTGTCGAGCCAGGGCTCCAGCGGTCCATACATCCGGAGGATGATGAACCAACTCTTGCCGGGGATGGTCTGGATCCAGTTGCTCTCTTTGCCCTTGGGCGCCTTCGGGGCAAACCAGATGTCGATGGACCCGTCGCCGTTCTTCTTCACCGCGCCGCTCAGGCTGTTGAGCCCCGCGTTGGGTTGGTCTGTCTGGAGCATGCACCGGGTCTGCGGGTCGTAGATGGTCACGGACCAGTTGTCCTTGACGGGCACGTTGGGCGGCAGATGAAGCCGGTAGGTCTTGGCGCCGTCGAGCGGCCGGTGCTTCGAGTCGAGGCCGGCGATGCCGTAGTCCGACCCGGCACCCGGTTTGGTCAGGGCCATGGCCGGGGTCACGCAGACGGCGTTGTAGTGCATCCACAGGCGGGCATCCATCCGGCGGGCGCCGTCCTTCAGGAAGAAGGCGTCCTTGTCGGGAAACGCCATGACCCACTCGCTGTCGGTTTCCGGGTAGAAGCGATGGCCCGGATCGCGCGGGAAGACGGTGTTGGCACGGGCGTAGGCGTTGCCGATGGCGACCGCCTCAGTCAGGATCCGGCGCATCCGGCCGTCGGGATTGAACGTCTTGCCCTTGACGATGCCGATGGCGGCGATCAGGCCGCGCGTTTCGGGATCGATGAAATCGAGCGGCTCTTCCTGAATGATCCGATTGAGGCTCTCGAAGTAACTGAAATCATTGGGCGGAATGGTGTTGTAGAACTTGCCGGTCATGTTGATGAACTGCATCGTCGGCGGGTTGTCCTTCTTTGCCAGCGGGTAGACCTTCAGGTTGCTCTTGACGTTGTCGGCAGCCTTCTTGACGTCGGCCGGGTTGTTGACGCTGCCCCTCACGTAACCGCGCATGAAGTTCCACACGCAGTAGGTGGGCGACTTGACGACGAAGTAGCCCTTCGGCACGTCGCCCTCGTAACCCGGCGGCAGGACCAGATACTTGCCTCCCTTGCCCTTGTCCGGGCCGGCTGCGCCCATGTCGGAGATATAGCGAAAGTCCATGTCGTCGAGGATGCCCAGCACATCCGGCGGGATCTCGATCACGGTCGGGCCGTCTTTCTTGAGGTCCAGGAAGCCCCAGGTGTAGAGCGAGGTGTTGTTGTACGTGAGCACGAGCGACTTGGAGTCACCCAACTGCTCCCAGATGAGGATCTGGTTGCACTCCGTGGCGCCCATATCCCGCTGGCCCTCACAGATGTGGTATGTCGAGACGGCGGGGATCATGTTGATGAAGACCTCCACCGCCCGGGCCCGGTCGACGTAGTCGTAGACCGTCTCGGTGGTCTTGCCGGTGGGCACGCCGTCGAAGAACTCCAGCGTGCCGATGGGCGTCGCCACCTTGTCGGGCGTGGTGATCTGGTGCGGGATGGGGGTGGTCATCTTCATGACGGGCGCCTGGGTCCCGACGGGCGTCTGGCACCAGGCCGGTGCCGCCAGGCTGCTCGCCATCACCACGGCCAGGATTGGCGCCGATATGCGTTGTAGTCCCATGTCCAACTCCCTTCTGTTTCTCTGTGCAGGAGGCAGGCGTCGCCGCGCCCGCTCCCGCGTGGCCCACGCAAATGACTATTTCAGCTGCTCAAAATCATCCAGCTTCCACGTTCTCTCGACATAGCCTTCGAGCGGGCCGTAGAAACGGAAGACGACGAAGAAGCCCTTCGAAGGGTCGGTCTTGATCCAGTCTTTCTTGCTGGCCTTTGCCGGGTGCTTCGGGCCGAAGTAGATATCGACCGAGCCGTCCGAGTTCACCTCAGGGTCGCCCAGACTGCTGACGGTGATGTTGCCTCCCGAATCGAGCAGGCTCCGGCTCAGGGGGTCATAGGCGGTCACCGCCCAGAACCGCTTGACGGGTGGTTTGGCCGGCACGCGAAGCCGATAGTCTTTGTCACCGAGTAGATAATCCCCGTCTTTGTCCCTGAAACAGGTCAGATAGGCCGTCCCCACCCCCGGGGTGGTAGAGAGCAGGTTCGGCGAGACGCAGATGGCCTGGTAGTGCCAGAGGGTCCGCGCGTCGACGTCCGCGTGGCCGTTGTGGGTGAATTCCGTGTTGCGAATGAACATCTTCTCCCAGTGGCGGTCGGGCCAGTAGTTGATCTCCGGATCCCGGCAGGCATAGACGATGGCGCGCGACATGGCGACGCCCTGCCGCGCAGCCTGGTCGAAGATGCGTTTCATGCGTGCATCCGGCTTGAAAGGCTTGCCTTTCTCGATACCCAGTGTCGCCAGCCGCCCAAGCAGTTCCTGGCTGAACAACTCGGCGGGTTCGTGCTGGATGATCTCGTTCAGCATCTTGAACACCGAGGCGTCTTCCGGCGGAAGGGTATTTGCCCCCAACCCCGAACAGTTGATGACAGCGTGCTCCCGAGGGCCGGTGTCCAGCGGGTACACCTTGAGACGCTCTCTGAACCAGTTCACGGCCTGGTCGCCGTTGCCGACTTCGCCAAACCCTCGCATCATGGCCCAGATGTGGTAGCCCGGTGAGGGGATCACGAAGTGACCGGTCGGCTTCTTGCCCTTGTAGCCGGGAGGCAGGAACAGGTACTTGCCGCCCTTGCCCTTGTCGGGCCCCGTCGGGCCGAAGTCCGTGAGGTACTTGAAGGCGGCGTCGTTCGCGTTGCCATACATGCCGGGGGGAATCTCGACCACCGTGGGCCCATCGACCTTCAGATCGATGGAGGCGAAGGCGTAGACGGTCACGTCGTTGCCGGTCAGGTAGTTTTCGCTCGGTTTCATGAAATCGGCCATCACGCCGAGGTCCGAGGAGGACTTGAACCCGAAGTCACGGACCTGCGATTTGACGATGGCGTAGAGCGACAGCGCCGGAAAGAAGTCCATGTAGGCCTGGGTGGCGCGCTGCAAATCCAACTCATCATAGATCCTCTGCACTGACGCATCCGTTGGAAATGCACCGCCCATGAACTCCTGGGGGCCGAAGTTGGTGTCGATCTCGGCCGGCGCCGGCCTGAAGTCCTTCGCGGTCTGCTTCGGCCCTGAGGATTCGAAGATGCTCTTCGTGTCGACTGCCTTGCCTTCCTGCTGGGCCAGGACCGGAGACGCCAGACCTGCCGCCATCAGTCCGACCAAGGCTACGGCGAATAGCGGTGTTGCCTTCATCGTTCCTTCCCCTTGCTGAAATCCTCAACAGCACCTTTCCGTTCTTGGCGTGGCCTGACTCGGGCCTTGCCAAGGCGCTTTCACTAACTACTCCACCAACTCAATCTCGCCCGGCCGCCACGTCTGGTCAATCCAGGGCTGCAGGGGGCCGTACATCCTGAGGGCGATGAACCAGCTCTTGCCCGGAACGGTCTGAAGCCAGTTGTTCTCCTTACCCGTGGGCGGTTTCGGCGCGAAGTAGATGTCGATGGACCCGTCGGCATTCTTCTTCATGCCTTCGCGATAGCTGTCGAGCGTGGGAAACTGCTGGTCGGTCTGGAGCTGCGAGCGCGTCTGGGTGTCGTACATCGTCACGGCCCAGAAGTCCTTGACCGGAATGTCGGGCGGCAGATGCAGCTTGTACGTCTTGGAACCGTCCAGGGGCCGCTGCTTCGAATCCACCATCGCCATGGCATAGTCCGAGCCCTTTCCGGGCACCGTCACCGCCATGGCGGGCGACACACAGATATAGCCGAAGTGGAAGAGGACCCGCGCGTCCAGGTTGCGGGCGCCGTTCTTCGTGAAGGTCGTGTCCTTGTTTGCATACGCCATGACCCACGCGCTGTTCTCGTCGTAGGTGAAGTTGCCCGGGTCGCGCGGCGAGTAACTGATGGCGCGGGCGGCGGCATTGCCAATGGCGGCGGCATCGGTCAGGATCGTCTTCATCCGCGCGTCGGGCTTGAACGGCTTGCCCTTTTCGATGCCGATGGCGGCGAGTTGCCCCTTGACCTCCGGGCCAAGGTAATCGTCCGGCTCCTGCTGGATCAGCGCGTGCAACTTCTCGTAGAAGGAGTCGTCGTTGGGCAGCACCGTGTTCATCGCTTTGCCCGAGACGTTGATGAACTCCATCGCCGGGGGATTGGATGCCTTGGCCAGCGGGTACACCTTCAGGTTGTTGCGGATGTTCTCCGACGCGGCCTGGATCCCTTTGTCCAGGTACCCGCGCATGAAGAGCCACACGCCGTAGGTCTTGGACTTGACGACGAAGTAGCCCTCCGGCACATCGCCCTCGTAGCCCGGAGGAAGCACGAGGAACTTGCCGCCCTTGCCCTTGTCGGGGCCGGCAACGCCCAAATCCGTCATATAGAGGAAGGCCATGTCGTCGAGGATGCCGAGCATGCCGGTGGGAAGATCCACGACCGTGGGGCCGTCGTTCTTAAGGTCGAGGAAGCCGAACGCGTACATCGTCGACGTGTTGCCCGTCAGGAACAGCCCCTTGGAGTCCAGCAACGTGTCGACGATGCAGACCTTGTTGCAGGTGTCGGCCCCGGCGCCGGCCTGCCCTTCCCGGATTCCGTACATGGACATGGCCGGGATGCAGTTCAGGAACACCTCGACCGCCCGCGAGCAGTCAAGGTAGTCGTAGACGGTCTCGACCGTGGCTTCGTGCGGCACCCCGTCGAAGTACTCGAGCGTGCCGATCGACGTTTCGACCTTGTCCGGGGCCGTGATCGACGCCGGGATGTCGGTGGTCATCTTCATCTTGGGCGGGACGGTCCTCGCGGGTGTCTCGGCCGGTGTCTCCGACCCCGGCGCGCACCCGGCGGCGACCAGGCCGGCCGCCATCAGTGCGGCCAGGGCTACGGCGAGTAACCGTGTTGCCTTCATCGTTCCTTCCCCTTCCTGGGACTTGCGGTTGCACGCTTTCGTGGATGGCGGGCCTCACGTGGGTCCTGCCGACGCACCTTCATCCACTACTCCACCACCTCCGGATCACTCGGCCGCCAGGTCTTGTCGAACCAAGGCTTCAGCGGGCCGTAGAGGCGGAACAGCATGTTCCAACCCTTGCCGGGGACGGTCTGGATCCAGTTGGCTTCCTTCCCCGCGGGCGGCTGGGGACCGAAGTAGACGTCGAAGGAGCCGTCAGCGTTCTGCTTCAGCCCCTTCTTGTTGCCATCAAGCCCCGGAAACTGCTGGTCGGTCTGGAGCATGGCCCGCGTCTGGTTGTCGTACAGCGTGAAGGACCAGAAGTCCTTGGCGGGCACGTTAGGCGGCAGGTGCACCTTGTAGGTCTTGCCGCCGTCGAACGGATTGCCGTCGGCGTCCATGTAAGCCACGGCGTACTGCAATCCCTTGCCGACCATCTTGGCGGTCATGGCCGGTGTGATGCCGGTCGCATAGAAGTGGAAGTAGGCGCGAGCGTCGAGCACGCGGGCGCCGTTATCAA
>CAZEBQ010000151.1:0-9695 GCA_964510295.1 uncultured Anaerolineales bacterium | reverse complement strand
CGGGCCTGGTGGTATCCTGCGGAGCGCTTGCCCACGGCGGTCGTGGTGCAGCCCTGGCGTCCCATCGCCCTCTGACCGTAAAGGCAACCTCAATGATCCGCCCATCCTTCCGCGTCGCTTTTGTCAGCGTTCTCATTGTCACGGTCGCGTCGCCGACGTGGGCGGCCGACTGGCCGACGTACCGCCATGACGCCGGCCGCAGCGGCATCTCGGCCGAGTCGCTTTCGGCCCCGCTCTCGGAGGACTGGACGTTTGTGCCCACCTTCCCTCCGTCTCACGCGTGGGGCGACCCGCAGCCGGTGCCGATCGAGAACAACCTCGAACTGCCCCGCATGCGTTTCGACGACGCCTTCCACGTGGCGGTCGCCAAAGGCCTCGTCACCTTCGGCTCGTCGGCCGACAACACCGTCTACGCCCTCGACGCCCGCGACGGCCGCATCCGATGGACGTTCACCACCGACGGTCCCGTCCGCACGGCCCCGACGGTGGCCGCCGGCAAGGTGTACGTCGGCTCCGACGACGGAAACCTCTACGGCCTGTCGGCATCCGACGGCCGGCTCCTCTGGACGTTCCCCGGCGCACCGAGGCCCGACAAGGTCCTCGGCAACGGCAGGATGACCTCGCTTTGGCCCATCCGGACGGGGGTGGTGGTGGACGGCGCCGTGGCGTACTTCGGGGCAGGCGTCTTTCCGGCCGAGGGTCTCTACCTGTACGCCGTCGCCGCCGACAGCGGCCGCCTCATCTGGAAGAACGATTCGTACGGTCGCGGCGGCCGGGGTGAGATCTCGCCCCAGGGCTACCTCGTGGCGTCGAAGCAGCGGCTGTTCGTCTCCTCCGGCCGCGCCATGCCCGCCGCCTTCGACCGAAGCGACGGCCGGTTCCTCTTTCACCGCAACTTCAGTTGGCGAGGCACCGGTCTGTTCGGCGGCACCTACAACGTGCTGGCGGGGGACCTCCTGTTCAACGGGACCGAGCAGATCACCGCCGTCTGGGAGAGCAATGGACAGTTCGCATTCAACGAGCAGCAGCGGGCCGCCACGCCCAGCACCGGCAGCCGGCGAATCGTCCTCGCCGCCGACACCGTCTACATGCTGAACGGCAAGGAGGCCGTCGCCGTCGAGCGCGACAGTTGGATCTCGCCGAGAACCGCCCACCAGAAAGCCAAGGACGCGGTGGACCGCCTTAACCGGGACATCCGCGCCACCCAAGCCCTGGCCAAGTCCGACAAGAACGCCGCCAAGCGGCTCGGCGATCTCAAGAAGCGACTCCAGGACGCCGTCGCCAAACGCAACGACCTGCGCGGCCGCGTCGCCAAGGGCGCCCAATGGCTGTGGCGCACTGCGTGCACCGCATGCGATGCCGTCGCCCTCGCCGGCAACACGCTCTTCGTCGGCGGGCCGGACACCGTCATCGCCCTCGACACGGCCAACGGGAAGCAGGTCTGGTCGGGCAAGGTCCGCGGACGGGCGCGCGGCCTGGCCGTCGCCGGCGGACGCCTGTTCGTCAGCACCGACACGGGCGCCATTCACTGCTTCGTCGAGGGAAGCGGCGGCAAGGGGACGGCCGTCACGCAGCAGAGCGTCAAGCAGCCGTTCCCCAAAGACGACCGCACCGACACGTTCCCGGAAGTGGCCGGCGACCTTGTGAAGGAGTTCGGCATCACGCGCGGCTTCGCCCTGATGCTCGGCGGCGACGGGCGGCTGGCCCTGGAACTCGCCCGACGGACCGACCTGCTCATCTACGTCGTTGACCCCGACGCCCAACGCGTCGCAACCATGCGCCGCGCCCTCAGCGATGCCGGCGTCTACGGAGCCAAGGTCGTGGTCACCCGGGCGGGGCCCGACCGGATCCCCTTCGCCGACTACTTCGCCAACCTGATTATCTGCGAGGACCGTTTCTTCGAGCAAGGTCGCACCGTGCCGGCGAGCGAACTCGTCCGGATGCTGAAACCCTGCGGCGGCGTAGCGCTCATCAGCCGCCCCGCCGGCACCGAAACGCCAAAGACCCCACCACCCAAGGTCAAGCAATGGATCGGCGCCTTCCTCCAAGGTCTGCAGAAGGTGGGCGACGCCAAATCGGAGGTCGGCGGCAACTGGACCGTCGTCACGCGCGGCAAACTGGAGGGAGCCGGGTCCTGGACACACCAGTACGCCGAGCCCGGCAACACCGCCTGCTCCGACGACCAACTCGTGAAGGGTGCCATCGGCGTCCTCTGGTTCGGCGAACCCGGACCCAAGCAGATGCCCAGCCGCCACGCGAGCAACGTCTCGCCGCTGGCCGTCGGCGGACGCCTGTTCGTCCAGGGCGAGAACGTCGTCATGGCCTACGACGCCTACAACGGCCTCCGTCTGTGGGAGCGGCCGATGGCGGGCGCCCTGCGGCTGCACCTGAAGGGCGCCGTCTCCAACCTCGCCGCGAACCAAGACAGCCTCTTCGTCACCATCGGCGACAGGTGCCAGCGCCTGGACCAGGTCACCGGCAAGACGCTCAAGGTCTACAAGACGCCTGCCAGGAAGGACGACAAGCACCCCAACTGGCGCTACGTCGCCTGCGTGGGCGACCTGCTCTACGGCACCACGCAGAGCGGCCGCCTCTTCGCCCTCGATATCGAGAGCGGCAAGGTCCGCTGGACACACGACGCCAAGAGCCTCATGGAGACGACCGTCTGCATGAGCGCCGGCAGGCTCTTCTTCGTCGATCGCTCCGTCACGAAGGAGCAGCAGAAGGTGGGGCTGAAGGGCATCGACCCGAAGATGCGCCTCGACCGGCGCGGAAAACCGGTGCCGCCCGACGTGCGGCTGGTCGTGGCGCTGAACGCCGAGACGGGCCAAGTCCTCTGGCAGCAGCCGCAGTACGTCGCCGACTGCGTCAAGATCGGCAAAGCCGGGGGTGAGTTGATGGCCATGGTGGCCAACGACGTCCTGCTGCTGTGCGGTCAGCCGTGGAACGGACACTTCTGGAAGGAGTTCTTCGAGGGCGCCTTCTCACGCCGCAGCCTCATCGCCCTCTCCGCCAAAGACGGTGCCCCCCTCTGGTCCGGCCGCAAGGGATACCGCAGCCGCCCACTCATCGTCGGCGACCAGATCATCGCCGAACCGTGGGCCCACGACCTCTACACGGGCGCGCCGAAGATGCGCCGCCATCCCGTCACAGGGGCCGAAGCCCAGTGGCAGATGGCCCGCCCGGGGCACCACTGCGGCAACATCGCCGCCTGTGCGAACGCCCTCTTCTTCCGCTCCGGCTCGACCGGGTACTACGATCTGAACGCCGACCACGGAACCGCCCACTTCGGCGCCCAGCGGCCGGGATGCTGGATCAACTGCATCCCCGCGAGCGGCGTCATCACCATGCCGGAGGCCAGTAGCGGGTGCGTGTGCCCGTTCGCGCTGGTCACGACGGTCACGTTCCAGCCGCGAAAGGCCCGCCGCGTCTGGGGGATGTTCAGCGCCCCGGGGCCCATGACGCCCGTCAAGCACCTGGCCGTCAACTTCGGCGCCCCCGGCGACCGACGCGACTCTGGCGGCGCCCTTTGGCTCGCGTATCCGCGCCCGTACCACGGCCGGCTCGTGGTCGACCTGAAACTGGACGTGACGGCCAAGCCGCCGGGCACGACGACCTACGTCCGCACCGACGCGAACTTCGTCGAGATCGCCGCAACCGCCGACCCGTGGCTCCACGCCACGGCGTTGGCCGGCTCCGCCCGGTTGACCATTCCGCTCTCGGACAAGGCCGGCGACCAGGCGGCGTACACGGTTCGGCTGTACTTCAGCGCCCCCGAAGGCGACCGGCCCGGCCGCCGCGTGTTCGACGTCGCACTGCAGGGCAAGACGGTCCTCGGCAACTTCGATATCGTGAAACGGGCCGGCGGCACGAAGCGGGAACTCGTCAGAGAATTCAAAGGCCTCCGGGCCGGCCGAGCCCTGACGCTCGAACTGACCGCCAAGGCCAACGAGGTTACCTCCGCCACGCGCCCGCTCCTGAGCGGCGTGGAAATCGTAAGGGAATGAGGCGTGCCCTCGCCCGCATCGGTCGCTCATCGCGTCATGGTGAATGAAGGAGACTGACTATGTGTTTCCGAAACGCCTGCCCGCGACGTGCCGTAACCCTGTCCGTGCTCGCGGCCGCAGCATGTCTCCTCGCCACCGCGTGCCATGCCGCCGCGCCCGATGCGCCAACCGTCATCAGACAGATCGGCGGTGGGCGCGGCGTGTGCGTCCTGGTGGGCGATAAGGGGTGCCGGCTGGCCCTCGACCTCGCCCGAACCAGCAAGTTGGTGCTCTACGTCCAATTGGCCAAGGCCGACGACGTCGAGGCCGCCTGCCGCGCCGCCGATGCCGCAGGCCTCTACGGCAGGCGTATCTTCGTGGCCAAGGGGAGCCCCGAGACGATTCACCTGGCGGACAACGTGGCCGACGCCGTGGTGGCCGTCGCAGCCGCCCCCCCCAAAGCGGAGGCGCTGCGCGTCCTGCGGCCTGACGGAAAGGCATTCCTCGCAAAGACCGCCATCACCAAGCCGTGGCCCGACGGCGTGGACGACTGGTCGCATCATTACCACAGTCCCGACAACAACCCCCAGACCAAGGATCAACTCGCCCGTGCGCCGTACCTGACCCAGTTCATCGCCGCACCGCGCTACGCACCGGCGCCGCAGAACGTTGTGGCCTCGGCCGGCCGCATCTTTATGGCCTTCGGCAACATCGCCTGGCACGAGCGCGAAGAGCCGTGGCTGGACACCCTCGTCTGCGTCAACGGTTTTAACGGCGCCATGCTCTGGAAACGGAAACTGACCTCGGGCATCATGGTCGATCGCAGCACGATGATCGCAACGCCGACGGTCCTTTATCTGGCCGACGCCAAATCGTGCAAACTGCTCGACCCGGCAACCGGCAAACGCATCGGCGAGATCGCCGTGCCGGCCGACGTGGCCGGCGGCACGTTCTGGAAATGGACGGCACTCCAAGACGGTGTGCTTTACGCCCTGGTCGGAGAACACGAGGCCACGGACCCCGTCAAACGCTGGCGACGGACGGCTCACGGGTGGCCGTGGGGGGCAATATCCGACGGCTACAACCTCAAAGACCCCCCGGCGTGGGATGCCAAAAAGTGGAAACGCACCGCGTCCTTTGATCCGAAGGACCACGTATGGGGGCTCTCGAAGACCCTGCTGGCCATCGACCCGAAGACCCAAAAGGTGCTGTGGCGTCACGAGGAGCCGCGGCATCCGATCGACAGCCGGTCGCTTTGCATGAAAAACGGTCGCATGTACTTCTGCCATTTCAGCAAATACCTGGTCTGCCTGGATGCAAAGACCGGCAAGGAAATCTGGCGAAAGACTCCCGAAAACGACCCGGCCCTGTTCAAGGCGATCGGCCCGTACTGTCCGTACGAGGCTTGGTCGACCGGCTGGCGAACCACCTACTATCTGAGGTGCTCCGACAAGGCCCTCTACTTTGCCGGCCCGCAGGTTTTTGACGTGACGGCCGTCTCGACCGACGACGGCCGACACCTGTGGACCTATAAGGCCGAGAGAAACCCCCACGTGCTCATCCGCAACGAGGGGCTGTACATCGTCGGCGCGCAGAACCTGAAAGGCGACACCCACAGGCTTGACCCGCTCAGCGGAAAGGTTCTGGCAAGTTACGATATCGCCAGGCGTGCATGCGTGCCTGTCACCGGCAGCACCGACAGCCTTCTGTTTCGCTCCCACGGCGACGGCACCGAACGCCTGGACCCTGTCAGCGGCGAACGCCAGTGGATATCGCCCATGCGCCCGTCCTGTTTTACCGGCACCGTCATCTCCGGCGGACACCTCTACTGGACGCCCTGGGTGTGCGACTGCAACTTGCAGATGTTCGGTACGATTTGCTGCGCTCCGGCGGGCGCCTTCAAGGTGGACCAGGCCGCCGTCGAGTCCGAGCGACTCGAATCATCGGATAACCCCATGACGATCACCCCATTTGAACAGGCGCCCGCCGACTGGCCAACCTATCGGGCAAACAATACCCGCACCGCCAAGACGCAGGCCGCCGTCCCGGACCGGGTGAAACGGCTTTGGACCTTCACCCCGACGGCCGCCTTCGAGGCCACCTCGCCCGTCGCCGCCGGTGGCCTGGTCTTCGTCAGCGGGTCCGACGGTATTGTGCGGGCATTGGATGCGGCCGACGGCAAGCCGCGCTGGACGGCCTACACCGGCGGAGCGGTGCGCTATCCGCCGGCGCTGGCCGGCGGCCGGGCGCTCGTCGGCTCAGGCGACGGCTACGCTTACGCCTTCGAGGCCGCCACCGGCCGGCTCTTGTGGCGGTTCCGCGCGGCACCCGCCCACAGAAGCATTCCCGTCTACGACCAACTGCTTTCCACCTGGCCCGTCGCCTCCGGCGTGCTTCTCGACGGCGCAGTGGCCTACTGCGCCGCAGGTATCAACAATTACGATGGTACACACGTCTATGCCCTGGATGCGGCAACCGGCAAGATCAAGTGGCAGAACAACAGCGCGGGCGGCACGGGGGCGGCCTTCGGCAGCGAAACGGGCGTCCAGGGAGACCTGCTCCTGGACCAGGGAAAACTCTACCTGGCCGGCGGCAGTTCGGCTTCGCCCACAGTCTTCGACACCGCCGGCGGAAGACGCCTCGAAGCGGGCCAACGGGCACGCCGCGGCCGCGAGTTGCTCCTCTCGGTCGCCAAAGACAAACGCGGTAACCTCACGCGCCGGGTCAAGACCGTCGGCCAGCCGCTCTACTCCATCTATCCCGTCTACAGCAAGGAAGTTGCCTGGGATACGCCGATTGTCAAAACGAAGAATGCAAACCTCTTGTGTCGCCAAACCCCGAACGGCTCACAACTGGTCGCGCAAAACCCATCGAGCAACAAGCACCTCTGGCAACACACGCTCCCCGGCCGGCCCGTCCGATGGGGAATCGCCGTCGATGGCAGCGGGCGCGTCGTGGTGACCCTCCGCGACGGGCGAGTCGTCTGCTACGGGGCGGGCGGCTGAAAGAACGTTTCATAACTCCCGCGTGGTGGCCTTCCCAGGCCACCACGTACGCCGCTTCGGACCCGTTCGCGGCGGCCTCGGAAGGCCGCCGCGCAAAGCGCTCTTGTGCTTGTAGCGCCGGGCTTTATGCCCGGCGGCCTCGGTCGGGGCGATGCCGGGTGCCTCGCCGGGGATAAACCCCGGCGCTACAGCGCGCACATAGGCGACGGCGTTGCTGGCCACGATACGCTCGGCCCTCATCCTATGATACGGTGACGGCGGATAGCCGGCGACCGTCCCACGTGGCCGGGCAACGGGCGAGAGAAATCCGTATGGCGTCCCCGGTATTGCGGAGTTGTTCGTATGTGTCTGATCGCTGGAAGCACATACTACAAGGGCCAATAGGATACCGTTTATGGCAGAATGTGGAAGGAAGAATTGGCACGATTAGAAAAACGGGGTTAAGTTGAGGGTGACGATGATGAACGCTACGGCCGTTCGATGCATCGTGATACTGGCGAGTGCAGCGGTTGCCGTTTCGGGATGCGCGTCTGGCCATCTGGCCGAATACGTCGAGGCCGAGATGGGAGGCGGGCGGTACGTCCTCCGCTGGGAAGGATACGAGCAGACGCCGGATAACGAGGCGGGGGCGTGGAAATGGTTCTGCTATGAGATCACCAGCGAGAAGGGATGCCGAACCGTCAAGGCGTGGATGAAGGCCAATCGCGAGGCCATCCATCAGCCGGACGGAATGATTCCGCTGCGCCTTCGTCCCGGCAAGGAACTGTTCTGCTTTCAAGATAATGGGACATGCGGGTTCCGGGAACTACGATTCTGGGACAAGCGGCGGCACCTCACGTCCGATGCCGCATTGCGCAACTGGTCGAAGGTCGAACTCATGCAGGTGAATTGGGCTCGGAACCTGCCCGTAAAGCAGTTCGAGAGTCTCCAGCGCATCTTTGAGCGCCACGGCAGGCCCATCGAGCCTGGTGAAGACCTCGATCTCATCCGCGACCAGCACGCTGCGCCGTCGCTGGTTCCCGATCGGGGGACGTTTGTGCTCGTGTTGAGGGAGGACGAGACGAGTCCGCCGCACGAATGGGTGGCCTATACGGTTGATGATGCACACGGCCACCAGGTCATCGCGCAGTGGATACTGGTCAACTACGAGGCCCTCAAGTGTGCTTATGCCGTGTCGGGTGATCTGGCCGTGTTCCCCCGGCAGCAACTCTATTGGCTTGACAGCGAACAAGACCCCGATGATTCCTTTTTGGGAGCGTACCTACATGGTTTTGGTGTGAATCTGCTGCCTTATATTCAGGTAGTCAGGAAGGGCCGGCCCGACCACTGGGAATGGGCCGAAAACCTGCCCCCGCGCGAGATCGAGACGTTGAAGCGCCTCTTCAGGAGATACGGCAAGCCGACGGCGTTCAATCCCCGGCGGTTGTATCCAGGCACAGGCGGCCCGCAGTTTCCCCTCGATGGCCCGCAGCAAGTGCGCCTCTTCCAAAGGGGGACGGAGGTCGTCGCCTTGGACGACGACTTCTCTGCGAACTCTTATGATGCGTCTTATTATGCGAATGACCTGGCGGGAGGATGGTTTGTGCTTCGGTGGGAGGAGCGCCAGGGGCCTCCGGACGATACGCACGCCCCCTCGGAGTGGCTATGCTATGTCCTGGACGATTCCGAGGGATACAGCGTCGTCAAACGGTGGATTAGGGCTAACCACCGAGCCTTGTCCGTTCCCGAGGCCATGCCGCATTTGCGCGTTGTGCCGACCAGGCAGTTGGCTTGGTGCCATGGTGAGGTCGTGTCGGGTTGTGAGCCGGTCTGGCCTCTGTGGCTGACTGCCCCTGACGGTTCGCCGAATCGGTCGAAGTTGGATTTGCTTACTGGTCGGTGGGTCGAGAACCTCCCCACCCATGAGTTTGAGAGGATAAAGGGCATTTTCAGCGAGTACGGAAGGCCCGCAGCCCCGAACCGCGCCGACTTGGTAAGTCTCTTGGGGCCCGCGCAACATCCACCTGTGTGCATTTTGCACGGCGGTTCCTTTGTGCTTCGGATCGAGAAACGCAGCGACGAGGGCTACAAATGGGTAAACTACCGGATCGATGACAGGCAAGGGCGCGGGGCGGTCGAAGATTGGATCGCCCTGAACTATGAAGCCCTCGTGTGCGCCGAGGCGTCGCAACGGTGGAACCCGGCGCGGGCCAGGCCGCCGAGAGAACTGTATTGGTTCGACAACGAGGCCAAGACGCGGCTGGAAATGGAAGGGCGTACCTTCGTCTCCCGCGGCGAGGAAGAGAACTATGAACATATAGAAGGGCTGGCTGCTGACCAGTTCGACAGGCTCCTGCGCATCTTTAAGGAACACGGCAAGGTTGTGGACTTCGACCCAATAGAGCTGGCCGGCCGGACACGCGTGCGGCTGAAGTGTACTTGGACCCCAAAGAGTTGGTCGGGCACAGACGCGTGGTAATTCCGGGGCCGCCCCCAACCGCCCTCGTGTCAAGGGCGTTCCGGTCTCGTTTCGCGCGGCGGTTTCCGCCGCGTCAGACCATGGACCGCAGGCTTCAGGCTTTAGCCTCCGGTCTGCAGCCTGCAGTCCTTCATCACTTCGTCTTCACGTCGAAGCAGTAGAGGTTGGTGTCGTACCACAGGTACAGGGGGCCGCGCAAAGCGCTCTTGTGCTTGTAGCGCCGGGCTTTATGCCCGGCGGCCTCGG
>CAZEBQ010000150.1:0-9879 GCA_964510295.1 uncultured Anaerolineales bacterium | reverse complement strand
CGAGATTCCTCGACTCGCTTCGCTCGCTCGGAATGACACGCTAAACACGTACGCCGCGAAAGCAGGTCATCCGAGCCCGCCGCGGCAGCAGGTCGTCCGAGCCCGCCGCGGCAGCGGGTTGTCCGAGCCCGCCGCGGCAGCAGGTCGTCCGAGCCCGCCGCGGCAGCGGCGGGGCACGTTCCGCAACCGTGGCCCGTGAATAGCCGACACCGGTGCCAAGAAAGGGCAAGCCCATGAAACGTCGCGACTTCCTGGTCACCGCCGCCGCAGCCGCAAGCGGATGCGTGAGGGCGACGCAGCACAAGGACGCAGCCGAAGGTGCACGCCGAAAGCCGGCCGCCAAGCCCAACATCGTCTTTATCCTCGCCGACGACCTCGGCTACAACGAACTCGGGTGCTACGGGCAGAGGAAGATCCGGACGCCCAACCTCGACCGCCTGGCCGCCGAGGGGATGCGCTTCACCGACCATTACTCGGGCAGCCCCGTCTGCGCCCCGTCGCGGTGCACCCTGATGACCGGCTACCACACCGGCCACGCTTACGTGCGCGGCAACCTGGGACGGCCGCGCATCGGCCAACTGCCGATGCCCGTCGAGACGGTCACCCTGGCGGAACTCCTGAAGAAGGAAGGCTACCGCACCGGCGCCGCCGGCAAGTGGGGACTCGGCGGGCCCGGCACCACGGGCCATCCGAACCAGCAGGGCTTCGACCACTGGTTCGGCTACCTCGACCAGTGGAACGCACACAGCCATTACCCTGACTACATGTGGCGGAACACGAAGAAGATCATCCTCGAAAAGAACGTGGGCGGCAAACAGGTCCGGTACTCCCACGACCTGTTCACCGAGGAGGCCCTGACGTTCCTCCGCGCCTCGGTGGGGCGCGGACCGTTCTTCCTCTACGTCCCCTACGCCGTGCCGCACGTCTCTCTCCACGTGCCCGCCGACTCCCTCGCCGAGTATAAGGGCAAGTGGCCCGAGACGCCGTACAAGGGCGGCCATTACTCCGGCCATCCCACGCCTCGCGCCGCCTACGCCGCCATGATCACGCGGATGGACCGCGATGTCGGCCGCATCGTCGCCCTGGTCAAAGAACTCGGCGTGGAGCGCGACACGCTCGTCGTCTTCACGAGCGACAACGGCCCGACGTACGCCGGCGGGGCCGACTCGGCCTTCTTCGAGAGCGCGGGGCCCCTGCGCGGCCTCAAGGGCAGCGTCTACGAGGGCGGTATCCGCGTACCGATGATCGCCCGCTGGACCGGACGCATCGAACCCGGCAGCACCTCGCGCCTGCCGTGCGCCTTCTGGGACTGGCTGCCGACCTTCATGGACCTGGCCGGGGCGGCCGGCCGCACGCCCAAGGGCATCGACGGCGTCAGCATCGCGCCGACGCTCCTCGGCCGCAGCGGGCAGAAACGCCGCGAGTACCTCTACTGGGAACACCATCCCGGCCGCGGGATGCAGGCCGTCCGCATGGGACCGTGGAAGGGTGTCCGCCTGAACGCCCGCGCGGGGGCCGAGGCGCCTATCCAACTCTACAACCTCGACTCCGACGTCGGCGAGCAGAAAGACGTTGCGGCCGAACATCCCGACGTGGTCGAGAAGATGACCGCCGTCATGGACGGCGGCCGGACCGAGTCGCCGTACTACACCTTCGGGGCGCCGTCGAAGGCCCGCGACGAGTGGTTTGCCAAAGCCAGGGTTGAATCCGCCCGGATGCTCCAACCCGAATGGCTCCACGAAGGTGTCGAACCTTAGCACGGCAACGCCGCTTCGCCGTTTTTGCGCGGTGGGTCTGGAGCACCCACCGTGCGTAAAGGCCCGTTTGCGGGGCTGCGCGGTGGGTCCGGAGACCCACCGCGCAAAGATTGGGAGACCCGCCGCGCAACGCTTGGGAGACCCGCTGCGCGCGCAACGCAGCGTTGTAGGGTGAGTCTGCGATTCTGCCGCAAGTTCCACGTGCGACGGCTCCGGACGGCGTGAAATCGCGTATTCTGCGTATCTCGGCTTGGCGACGGCCGTTTTGTGCGTATAATAGAAGGGGCGTTAGGGCCGTAGTCAGTCTGGATGGCCCTGTTCTGGTCTACAGGACGGGCTGTCGGGCGGTTCACAGGCTGTTCCGGCCCCCCGGCGGATTGCCGGGAGACACACCAGGGGGCATCGAGGAGAAGTTCTTATGCATCGTGGCACCCTGTCAAGGCGCCTGCGCGCGCCGACGATGGAGGTCCTGGAGCCGCGGCTGCTGCTTGACGGCGACCCGTACATCAGCGAGTTTCTGGCCTCCAACAGCACGCCGTGGTATTCGGAGATTCCCGACTCCGACTGGGACTGGATCGAGATCTTCAACCCCACCACCGAGGTCATTGACCTCGAGGGCTGGCACCTGACCGACGACCCGGACGACCTCGAGATGTGGGACTTCCCGGCCGTGACCCTCGAGTCCGGCCAGTACCGGATCGTGTTTGCGTCGAACGGCTACGTGGACCCGACGCACCCGGACGACCTGCACGCGAACTTCGCCCTCAACAAGGGCGGCGATTACCTGGCGCTGGTGCGGCCCGGCGCGGCCGATCCGGACGACATCGTCTCGGCGTACGACTTTCCGAACCAGGTCCAGGACATCTCGTACGGCCTCTACGAGGACGCGGAGATCACGTCGATCATCTCGTCGCAGACCGACGTCGATGTGCTCATTCCCGGCGGCAACATCGGCGACACGTGGAAGGACTTCGGCTACACGCCGTCCGGATGGATCGGCGGCGAGACCGGCGTCGGCTACGAGACGACCGTGCCGGGCCTTGCGGTCGATTACTACAAGGCGAGCGCGCAAGTCGGCACCCTGAGCACGGCCGAGAGCGTTCTCAGCACACCGTCGATGCAGTCGGCCCACTTCGCCGAGAACACGGCGTTTATCGACTACTTGAACACGGGCGGCATGGGCCACTACGGCAACAATCTGCCGTTTCCCAGCCAGACGGTCGGCGCGGACGTCGATGACTTCGTCATCGAGGTGACCGGCGTCGTGAACATTCCGACGACGGGGGCCTGGACCTTCGGCGTCAACAGCGACGACGGGTTCAGCCTCGAACTCGATAACGGCGCCGACAGTTTCTTTATTTCCCATCCTGACCCGCGCGGCACCGCCGACACGGTGGGCGTCTTCAACGTCACGACGGCGGGCGCGTATGACCTGCGCCTGGTCATGTACGAGCGTGGCGGGGGATCGGCGGTGGAACTCTACGCCGGCGCCGGCAGTTACGGGACGTGGGTCTCCTCGATGCGGCTCCTGGGCGATACGAGCAATGGCGGCCTTGAGGTCTGGTCCGACCCGGTCACGGGCGGCGGCAGCGGCGGTGGGTTCGCCTCGCTCATCCGGACCGACGTCCAGAGCGGCATGGAGGGCGTCAATGCCTCCGCCTACCTCCTCATCCCCTTCACCGTGGCCGACCCGGCGGCGTACGAGAACCTCTCGCTTCGGATGAAGTACGACGACGGGTTCGTCGCGTACCTGAACGGCACCGAGGTTGCCCGCCGCAACGCCCCCGCCGGCACACCGGCGTGGAATGCGGCGGCCACGGCCGAGCATCCGAACGACCAGGCCGTCCTCTACGAGGACATCAACATCTCGGACCACCTCGGCGACCTCCGGACGGGTGAGAACGTCCTGGCGATCCACGGCCTGAACTACGGCGCCGGCGACGGCGACTTCCTCATCATGCCCGAACTCGTCGAGATCGGCCAGATCGTCCTCATGCAGCACTATTTCAGCACGCTGAGTCCGGGGGCCGCCAACTCCGAGGGCTTCATCGCCTTTGTCGACGACACCGAGTTCGACTACGACCGCGGGTTCTACGAGGCCTCGTTCGCCGTCACCATCACCTGCGACACGCCCGACGCCGTCATCTATTACACGACCGACGGCAGCGAACCGTCGGAGTCGAACGGCGTGATGCTCAGCCCCGGCTCCACGGTTCCCATCACGACGACGACCACGCTCCGGGCGGTCGCCGTCAAGACGGACTGGGAACCGTCGAACGTGGACGCCCAGACCTATATCTTCCTCAACGACGTGATCCGGCAGCCGGACTACCCCGCCGGGTTCCCGACCACCTGGGGCACCTGGGCGGCCGAGTACGGCATCGACACCGACGTCATCGGCTATTTCGACGGCGCCGGCAACCCCGTCGGCGGCGACCTGTTCGGGGGCATCTACGCCGCCACCATCAAGGACGACCTGCAGGCGATTCCCACGATGTCGCTGGTGATGGATGTGGACCACATCTTCGGTCCAAGCGGCATCTACTCGAACCCGACCTACGAGGGCGTCGCCTGGGAGCGGCCCGGGTCGGTCGAGTACTTCGATGCCGTGGGCGGCGACCAGTTCCAGGTCAACTGCGGCGTGCGTATCTACGGCGGCGTGGGACGCCAGCCCCAATTCGAGAAGCACACCCTCCGGTTCCTGTTCAAGAGCGATTACGGGCCGACCAAACTCGACTTCCCGCTCTTCGGCGAGGGCGCCACCGACTCGTTCGACACCATCATCCTCCGGGCCGGCTTCAACAACGCCTGGCACCGGCACAACAGCACCGAGGAGAACCAGGCCCAGTACCTGCGCGACGCCTGGATGTCCATCTCGCAACTCGACATGGGCCAACTCGGCCTGCACCACACCTTCGTCCACCTTTACATCAACGGTCTGTACTGGGGCCTGTACGACGTGGTCGAGCGGTGCAACGCCGACTTCGGCTCCAGTTACATCGGCGGCGACAAGGACGAGTACGACGCCCTGAACTCCTACCCCCGCGATGGCACGACTGTTGACGGCAGCGCCGACGGCTGGATCGCCGCACAGAACCTCGCCGACCAGAGCCCGGTGGACATGGCGGCCATCTCCGAGTACGTGGATATCCCCAACCTCATCGACTACATGATCCTGAACTTCTACGCCGGCAACAGGGACTGGGACGACCACAACTGGTACTCCGTCAACCGCCGCACCGAGCCGGGGTCGGGTTACAAGTTCCTCAGTTGGGATGCCGAGCGGACGCTCGAATCCATCACGGGCACCAACCAGACAGCGATACACCGGGACGACAAGCCCTCGAACCTGTACGCCGGTCTGAGGACCGACGCCGAGTTCCGCATGCTCTTCGCCGACCACGTGCACCAGCACTTCTTCAACGGCGGCGCGCTGACGCCCGACGCCGCACAGGCCCGCTACCAGATGCTGGCCGACTGGGTCGACCGCGCCATCGTCGGCGAATCGGCCCGCTGGGGCGACTCCAGCCGCGCACTGCCCTACACGCGCGACGCCGAATGGGCCACCGAACGCGACCGCCTGCTCAACCAGTACTTCCCCCAACGCACCGACGTCGTCCTGGGGTTCCTGCGGGGCGCGAGCCTCTATCCCACCACCGTGGCCCCGTCGTTCCTCATTAACGAGGCGCCGCAGCACGGCGGCACGATCTCGGCCGGCGACGTCCTGTCCATAACCGCCCCGGACGGCACGATCTACTACACCCTCGACGGCACCGACCCGCGCTTGCCGGGCGGCGGCATCAACCCCGACGCCGGCGCCATCGACACGGCGGGGACCATCACAGACCTCCTGGCCATCGACCACGTCTGGTCGTACGAGCAGACCGACACCGACCTGCCCGACCAGTGGAGCCACACCGTTTACGCCGACGAGACCGCCTGGCCCACCGGCCCGGGGCTCCTGTACGTCGAGGGTGCCTCGCTCGAACCGTATCCGAAGAACACGCCGCTTACCGTCGGCCCGACGACCTTCTACTTCCGGACGCACTTCTCCTTCGACGGCGTTCCGGGCGAGGTCACGGAACTGCACCTCGGCACCGTGCTCGACGACGGCGCCGTCATCTACCTGAACGGCCAGGAACTGGAGCGCGTCGGCATCAACGACGGCTACCAGCCGGCCCACAGCGACATCGCCAACCGGTCCATCGGCAACGCCTACTACGAGGCGTTTACCATCCCGGCCGGCGAGTTCAACCTCGTCCAGGGCGACAACGTCCTGGCCGTCGAGGTCCACCAGGCCTCCCCCACCTCCAGCGACGTCGTCTGGGGCATGGAACTCGAGGCTCTGTCCTTCGGCGAGCCCGGCTATGACTCCGTCATCCTCGACGACAGCGTCCACGTCAAGGCCCGCGTCTACAGCGGCGCGTGGAGCGCCTTGGACGAGGCCACCTTCCTCCTCGACACCGTCAAGCCGCTCCGCATCACCGAGATCATGTACAACCCGGCCGCCCCCGACACCACGCCCGGCAACCCCGAGGAACCCTACACCGACAACGACGACTTCGAGTATCTGGAACTCCAGAACATCGGCGCCGAACCCCTCGACCTGGACGGCATCCACTTCACCGACGGCATCACCTTCACCTTCGGCGACGTGACCCTGGGCACCGGTGAGTACATCCTGATCGTGAAGAACCAGGCCGCCTTCGAGGCCCGTTACGGCACGGGCTTTCAGATCGCCGGCGAGTTCGGACCGGACGACAACCTCAACAACGGCGGCGAGGACATCCTCCTCGAAGGACCCGTCGGCGGCATCATCCACGACTTCGACTACGAGGACGGCTGGTTCGACCACACCGACGGCGACGGGTTCTCACTCGTCGTCCGCGACGCCGACCAGGACCTCGCCCTCTGGGACACCAAACTCGGATGGCAGGCCAGCGATGTGAGCGGCGGGTCGCCGGCGGCCGGCGATTCGGGCGTCACGCCCGGCTCCGTCATCATCAGCGAACTGCTCACCCACACCGACGACCTCGTGACCGGCGACTGGATCGAACTCCATAACACCACCGACGCCCCCATCAACGTCGGCGGGTGGTTCCTCTCCGACGACGCCACCGACAACACCACGCTGGCCTCTTACGAGATCGCCGCCGACACCTGGATCGGCGTGGGCGATTACCGCGTCTTCACCCAGGTGGATCATTTCGGCGTGGGCTCGGTCGACCCCGGTTCGCACATCGGGTTCGGGCTCAGCGAACTCGGCGACGAGAAGGTATACCTGTCGTCCCAGGCGCCCGACGGCTCTCCCGGCGGGTACCGCGAGGACCAACGCTTCGGCGCCGCCGACCGTGAGAGAACCTTCGGACTTTACACCAAGAGCACCGGAGGCACCGACTTCGTTGCCATGGCCGCCGCCACCTCCGAGGACGATAACACCTTGCCGTACGTCGGGCCCGTCGTCATCAACGAGATCATGTATCACCCCGACGTGGGCGGCGACGAGTTCCTGGAACTCCTGAACCTGACCGGGTCGGCCGTCTCGCTTGAGGGCTGGAAGTTCATCGAAGGTCTCGCCGACTTCGAGTTCCCCGCCGGCGCCTTCATCGCCGGTGACGGGTACCTCCTGCTCGTCCAGAGCAACCCCGTCGCGTTCCGGTCAATCCACCACGTTCCGGGCAACGTCCCCATCTATCAGTACAGCGGAAGCCTGGACAACGGCGGCGAGACGCTCGACGTCACGAAGCCCGGCGACCCCGAATGGGTCGAGATCGAACCCGGCGTCTGGGATTGGGTCATTCCCGACATTCGCGCCGAGCGCGTCACCTTCAACGACAAGGACCCGTGGCCCGTTCACCCCGACGGCAGCGGGTCTGCCCTTATCCGGCTGATGCCGTCCGATTACGGTAACGACGCCGCCAACTGGGGCGTCAGCACGTACGGCGGATCGCCGGGGATCGCCAACTCGGGCGTCGACACCACGCCGCCGAGGCTGGCCGCCGTCCTCTTGAACCAACGAGCGGGACGCACCGTCAGCAGCATCGAACCCAGCGGCATCGGCGTGCGAACCGTCGACGTGGCCTTCAACGAGGCCGTCGGCCTCGACCCCGCCGCCGTTCTTGTCCAGACCGTCACCTTTGTCGGCGAGAACGAGATCGTCACGGCCACGCTGACGCCCACCGTCCAGCAACTCTCGGCCACCACGCACCGCATCACACTGGCCGAGGTGGTCGGCCCGGTCGATACCTGGGTCAAGGTGACCCTGGGGGCCGTCGGCATCAACGATGCGGCCGGGAACATCCTGGATGGCGAACCCGCCCTCAACTCCAGCGGCATGGAGTACATCTACGACGCCTTGCTCGACCTGCCCACCGGCAACGGAGCGCCCGGCGGCAACGCCGTCTTTTACGTCGGAAGCCTCCGGGCCGACATGCGCGGCTTCGGACCCACTGCCGAGGAACCCAACGGAACCGTCGATTCCTGGGACATCACCGGCTTCACGCAGAAGTACCTCGCCGGCCACCTTGACGCCGATTTCCGAGGATTCGGACCCACGGCCGAGGAACCCAACGGCTCGGTCGATTCCTGGGACATCAACGGGTTCACGTCGCGGTACACGGCGGCCCTTTCAGCCGGCACGCATCTGGAAGACCTTCCGACCGACAGCGGCCTGCCGATGGCCGGCAGCGCCCCGTCGCCCCTGCCGCTTCTCGCCGCCGCCTCCGCCGCCGCCGACCCCGCCGCGACACGACCGGCCGACTCGCCGGAGACCGCTCTCCTGGCCCAGACCGACGACGCCCCGGCCCCCGTCAGCGCCACCGACCCGGCCACGTCGCCGCTTGCCGATGCGGCGGCCGCCGTGGCCGCATCGTCCGCCGAGGGCGCTGCGGCCGATCTGCTCGTCGCCTCCGCCGACACGGCCTTGCCGCACCCCGCCCCCTGGTCGCCTGCGGCGTCCGACACCCCCGCCGACACCGCCGTTGCCGACGGTAACCTGCTCGACCCGCTCGTTGTGCCGGCCCTCGACGTGCAACTGTGACAGGCTGTCGCCCTGATCCTACAACGCTACTTCGCCTTTTTGTCCGTCTGGCGGGTGGCATGGTCATCCCGAAGGGTGACCATGTTGTGAGAAGTGGTAGGGTGGGTGCTCTGCCCCCACGCTGACGAGGTCTCGCATGCGCCGCGTGGGTGCGGCGCACCCACCCTATGGCTTTTTGTTCGCTTGGTGGCCTTCCCAGGCCACCAGGGACAGGCATCAACTGCGTTCGCGGCGGCCTGGGAAGGCCGCCGCGCGGAAGGTATCGTCGTAGCACTAACACGACAGCGCTACTTACCGCGCGGCGGGTCTCCCAGGGACAGGCATCAACTGCGTTCGCGGCGGCCTGGGAAGGCCGCCGCGCGGAAGGTATCGTCGTAGCACTAACACGACAGCGCTACTTACCGCGCGGCGGGTCTCCCGACCCGCCGCGCAACGGCGAAAATGGGCTTTCGAGCGCGGTGGGTCCCCGTTCGACAGGCTCAGGGCAGGCTCCGACCCACCGCGCGAAATGGCGAAGTGGCGCTGTAGGGCTAAGCGAGCGCACGGTTTGACTCTTCAAACCGTGGCGCCCGTTTTGTCACATTGGTCTTACGGGATTCAAGGACTCGGTTTCGGTCCGATGCGCCATTCGAGGATGCCGCCGGAGAAGTCGGGCCGAAGTTGGACTTCGATGCGGAGTCCTCGCGTCTTGACCGGCTCGAAGGTGACCTTGTTGAACCGGTCCTTCTGGAGGGCGTAGGTCGCCCCGCCCGCAAGTTTGACTTCCTTCCACTGCTCGCCGTCCTGGTAGAGCAGGCGCCACGAGGCGGGGATGCGGCAGCCGCCGCGGCCCGTGTCGTCGAACCAGTAGACTTCGGCCTCCGAGACGGTGCGCGGCTGCTTGAAGCGGTAGGCCACCCATTCGCTCGTGCCGCGATGGTCCCACCAGGTGAGCCGCGGGATGGCGTGGTCGCCCGAGCGTTTCGGCAGGAGGCCGTCGCTCAAGGCATCGGCCGTGTCGCCGCCATGGCAGTGCGAGGCGGTTGTGGGGTACGCGGGCTTGGGCGGCCCGGCCGGTTTGGTCCACGCCTGGGCGTCGGGCGA
>CAZEBQ010000149.1:3053-9883 GCA_964510295.1 uncultured Anaerolineales bacterium | reverse complement strand
CTCGACGCGGCCGGCTCGGTGCGGCGGGCTCGACGCAGCGGGCTCGACGCAGCGGGCTCGACGCGGCCGGCTCGGTGCGGCGGGCTCGAACGGCACGCGTGCCGCCCTATTCGACGATCGCGAGGATGTCGCTCTCACGAAGGATCATCAGGTCTTTGCCGTCGACCTTGATCTCGGTGCCGCCGTACTTGGCGTAGACGACGGTGTCGCCTTTCTTGACGGCCGGCTTGGCCCGGTCGCCCGAGTCGAGGACCTTGCCGGGTCCGACGGCGACGATCTTGCCCTGCTGCGGTTTTTCCTGGGCGGTGTCGGGCAAGACGATGCCGCCCTTGGTGACTTCCTCGGCTTCAAGCGGTTCGACAACGATTCGGTCTTCGAGGGGTTCGATCTTCATCGGTCGGTCTCCGTCAACACGATTCCAATTGAGGTTCACAGTGCCCCGTCGCCGTGCCGGCGACGGCTAAACGGCCCCGGCGCAGGCGCCGGCGGTAGCGTCCTACATCATGCCGCCCATGCCACCCATGCCGCCGCCCATGCCGCCCATGCCGCCGGGAGGCATGCCGCCGGGCGGGCCGCCTTCGCCCTTCGGCTCGGGCTTGCTGGCGATACAGGCGTCGGTCGTGATGAGCAGGCCCGCGACCGATGCGGCGTTCTGGAGGGCCGTCCGGACCACCTTCGTCGGGTCAACGATGCCGGCCTTGATCATGTCGCCGTAGCAGCCCTTGTCGGCGTCGAAGCCGTAGGCGCCCCTCTTGCGGAGGATGTTTCGGACGACGACGCCGCCCTCGTATCCGGCGTTGGCGGCGATCTGCCGGGCGGGCGCCTCCACCGCCCGGCGGACGATCTCGACGCCCGTGGCCTCATCGTCGCCCACGGTCTTGACCTTGTCGAGCGCCCCGAGGCACCTCAGCAGGGCCACCCCGCCGCCCGGCACGATGCCTTCCTCGATGGCGGCGCGCGTGGCGTGGAGGGCGTCCTCAACAAGGGCCTTGCGTTCCTTCATTTCGACCTCGGTGGCGGCGCCGACGTTGATCTGTGCCACGCCGCCCGAGAGTTTCGCCAGGCGTTCCTGGAGTTTCTCGCGGTCGTAGTCGCTGGTGGTAATCTCGATCTCGCGTTTAATCTGTTCGATGCGTCCATGGATGGCGTCGGTCGAACCGGCGCCCTCGACGATGGTGGTGTTGTCGTCGTCGATGGTCACCTTCTTGGCCGTGCCGAGGACGTCGATACTGATGTTCTCGAGTTCGACGCCGAGGTCTTTCATGACGGCCTCGCCGCCGGTCAGGATGGCGATGTCTTCAAGCATGGCCTTGCGGCGGTCGCCGTAACCCGGCGCCTTGACGGCACAGCACTGAAGGATCCCGCGGAGTTTGTTGACGACGAGCGTGGCCAGGGCCTCGCCGTCGACGTCCTCGGCCACGATGAGGAGCGGCCGGCTGCCCTTGGAGATGTTCTCCAGGAGCGGCACGAGGTTCTTCGCGTTCGAGATCTTCTCTTCGTAGATGAGGATGAGCGGGCGGTTGAGCACCGTCTCCATCCGGTCGGGATCGGTCACGAAATGGGGGCTCAGGTACCCGCGGTCGAACTGCATGCCTTCGACCACCTCGATGGCCGTCTCGAGGCCCTTGCCCTCCTCGACCGTAATGACGCCGTCCTTACCCACCTTGTCGAGGGCTTCGGCGAGCATCTTGCCGACGGCGGCGTCGCCGTTGGCGCTGATGGCGCCCACCTGGGCGACCTCGTCGGCCTTGCTCACGTCGATGGGCTTCGTAATCGTCTCGATGTGCACGACGATGGCATCGACGGCCTTCTGGACGCCCCGGGCGAGGGCCATGGCGTCGGCGCCGGCGGTGATGTTCTTCAGGGCCTCCTTGAACAGGGCCTCGGCGATGACGGTGGCGGTGGTGGTGCCGTCGCCGGCCACGTCGCTGGTCTTGGAGGCGGCCTCCTTGACCAGTTGGGCGCCCATGTTCTCGTACTTGTCCTTGAGGTCGATCTCCTCGGCCACGGTCACACCGTCTTTGGTGACCGTCGGTGCACCCCATCCCTTGTCGAGGACGGCGTTGCGGCCGCGAGGTCCGAGGGTCGATCGGACGGCCCTGGCGAGTTTTTCGACGCCGGCCAGCAGGCCGGCCCGTGCCTCCTCATCAAAAGCCAACATTTTGGCTGCCATGCTCTCGGCTCTCCTTCCGTACGGGTTGCCTCGTTACATGCGGAATCAGGGTTCCGTTCCCGCCCCCCGCTTGGCGGGTCTGGACCCTTATCGCTCTCCTGAACCGTATAAGAGAGCAAAGCGGGTGCCAAATGGCCCCCCAAGCCTCCCAGACGCCCGTCAACGGCCTCTGGTGGGCGAAAGCGGACTTCTACCAGAAGCCGACCGCCGGTTCAAGGACCTTTCCAGGCCCCGCAAGCGGCCGTTTAGGCAGGCAATTCGTGCCCCGAGGGTGCCATTGTGGCAGACGCGCCGGGTGGCACGGCAGCGGCCCAGCCGCGGCCGTGGGAGCCAACTCCGGACCACGGGCGCGCTGCTGGGGCTGCCATGTTACCCGACACGTGCAGACCACGGCCGCCCCGGGCGTGGCAACGATTTCTGGCATGGGACGATTTCCTGCGGCTTGGCCGTAGCGCCGGGGTTTATCCCCGGCGCATCCTGGCCGGCGCCGCCGCCAACGGCCGCCGGGCATAAAGCCCGGCGCTACAACCGCCTGCGCTCGCCACAAAAACTTGCCACACCCGGCCGCCCCGGTGGGGCTGCCGTGCCACCCGCCGGCCTACCTTTGGCAGTCAACGGGTCACCCCACCCACCTCAACCTTGCATGCGGGACCTGCAGCCGATACGATACGCCTTCGGATTCGCAACCGACGCCAAAGGAGCCGCCATGGCTAAGAAGTACTTCGTCCTCGACACGAACGTTCTTCTATATGACCCGACCGCGCTGATGGCCTTCGGCGACAACGAGGTGGTGCTGCCGTTCCAGGTCATCGAGGAACTCGACGGGTTCAAGAAGGGGTCCGACGACACGAGCCAGCACGCCCGCCAGGTCATCCGGACGCTCGACCAGTTGCGCAAGAAGGGCCGCCTCATGGAAGGCGTGCCGGTCGAGGAAACCGGCGGCACGCTCTGCGTGGTGCTCGACGACCAGGTGCCCGACCACCCGCTCCTGCGAACCGGGAAGCCGGACGACCGGATCATCGGCGTGGCCCACCGTCTCGCCCAGGAGGGCAAGCCGACCACGTTCATCACCAAAGACATCAACGCCCGCATCAAGAGCGACGCCCTCGGCATCACCACCGAGGACTACGAGAAGCACAAGATCGATTTCAGCCATATCTACCTGGGGTACCGCGAACTGGAGGTCAAGCGCCCGACGCTCGACCGCCTCGACAAGGACAAGGTGGCCGACCCGCCGGCCGACGATTTCCAGCCCAACGAGTTCGCCGTTCTGACCGACGCCGCCGACCCCGGCCGCCAGGTCGTCGCCCGTTTCGATCCCCATCAGGGCAAACTCGTGGCGCTGCGGTTCGGCACGAAGACATACCAGAACGTCTCGGCCCGCAACCCGCAGCAGCAGATGGCCATCGAACTGCTGATGCTCGACGAGGTGCCGCTGGTCACGCTGCTGGGGCCCGCCGGCACCGGCAAGACGCTTCTGGCGGTGGCGTGCGGCATGCAGAAGGTCCTGGCGGAGAAGAAGTACGAGAAACTGCTCGTCTCGCGGCCGGTGATTCCGTTCGGCCAGGACATCGGATACCTGCCCGGCGACAAGGACGAGAAACTCTATCAGTGGATGCAGCCGATCTTCGACAACCTGGCCTACATCCTCCGCACCAAGAAGACCGGCGGCGACGGCGGCATGGACGACCGCATCATGGCCCTCATCGAATCCGGCAGCATCGAACTCGAAGCACTCACCTATATCCGCGGACGCAGCATCCCCGACCAGTTCATCCTTGTCGACGAGGCCCAGAACCTCACGCCGCGAGAAATCAAGACCGTCGCCAGCCGCATCGGCGAGGACTCCAAACTCGTCCTCACCGGCGACCCCTCACAGATCGACAACCCGTACCTCGACTCCTCGTCGAACGGTCTGTCCTACGCCGCCGAACGCATGAAAGACCTCGACCTGGCCGGCCACGTCATGCTCCAGACGAGCGAGCGGAGCGAACTGGCAAGCCTGGCGGCGCAGCGGCTCTGACCCCTGCGGAACGCGTTTCAGAGAAAGGGCACACGATGGCGGAAACCGTGAGCATTCAACAGTTCGCGCGCCTCGACCTGCGAGTCGGCCGCGTCGTCAACGTCCGCGACCATCCGAACGCCGCGAAACTCTATCTGCTCGACGTCGACCTGGGCCCCGAAATCGGGCAGCGCCAGACCGTCGCGGGCCTGAAGCCGTACATGTCGCCCGATGCACTCCAGGACCAACTCGTCGTCGTCGTCGTCAACCTGGAGCCGGCCACGCTGCGCGGCGAGGTGTCCGAGGGCATGATCCTGGCCGCACAGGATGGCGACAACGTCGTCTGCCTGACGCCCGCCTCGCCGGTCGCCCCGGGGTCGCAGATCAAGTAGCCCTCCCCGGGCCGTGGCCGGAGGCGACCTCCAAGGCGACGCCCCCGTGATGCGCCGAGGCCCTTTGAGATTGTGACGCCCCGCCGCCGCTGATAGAATCCGACGCCTGGATACCAGGCCCGTGGGGACAAGGCCCGTGGGACGTCCGCGAATCTTCATCAGCGCCGGCGAAGTGTCCGGAGACCTGCACGGGTCGAACCTGATCCGTGCCATCCTGCGGCAGGCGCCGGACGCGGAGATCATCGGCCTCGGCGGGTCGAAGATGGAAGCGGCCGGGGCCCACCTGCTGGCCAACACCGTGGAGTTCGGCATCATCGGGTTCCTGCCGATCGTCGCCTCGGTCTCGCGGTACCTCGACCTGTTGAGCCGGACGGACCGCTTGGTGGCGTCGTGGCGTCCGGATGTCGTGGTGACGATCGACTGTCCGGGGTTCCATTTTCTGCTGGCGAGCCGGTTTCGCGTCCGGCGGATCCCGCTGCTGTGGTACATTCCGCCGCAACTTTGGGCGTGGGCGCCGTGGCGGGTCCGGAAACTCAGGCGCCGGGTTACGCGCGTGGCGTGCGTGCTGCCGGTCGAAGAGCCGTTCTTCCGGGAACACGGGGTTCCCGCCACGTTCGTGGGGCACCCGGTCGCGGACCACCTGCGCGGGCTCGACCTCGACCAGGCCTTCATCGCGAGCCTGCGAACGCGCCGGGGCGACCGCGTGGTCGGCCTGATGCCCGGCAGCCGCCGGCAGGAAGTGACGCCGATCCTCCGCCGCCAGATCGCCGTGGCACGGGCACTGGCCGCCAGAGACCCCCACTGCTCCTTCGTCCTGGCCCTGGCGTCCGAGGCGTACCGCCGGCAGGCCGCCCGCGTGACCGCCGACAGCGGCCTGGCCATCCGCACGGTCGTCGGAAAGACCCACGAGGTTCAGCGTGCGGCCGACCTCGTCCTGGCCAAGTCGGGGACGACGACCCTCGAACTCGCCTGCTACGAGACGCCCATGGCCGTCTTCTACAACGTGACGGCCGCCAAGTGGCACCTGGCCGGCCGATGGCTCGTCAACACGCCGCACCTGACCCTTCCCAACACCGTGGCCGGCCGCCGCATCGTGCCCGAATACATGCGGACCGGATCCCTGACGCCCGCCGAGACCGACGAAGTCATCCGCCTGCTCCTCGATCAGCGCCGCCGCAGCCGCATGAAAGCCGACCTGGCCGAGGTACACCGGCAGATCGACGTCCCCGGCACGGCCGACAAGACGGCGGGGCTGGCCCTCGACATGATCGGCCGAAGCGTGCCGCAGCCGACGCCCTGGCGGTTCGGCCTGGACATGTGACGCCACACATCGCGGCTTCGAGCCCCCGGCCACGCGGCCGCCGCGCCGACCGGATGCGTCAGGTGACGATGGCGAGCCGGCGCTCGGCGGCCTTACGGACGTGCACCTCGGACCGCCTGGTGCGGGTGTCGCGCAGGTGGGTGTAGATTCTCGCCGCCGGTGCCTTCTTCCCCGCCGCCGCCAGATTCTCGGCCAGGAGAAAACAGGCGTCCGTCAGGCGAATCCTCTCCCAGCCGCTGCGAGCGTCGGCGGCCTTCAGGAGCGCATCGGCCGAGTCGGCGTCGGCGATGCGGGCCAGGCCCCAGGCCCCGGCCAGTTGCGTGCCGGGGTCGGTGCCGGCGACGGCGGTTCGGAAGGCCGAGACGGCCTTCGTATCGGCCAGGTCGCCGAGAGCCAGGAGAATCATCAGCCGGCACTTGCCCTTGACCTTGGGCAGCGCATCGCGAAGCCGGTCGGCGGCGCTTCCACCGATGGCGACCAGGGCCCGGGCGGCCCAATCGCACAAGGCCGCATCGAGCAGGGCGTTGCCGAGCGTCTTGACGGCCTCCTCGCCGCCGGCCACCTGCGATTGCCGGATGAGGAACCGCTGCACCCCTGCGGGCCGGTCGGCAAGCCGCGAGGCAACCGTCCGGGCGAACGCGGCACGCGGACCGGCATCGTTGAGTTGGCAGACGTGAACCGCCAGGGCGTGGAGGGCGTAGTGCGCCTTGACGTCGTTGCCCTTGCCCGGCTCGACAAGCATGTCGATGAGCCCGAGGACGTTCTCGTGGCCCCCTTTGTGGATGTCTGCCACGGCCTTCTCGACCTTCTCCTTGTCGATGTTGGCGTAGGTGCCGCGACCGTCGGGGTCGGGCATCGCCTCGACCAGGGCCTTGAGTTTGGCTGACACGGCCATCGCTGGGGTCCTTTCTCCGTCAGGCTCTCGCGTGGTGCGCGGCGGGT
>CAZEBQ010000149.1:0-2953 GCA_964510295.1 uncultured Anaerolineales bacterium | reverse complement strand
GCACGTTGCGCGGCGGGCAATCCTGCCCGCCGCGCGAGCCTTCGCGCCCTTCAATCGCGAACTACTCTAGATGTGCCACGGGGCACGCATGGGCTGGTTCACGAGACGGTTGGCGAACTCGTCGCCGACGATCTGCTCGGTGGCCGGGTCGTACCGGATTTTGCGTCCGCATCGGATGGCGATGTTCGCCAGGTGCAGCACCGTGGCGGCGCGGTGGGCGGCTTCGGCGTGTCCGGCCGAGCGTTTGCGGGTGCGGACCGCCTCGACGAAGGTGCGCGGCGGTTCAGGGTCGGGCATGGCCTCGACCTTCTTCCGGCTCGCCTCGTCGAGGTCCGCCAGTTCCACGTGGCGGGCCTGTTTGCGGTCATAGGGCTTGCCCCACTCGCGGCCGTCGAAGACGAAGGTCATGCCGTCGGCGTAGGTCATCTCGACCCACCCCCACATGCCGGCTGCCTCCGGATGGGCCGGCGGGGCGTAGGCCTCAACCTCGACCGGGCTCGTGTCGTCCTTGCCGTAGACCCACTGGATCGGGTCCAGGTAATGCTGGGCGAAGTCGGCCAGGCCCTGGCCTTCGTAATCCCAGTAGTAGCGATGGCTCCATCCGAAGCGGTGCGGGTGATAGGGCGCCAGGCGCGCCGGGCCACAGTACATGTCCCAATCGAGGTGCGGCGGCACCGCCTGCGGAGCCGGCCCCACCATGCCGCAGTACTGTTTGATGTGGAACTCGCCGCGCTGGATCCAGACGCCTTTGCAGTCCTTCAGGAGTCCGCTGCGCATGATCTTGTGAATCTGCCGGCTGCGGCTGCTCTTATAGGCGCCGAAGCGTCCGCTGGTTCCGATCTGGAAGACGCGGCCATAGCGCTGGCCGGCTTTGACGACAGCCCGCCCCTCGGCGATGAACCTGGTCATCGGCTTCTCGCAGAGGACATCCTTGCCGGCCTGCATGGCGGCGATGGTGACCAGGGCGTGCCAATGCGGCGGGGTGGCAACGCTGACCACGTCGAGGTCGTCGCGTTCAACCAGGCGGCGGAAATCGGTGTAGCCCTCGCAACTGGGGCCGTGGCTCTTCGCGGACCGGGCCATGCGGTGCTTATCGACGTCGCAGACGGCGAGGACCGTGTACTTGCCTCCGGCGCCGCCGATGTAGTTGCGGACGTCTTCGCCGCTCTGCCCGCCGCAGCCGACGATTCCGACGGCCAAGGTCTCACTGGGCGGGGCGTAGGCGCCGCCCACGACGTGGCGCGGGACGACCGCCGCCGCCGCCGTCGCCGCCGTCCCCGCCAGGAACCCGCGCCGGGTCATCCGTCCTTCGGCGCCGGCAGACTTCCGCCGCCCCGTTCCAGATGATCCGCTCATGGCCGTCTCTCCTGCGACGTGCCTATACGTTCTGCGACCCGTGCGAAAGGCTAAGCGGACTTACGTAAGTCTTGCGCGGCGGGTCTCCGTACCCGCCGCGACATGGCGGTCGCAAGCGCGGTGGGTACGGAGACCCGCCGCGCATCAACCGCAAAAAACTTACCTGACCCCGCTCAGTACTGCGGCTGGACCCAGACCTCGGCGGAACTGACCAAGGTGCCTGCACACCGGGTCCAGCGGATGGCGACTTCCTCGGAGGTATCCGGCTTGATCTCTTTCGTGACGGCCTCCTTGGCGGCGCCGACGATGCGGCCTTTGGTGTCGAGCAGGACGGCGACCACGTCCATGTCCCTGACGGGCACGGAGCCGTGGTTCGACACTTTGATGGAAACCTCACCCTCCGGGGCCACGGAATTGGGGTCGCGTTTGGGCCAGGGGTCGCTGGCCTCGAGCCAGGGCAACTCGGCCGGCACGCCGGTCGGGCTCGTCTCCCACGCCGCATCGGGCTGCCACTTGGTCGCCCGTACGCCCTGCTCGTGTACCCACTCGGCCACCAGGGGAGCGACGTGCCTCGGGGGGATGTTGATCAGAACGGCCACGGCCTCCCCCAGGAGATTCTCCTCCTTGTCGTACAGCCCGACCACCACCTTCATCGACCGGATGACTTCAGCGGTGTTGTTCCTGACGTGGCCGACGGCGTAGGTCACGGTCTCGTCCTTGTAGCCGCGCAGCAGCCGCTCGACGTTGACCTGAATCAGGTCCTTTTGAGCGACGGGCATCACCGGCCGGCCGCCGGGGCCCAGCATCGCCGCGTCGCCGCTTGGGGGAGCCGCGCCGGGCAACGTGTTCTGGGCGGCCCCGTCACGCTCGAAGTGATGGCCTGTCAGGCTTCCGCCGACCGACGGCATGAGGTCGCGGCCACCGGGGCCGAACACGAGGAACAGACCGATGAGGACGCCGATCAACCCCACACCCAGCATCACCAGCCAGACGATGGCGACGTTCTTGCTCCGCAGGCCCGGCCGCAACGTCGCCCCGGTGCGCATCGTGGTCAGTTGATGATCCTCCGCGACGACGTCGCGGATGGCGTCGATGGCGGTCGCGGCCGTCTCGGTCTTCCGCGCGATCTTGACGACCGTCTTGCAGTGGGGGCAGCGGACCTCTCGGCTGAGTTGGTCGGTCCGAAGCCTGAAGCGTTTGTGGCAGTAACCGCACTGGGCTTGAACGGTGTCCCCCATCGTCTCTGGCTCCCTCTTCCTTCGGTTAATACGAGCGAACGGACCGCGTGTTTGGCCGGAAACGAGTCACTGCGCCGGACGTGCCTCTCCGCCGATTCTACCATTCCGTCGCCTGCCGTCAAGACCGTGGGCGACGCGGGGCGGATGTGGCAATTTTTTCTGGTGATCGCAGGCGATTGTAGCGCCGGGCTTTATGCCCGGCGGCCGTTGGCGGCGGCGCCGGCCGGGATGCGCCGGGGATAAACCCCGGCTCGTGCGGCCAAGCCGCAGTCGTAGGGTGGGTGCTCGGCACCCACGCTGAGGAGATCTCGCGTGCGCCGCGTGGGTGCGGAGCACCCACCCTACGGCTGCCGCCGGTG
>CAZEBQ010000148.1:0-9908 GCA_964510295.1 uncultured Anaerolineales bacterium | reverse complement strand
TGGCTGGTCAAACCGGAAACGGCCCCGGTTTGACCGCCAAGTGGCCCTGACCCGCCTTTTCCCCGGCCGAGCCGATCACACTTGCCCGAGGGTCCGTTTGGCGGCCGCGATAATCTTCTCGGTGGTCGGCACGGCCTCGTTCTCCAGGACCGGGCTCATCGGCAGCGGACAGTTGGCCGCACACACCCGCTCGATGGGCGCGTCCAGGTAATCGAACGCGAACTGCTGCACCTTCGTGATAACCTCGCAGACGAAGTTGGCCTCCTGGTACCCTTCGGAGGCGAGGACGAGGCGGCCGGTCTTGCGGACGGAATCGAGGATGCAGTCGATATCGAGCGGTTTCAGGCACCTGAGGTCGATGACCTCGGCGCGGATGCCGTCTTCGGCCAGCGCCTCGCCGGCCTCCTCGGCTCGCAGCGCCATGCGTGAGTAGCCGGCGATCGTCACGTCGTCGCCTTGGCGGCGGACGGCGGCCTCGCCCAGGGGAATCAGGTACTCCTCCTCCGGCACCTCGCCCTTGGTGCTGTAGAGCATCTTGTGCTCGATGAACAGGATGGGATTGTCGTCGCGGATACAGGTCTTCAAGAGCCCCTTCGCATCATACGGCGTGGACGGCATGACGACGAAGACGCCGGGCGCGTGGCAGAACCAGGCCTCGAGGCTCTGTGAGTGATGGGCGGCGATGGACCGGCCGGCCCCGCCCTCGGTCCGAAGCACCATCGGCACGGTTGTCTTGCCGCCGAACATGTACCGGTTCTTTCCGGCCTGGTTGACGAACTGGTCCATGGCAATCGTCATGAAATCGACGTACATGATCTCGGCCACCGGCCGCATGCCGCACATCGCGGCGCCCGTGGCGGCCCCCGCGATGGCCGCCTCGCTGATGGCCGTGTCGCGGACCCGCTCCTCGCCGAACTCTTCCCAGAGCCCCTTGGTTGCCGAGTACGCCCCGCCGTAGATGGCCACGTCCTCGCCCATGACGAAGACCCGCTCGTCTCGCCGCATCTCTTCAGCGAGGGCGTCGCGGATGGCTTCGCGATACATAATTTCCGGCATGGCGATTGAGTCCTTCCCAAGACCGCGTATCACTTCTCCACAGGAACGTGCTTCACACGAAAGAGATTCCCAGCCTTCAAGGCCAGGTACTCGAGAGTCCCATCGGGACGGAAAACCGGGCCGCCCCGAAGAACGCCGTCGTACTCCGACACCGCCTGGCCCTCAATGAGCACAAGAAACCTGCTGGCCTTCCGGGCCCAATACGCCAGCCGTTTCCCATCCGGGCTGAAGACAGGGTTCCCGATTCCGTCGTACGCCGTCCCCTCCTGGCCGTCGAGCACGACACATCCCTTCTCGCCCTTGCGCGCGACATAGGCCACCCGCTTCCCGCTCGGGCCAAACTGAAGACTTCCTGCCCCGATTCCGTCATACTCGGGCCCCACCTGGCCGTCAATGACCACGAAGTCTTTGCCAGCCTTCCCGGCCCAGTACGCCGTCCGTTTTCCATCCGGGCTGAAAAGGAGGCCGTCCTCCCCGATTCCGTCCCAGGCAGCCCCCTCCTGACCATCGATGACCACGCACTGCTTGTCACCCTTCACCGCCGTATACGCGAACCGTTTCCCGCCCGGACTGAATCGAAGGCTCCCCATCCCAATGTAACCGTACGCCGCCCCCTCTTGGCCGTCGAGCACGACACATCCCTTCTCGCCCTTGCGCGCGACATACGCCACCCGCTTCCCGTCCGGGCTGAAAAGGACGCTACCCTCCGCAATCTCGCCGTACTCCGGCCCAGCCTTGCCATCGATGACGACACACCACTGGTCACCCTTCGCCACGCCATACGCCACTCGCATTCCGTCCGTGCTGAAAACAGGCGTTTCCCCGAGAATCCCGTCATATGCTGACCCCGCTTGCCCGTCGACAACCACAAACCGCTTGTCGCCCTTCCTGGCCCTATGCGCCACCCGTGCGCCATCCGGGCTAAAAACGAGACCTGCAATCCCGTCGTACACCGGACCCGCTTGGTCGTCCACAACCACCAACTGCTCGCCGCCCTGCTGGACGCCATACGCCACCCGTTTCCCGTCCGCGCTGAAAACAGGCGTTCTTTCGAGAATCCCGTCATACGACGCTGCGCGCGCTTGGCCATCGACGACGACACACCACTTGTCGCCCGTCCGCGCCCCATATGCCGTCCGCTTGCCATCGGGGCTGAAAACAGCCCCCGGCGCCGCAATCCCGTCGTACGCCGTCCCTGCCTTGCCGTCGATGACCACGAGCACCTTGTCACCGTTGGCCACAACATAGGCAACGTGGCAACCGTCTGTGCTGCTGGTGACTCCAACGACGCTGGATGGAATCAGCCCGAGGGAAACCTCCTCGACCCTGTAGGGGGCCGCCGCGGGGTGGCCGACGGCCTGCGGCGATTCCCCTCCGCAGACGGCGACCGGAGCGAGGATCCCAAGCAACGCAAGACCCCGTATGGTCCGCATCACGCCCCCCTTTCGCACGTGTCTCACCGGCCCACCCGCGCACCCCTCACGCACAGATCCAAAGGCTATTCGGTGCGCACCAGGCCCTTCTCGGTTTCAATCCAGCCGCAGTACACGTCGTCGAGCACTTCGGAGGGGTCGGGATACGGGCTCTCTTGGACGGCGAACGTCTCGGCTGCGGCAATAGCGGCGTCCACCTCCCTCTGGAGTTTGTCAAACTGCTTCTTCGTGAGCAGTTTCTGCTTGAGCAGGTCGTCGCGGAAGAGCGTGATGGGGTCACGCTCGTGCCAGTAGGCCTCCTCTTCCTTCGTGCGGTAGGCGCGCGGGTCGCTGCGGCTGTGGCCGCGGTAACGGTACGTCTTGGCCTCGATGAGGGTGGGCCCACCGCCCCGGCGCGCCCGGTCGGCGGCCTCGAGAACGGCGTCGCGGACCTCGAGGACGCGCTGACCGTCCACGACCACGCCCGACATGGCGTAGACGGGTGCGCGGCTGGCGACCTCGTTGACGGCGGCGGCCCGCTCGAACGCCACGCTCATGCCGTACAGGTTGTTCTCGCAGATGTAAACGACCGGCAGTTGCCACTTGCCGGCCATGTTGAGCGATTCGTGGAAGCCGCCCGTGTTCGAGGCGCCGTCGCCGAAGAAGCACAGGACCACCGAGTCCTTGCCCTGCATCTGGACGGCCAGGCCTGCGCCGGTTGCGACGGGGATGTTGCCGCCCACGATGCCGGTGGCGCCGAGGTTGCGTTTCTCGACGTCGGCGATGTGCATCGACCCGCCGCGCCCCTTGCAGTAGCCGGTCGCCTTGCCGCACAGTTCGGCCATCATCAGTTTCAGGTCGGCCCCCAGGGCGAGACAGTGACCGTGACCGCGATGGGTGCTCGTGACGTAATCGCGGCCGGTGATGGCGGAGCAGGCGCCGACGGCCACGGCCTCCTGGCCGGCGTAGACGTGACTGGCGCCCTTGAGGACGTTGCGTGCGAGGAGTTCGAAGACCTTGTCCTCGAAGGCGCGGATCTCCATCATGCGTCTGAGCAGGGCGATCTTGGCGCCGGTGGTGAGTGTCTTCTTGGCGCCCCTCGGCGCCCGCTTCCCGGGAGCCGCCTTGCGTGCGGGGGCCTTCGTCCTGCTCCCGGCGGAAGCCTTCGCCCTCTTCTTTGCCGCCTTGGCCATCCTTACCTCCAAGCAAGCCGCATACAATGTATGCCCGGCAGTCGGTCCAACCGTGAATGCTGCGCGCCGGGCCAAAGTCCGGGCATTATAGCCGCAGCGCCTCCGGCAGGCAACCCAAGATGTCGAGGGCGGTCAGAGCGAGCGTGCCCATCCGTTCCGCCGCCAGGTCCCCTGCCCGGCCATGGGCCCACACGGCCAGGACCGAGGCCTCGAACGGCTCGAGCCCCGAGGCGATCAGGGCCGCCGTCAGGCCCGTCAGCACGTCGCCCGACCCGGCCGTCGCCATGCCGGGGTTGCCCGTCTTGTTGACGTAGATCCGCTGGCCGTCGCAGACGACGGTGCCGGCGCCCTTGAGGACGGCCACCGCGCCGAGTCCGACCAGCCGCATCGCGGCCGCCTCGCGGTCGCTCTGCACGTCCTTGGCACTCGTGCCAAGCAGGCGTGCCGCCTCGCCGGGGTGCGGCGTGATGACCAGCGGCACGCGCGCCTTGCGAAGCGACTCCGGTGCGTTGCCGGCCAAAACGTTGAGCCCGTCGGCGTCGAGGACGACGGGGACCTTCGTGCCGACGAGCACCGCCCGGACCACCGACGTGACGCCGAGGGTCTGTCCCATGCCCGGCCCCATCGCCAGGACGTGGTGGTCGGCCGCCAGTTCAAGGATGCGCCCGGCGGCCTTCGGCTCGACGCAGGCGCCGTTGTCGGGCAGCGGCGCCGTCGTGCAGCAGGGCGCCAGGGCGGCCACGGTGTCGAGTGCGACGTCGGGGGTGGCGATTTTGACGAGCCCGGCCCCGCCGCGAAGCGCGGCGTTGCCCGTCAGCGCCGCGGCCCCCGCCATGCCGCGGCTCCCGGCCACGACGAGGACCAGGCCGGCCGTGCCCTTGTGGGCGTCGGCCGGACGTGGGGGCGGCTTGGGGATGCGGGTGACGCGGTTCACGATACGTGCGCCCCAAACGCGCCGGGCAAGCCCGGCGGCTAACTTGCCTGTCGCGAGGCGGTGCGAAGGATCAGAGCGGCGAGGTAGCCGCCGCCGAAACCGTTGTCGATGTTGACGACGCCGATGCCGGCCGCGCAACTGTTGAGCATCGTCAGCAGCGGGGCGATCCCCGAGAAACTCGCCCCGTACCCGACGCTCGTCGGCACGGCGATGACGGGCCCTTCCACGAGGCCGCCCACGACGCTCGCGAGCGCCCCCTCCATGCCGGCCACGACCACGACGACGGTCGCCCTGGCAAGCGCCTCGCTCTGGGCCAGGAGCCGGTGGATGCCGGCGACGCCGACGTCGTAGAACGTCTCGACGCGGCAGCCCATGACCTCGGCCGTGACGCGGGCCTCCTCGGCGACCGGCTGGTCGCTCGTTCCGGCGGAAACCAGCGCCACCACGCCGTCAAGCGGCCCGCTCGGCTCGGCGCCGCGGACGACGATGGCGCGGGCGCTTTCATGGTAGACCGCGTCGGCGTGGCGTGTACGGACGGCCTCGTAGGCGTCGGCCGACGCGCGGGTGGCCAGGACCGTGCTGCCCTGTTCGGCCATGCGGTCGGCGATTGCGGCAATCTGGTCGACCGTCTTCCCCTCGCAAAAGATGACTTCGGGGAACCCGCACCGGATGGCGCGGTGATGGTCGAGTTTGGCGAAGCCGAGGTCCTCGAACGGCATGTGCCGGAGACGCTGAGCGGCCTCGGCGGGCGAGAGGTCGCCGCGAGCGACGGCTTCCAGGAGTTGTCTCAGGCGCTGACTGTCCATGCGTGTTGGCCTTGGTCTCGGTGGGTCCGGAGGTCCGCGGCACACCCATCCGTCCCTTACGGCCGCCCGGGCGTCCGCGCCACGGCCCCAGTATAGAGAACGGGCGCGAGATGTCCACACCTCGCACCCATTTGGGGGCAGACCAATCCGGGGCAGCGTGGTGGGTTCAGAAACCCGCCAGGGGGCGAGCAGTTCCTTGAAGATCGCCTCGTCCTCACAGCCGCGGGCGTTACCCCGCCCCCCGGGCCGCCTGCGACAGCGCGTCTCGTATGGACTCGAGGAACAGCGCCCTACCCAGGAGAAAGAACACCATCGCGAGAATCGCAGCCGCCGGAACCGTGATGACCCACGAGCCGAAGATCTTCCGTGTAACCTGTCGGTTCACGGCCGCCAGGCCACGCGCCAGTCCGATGCCCAGAACGGCACCCACGAGGGTATGCGTCGTCGAGACGGGCAGTTTCAACCTGGTGCACACGAGTACGGTAATCGTCGCAGCAATGGCCGCCGCCACTCCGCGAGACGGGGTTATCTGGGTGATTCTGGTGCCTATGGTACGCATCACGCGATGGCCAAACGTGGCAAGGCCCAGCACGATGCCGAATCCGCCAAGCACGAGTACCCAGAGGGGAACGTTCACCTGCATTTTGACCGTACACGACCCGGCAATGTCCACGATGGCCGCCAGAGGGCCGACGGCGTTCGCCACGTCGTTGGCGCCATGGGAAAAGGCAACCGAGCAGGACGCGACCACGACCAGAGGCGCGAAGACCCGCTCGACCAACTCCAGTTGGCTCGCCAGCGGAAGGTCTTCCTTGCCTCGGAGGGCGCGCCGGATCAGCACCCTCGCCACCAGTGCCGCGAGCAGGCCCACGGCTGCGGCGACCAGGAACGCGCCGTTGCCCGTGAGCCACTCCATGCCTTCGCCAGCCAAGTGCTTGAGTCCCCTGTAAACGATGGCAAGGGTGACCACCGCCATGCTGAAGAAGACGATGAAAGGCGTGACGGCGATGGCGGCGAGCACCGGCCGTTCGCGGCCCAGGATGAGCCTGCTGATGATCTTGAAAAGGAGGTACCCCAGAAGGCCTCCGACAACCGGCGACAGAAACCAACTCGCCACAATCATCGCCATCTTGCCCCAGTGCACCGCGCTCCACCCGGCCGCGATGATGCCGTAACCCGCCACCGCGCCGACGATGGAATGACTCGTCGAAACGGGCATGCCCATCCAGGTGGCCACATTGAGCCAGACGGCGGCGGCCAGAAGCGCAGCCGCCATCCCCACAAGAAGCAGGGCCGGGGCCTCGGCCGGGCCCAATCCCGGGAGGGAGGCGATCGTCATGGGGTCAACGATGCCCTTGCGGACGGTATCGGTGACGTGGGCCCCCACGAGGACGGACCCCGCGAACTCGCAGATACCGGCCGCAATAACGGCCCACTTGATGCTGATGGACTTCGACCCGACGGCACAGCCCATGGAATTGGCAACATCATTGGCGCCGATGTTCCACGCCATGTACAGCCCGAGGACGGCGGTCGGCAAGATGATAATCAGACATCCCATAGGCTAGGTAGGACCGTTCTCTGGGCGAGGGGCTACCCCTTGAGGATCATGGCCCTCAGCAGGTCTCCCGTGTTCTCGGCTTCGTTGGCCACGTGGCCGAGGGCCTGGAGCATCTTGTCGTAGAACATAATCGTGACCGGGTCGAGGTCAGCCTCGAGGCTGTAGATTTTCCGGCCGAGGCGGCGCTGCATCCGGTCGGCATTCCACTCCTGCTCGCCCAGACCGGCGATTCGGTCGAGGACAGACGTGGCCTCGGCACCGCCGAAGGACGTTTCGGCCAGCGTCTGGAGTTCGACGGCGGCGTCGGTCAGCGTGTTGCTGACCTTGAGGATCTGCTCGACGAATTGGGCGAAATCGTCCTTGAGGTCGGGATGCATCTCGGTCTTGCGAATAAACAGGATGACCGCAAAGTCCTCGACGCTGTCGGCGATCTTGTCCTGGCATCGGAGGAAGTTCTCCAGTTCCTCCCTGTCGACGGGCATGAAGTACCGCCGCGGCAACTGCTCGCGAATCTCATGCTTGATGAGGTCCGCCTCGTATTCCAGTTTGGACACCTCGTCCTGGAGACGGTGGATCTCGTCGTGGTCGCCCTTCATGAAGGCCTGCGACAGGGGCCGGACCAGTTTCACACACTCGTGGACCTTCTTGGTGTGCTCGACAAGCGGGCCGAACGGCGATTTTCCGAACAGTTCCTCGATCAGACCCATGGCACCGTCTCCCGTTGCGTACCGGCCGTACCCCCCGCGCTAAGACTCTACTAAGGGCGAGTCAAGATTGGGCTGATTCTGCTGCGGCAGACGAGATTATAGAAGTGGAAGCGGTTCTGGCAAGGCAATTCACCCGCTTCCGCAGACGCGTTCGGGCGGCGGGAAAGGGTTGCGCGTCGGGGCTTGGCGCGGTCAGGACATCTCGCCGGGGCCGGCCTCGTCCATGTAGTCGAGTTTGTGGACGGGGGCAATGACGGCGCTGGAGATGTTCGAGAGGTGGGCCCCGATCCGCTTCATGTGGCGGGCCAGGAGCGAGTACGCCACGGCCTCATCGGTCTCGATGCTCGCGTGCCGCTGAAGGAGGGCTTGGATGAGTTCGTCGCACTCCTTGCTGGTAACACCGAACTGTTTCTGAACGCGGCGGGCCCGGTGCACGTCGCTCTGGCCGAAGGCCGCTTTCGTGAGGCCGAACAGGTCCTCGAGTTCGGTGCGGATCCGTTCAAGGGAGTCGAGGTAGTCGGCGCTCGTGAACTCGCTGGTGTAGAACTTGCCGACCTCGAAGATGTTCTTGCAGTAGTCGCCGATGCGTTCGGCGTCCTTGACGACGCTCATGAGGACGAGGCAGGCCGCCACGTTCGCCTCCTGGCGAATGGAGAGATGCTTGACGACCTGCGCGCGAATCGAGCGTTCCAGTTTGTTGACCGTCTTGTCGCGCTCGTACAGGGGGCTCTGCACGGCCTGCCAATCGACACGGCTGAAGAAGACCTCGACCGCCTGCTGGAACATCCAGTGGGTCTCCTCGAGCATCCGGTCGAACTCGTCGAACATGCGGGCCAACGCGTCTCGGCCGCGCCATGCGGAAAGGAGTTCTTTCAACACGACAGCATCCTCCCATCTCGGGCTCTATCTCAGGAGCCAATATAAAAAGATCACGAGGATTGGCAATGCAAAAAACATGCCTACTAGATACAGGACCGCCCACCGTTTGGCCACCGCCCCCTGATGAGCGTACCACCGGGCCAATCCGATGGGCACACGCTTCAGCGGGAACCAAACGCCGGCGCCGGCGATGTTGAACAGCATGTGACTGAAGGCCAGGGCGACGCCGACCTGGGCTTGGCCGGGCGTATCCGCGCTCGTGGCGAAACTGGCGATCAGTGCGGTGACGGTCGTGCCCAAGTTCGCCCCGAGCGTGTAGGGAAAGATCTGCCGAAGCGTCAGCAGGCCCGCACCCGCCAGCGGAACGGCCAGCGAGGTCGTGATGCTCGAGGACTGAACGGTCGCCGTCAGGACAAGGCCCACGACATAGGCGGTGGCCGCGTTGCGGAAGAGCACTCTGTCGAACAGGCGCTCGATGCGCGTCATGACCAGGCTCTTGAGAACCTTGGTCAAAAGGATCAGGGCAATGAAAAGGAGGGCCACGCCGATGACCATCATCGAGACGTTCGCCCACACGTGCGAAAGGCCGACGCCCTCCTCCAGAAACCATGCGACCCCCTGGACGAGCGGCTGGACGGCCTCCTTCAGGAAGTTGGTTGGCTTCTCGCCGGCAGGTGCGCCGGCGTAGAACCCGGAGGCCATCATCGACGACAGCCGCTCCAGGAGGCCTTTGCCCGTCATCTTCCACACGGCCCACTCGATGGGGAAAAGCGTCAGCACTGATAGCACGTTGAAGAAGTCATGCACGATGGCCGCACCGTAGGCACGCTCGAATTCCTCCTGGCGGCGCACGTGCGTGAAGGACACGCCCATGTTCGTGACGCTCGTTCCGATGTTGGCGCCCATGATGATGAAGATCGCCTGGTGGAGGGTCAGCGGCGTCGTGACCACCAGCGAGACGGTGAACGAGGTCGTGAACGAGGAACTCTGGAAGAGGCTGGTGGTCAGAACGCCCACAAAAAGCCCGACCAGGGGATTGTCGGCATAGGCGAAGATGTCGTAGACGACGTCGCGGTACGGCTGGTTTGCTGCCGTGACCGACTCGGTCTTTTCGAAGTCCGGGTTCCTGCCGAGGGCCTTCAGGCCCGTGCCCATCATCCGCATGCCGCCCAGGAAGACGTACAGCAACACGAAGACCAGAACGATCTTAAGCCCGGTCCGCAAGCGCGGCGGGCGCTCCTGGCGGCGCTCGGGAGACAGCATCATAGGGCGAAAGACCCCACTGCGCTAAGCCTACTACGCTACGAGACCTCTCAGCGAGGCCGCCCGTCGGCCGGGGAAAAAGCGGGTCAGGGCCACT
>CAZEBQ010000147.1:1944-9919 GCA_964510295.1 uncultured Anaerolineales bacterium | reverse complement strand
GCATCGTGCCACTGTTTCTTGCCTGCTTTCCCTGAAGCCCACCATCGGAAAAGCCCCGGCGCGCTTTGACTTTCGGCCATTCTCGTGTATTCTTTAGGGGTTGAATTGGGCGCTGGTACGGGTGTATCCTCTGTGGTCTTGGCGGGCTGCATGACACCCTGCTGGCGGGCGCGACGTCTGTAGCCGGAACTCCGTGAGAGGCCGGGCACGTGCTCGCGGCCGATCCACAGTCGGCCGAGGCAGCGGGGCCCGCTTCCAAGGGGGGACGGATGTACCTGAAGTTCTATCGGCTCCGGGAATACCCGTTCGCCATCGCCTGCGATGAGCGGTACTTCTACAAGAGTCGCCGACACAGCGAGGCCCTGGCCCGCATGCTGTACACCGTCTACCGGCGCCGCGGCATGGTGCTGGTGACCGGTGAGGTCGGGGCCGGCAAGTCGTACCTGGGGCAGATCCTGACCGCCCGTCTCGGCCACCGTCGGCAGGTCACCACCCTGGGCCATCCCCAGGACACCGCCAAGCACCTCGTCCGGACGCTGAACCGCACCATCGGCCTGGACGGCCGGGCCGGCACCGACCGCATGGCCCTGGTGGAAGAACTCGAGCGGCACCTGCGGGCCCAGGACCGGCGCAATCGGCACCTGGTGGTCATCCTGGATGAGGTCCAGAACTTCAGCGACGATGCCCTCGAGGAACTCCGCCTCCTCTGGAACATTCAGACCGAGGGCGGGTCGCTGCTTCAGTTCGTCCTGCTGGCCCAACCCGAACTGCGCGACCGCCTCATGCGGCCGGAGTGGGAGGCCCTCCGCCAGCGCATTGTCATGCGGTACCACCTGGGGACGCTCGCTGAAGAGGAAACCAGAGCCTACATCCTCCACCGCCGTAGGGTTGCCAAAGACGAAGGGTGCCTGCTCAAGTTCACGCCCAATGCCATGCGGGCGGCTCACGAGGTCACGGGCGGCATTCCCCGGCTCATCAACATCCTGTGCGACAACGCCCTGCTCGTCGGGTACACCCGCGGCAAGTGCAGGATCACCTCAAACATGATGCGCGAGGTGGCCCATGATACCATCTCCTGGGATCCCCAGTCCCCCGAAGCCCCCACCGAACGGATGGCCCGCGAACTGGGCAAAGGCGGCCGCGCCGGCTTCTGACCTCCTCCGTGCCCACCCGTTGCCCGGCGGTCAGCGCCGGCATCCTGGCTATGGTGACGGCCACAACGGCTACTCGCGGGTCGCCTTGAGTGAGAGCGCCCATCGGCCACGCCGGTCGAGGCTTCGAGCGGCCAGTGAGCCGGTAGGGGTGGGTCTGGGGACCTTCTGACTACAACCCGAGAATCCGACTGATGAGCGGCTTGATACGGTCGGCGGCCGACTTATGGCAAACCAGGGTGCCGGCGTCGCTGTGGACGACGATACAGTCGGTAAGGCCGGCGACGGCGATCGGATGGCCGGGCTTTCCGATGACAAGGGTGCCGGCCACTTCGTCCAGGAAGGTGTTGCCGCGGACCTGGTTGCCGCATTCGTCGGCTGGGATCAGTCGGTCGGTCGCCAGCCAGCCTCCGATATCGTTCCATTCGAACGCCGCCGGCACGCACCACACGTCGCGGGCCTTTTCCATAACGCCGAAGTCGATGGAGATGGGCTTGATTCGGCGAAACGATTCCATCGCTCGCTCGGAGAAAGCCCTGTCACCTACCGCGTCGGTCAGGCCGGCCAGGGCGCCGTAGGTATCGGGCAGATGCCGCTCGGCTGCCTGAAGTAACTCGCGAGCCTGCCACACGAAGATGCCGCTGTTCCAGAGGAATTGCCCGGAAGCGAGGTACTGTTCAGCCTTCTGGCGATCGGGTTTCTCGACGAACTGCTCGACGCGTTGAGCCGCCAGGGGCTCGGCTGAAGCCGCCAACCGCAGGTAGCCATATCCTGTGGCCGCGTATGTGGGTCGGATGCCTATCGTGCCCAGGCCTCCCTGCCGCGCCCTTGTCACGGCGGCGGCCAGCGTCCGGTGGAATTCGGCCGCGTCGCCGATGAAATGGTCCGACGGAAAGACAGCCATGACGGCGTTCGGCCAGCGGTCGGCGACGATGAGGGAGGCGAGGATCACGGCAGCGGCGGTGTCGCGCCGCAGCGGTTCCGGAATAACGTTTTCGGGCGGGGCGTCCGGGGTTTGTTGCCGGACCAGGTCGAGGAAGTCCGCACTTGTCATGACCAGAATGCGGTCGGCCGGGACGAGCAACCGGGCCCGGTCAAAGGCCTGCATGTAGAGTGAGCGACCGGCAAGTTCGGTCAGGAACTGTTTAGGACGCTGCGGCGTGCTGAGCGGCCAGAATCGCGTCCCAATGCCGCCTGCCATGAGCACGGCGACAACGTCGTGGAACTCGTCCGGCTCCGCTTCCGGGATGGGTTCCGGCTCTGACTGCAGGGACGAGCCAAGGTCAGATTGGACCTGGGGTGTCATGAAGGGCCTCCACTTCCCGCTTCGGCACACGGTACAGCCGGGTGCTGCGTACTCATCGGCATTGCCATGGGAACATGATTGACGGCTTAAAGAGGCGATCACCGGCACCGTTCGTTAACGGCTCGTTGAGCGCCCCCACGCCCCTGATACGCATGCGTTTGCAGACGGTACCCGCGAGATGGCCCGGGCGATTCAATGTGCTGAGCATACCATAGACACAGGCTGCAGGCCACCATTTGCCGATGGAGGGTGGCTTGGGAGATGCTCATCTGGAATCCCGGCTCTGAGGCTACTTGTTGTAACGCAGGTGTCTGTGCGTTATTGTGGGCGTTTCACACGGCGAAGCCTGATGGCGTTCAGCGTGATTCCGGACCTCCCGACGACGAGGACGATTGGGTCTTCTGCAGGTTCGAGGCGGACATGTCGGTTGATCCTGATGCATCAGTGCCGAGGCAAGGCAGTCGCGCCCTGACGGCGCTGCTGCCGCTGGGTTGTATCGCGGTGGTCTTCGTTGGACTGCGATTTCTTCTTGCGTCGGCGGACGTGCCTGATTATGTCCGCGGCCCATCTGGCCGAGAGCCCGGCAGTCTTGCCGTGGCTATGCTTTCCGTCTTGTTGCTCTGGATCGGGTTCGCGCCGGCCTGGCTGGGCAACGCAATTCTGAGGAAGCCCAAGTGGAGCCTGGGCCTGCCGGTCTGGGCAGTCGTGCTGGGCGGGACGTTTCTCGTGATGTTTCGCGTCTCGACGGTCGGGTTGTCCTGGGGCGAGCCTTGGAATGAGCAGACCCTCCGTTTGGTCCTTCTGTTTTCCTACGTGGCCCTGATTTTCATTGTCAGCAGCGCGGTTGTAGGCGCGGCGAGACTCCTGACGTGGGACTCGGCTTCAAAATGTGTCCTTTCCCTACTGCTGATGGGGCTCCCCTGGATCCTGCTGGCTCATATCGTCTTGGTCAGCCAGGGGACCGACGAAGGCGGCGCGGGGCTGGTGCGGGCTGAACCGTTTGGCGGCCACGTTTTTCTCGTGCTTCTGCTCTTTCTCGTCGCCATGAATGGGGCGGCAGTTGGCTTTGCGCTCCGGCGACCTCGGATAGGCTTCCTCCTTGGTTCACTGGTAGCCACAGGGCTGTTGGTGGCGCCCGGGTGGTTGCTGCTGCGTTTGGGCCTAGTGCCGGAGATTGTTGACGGCGGCGCGACGTTCCCGGCCGTTCGGCTGCTCCTGGCTGCTCATTCGCACGTACCGCCATCTTCGGGCCACCTGTTTTTCCGTTGGTTCCTGGTGCAGGTTGGCCTGGTGTTGGTGCTGGCAGTCGGGCAGTTGTGCGCGCTGCGTCTTGTGTGGAGAGCGCCGGCTGAAGGGGCGGGCGAGGGCGCGCCCGCGCCGGCGGAAGAGGAGTTTACTCCGGCCGCTGCCGGCGGGGGGAAGCCAAAGACTCGTCCAGGCCGGGCTTACCTCATCTTGACCTTTGTGTATGGTTTGCTTGTGGTTTACGGTTCTTTGGTCCCGCTGGAGTTTCAGTCTCGGCCGTTCGAAGAGGCCCTGGAAATGTTCCTCAGAACGCCGTATCTGATACTCCAGATAGGGAACCGCGCCGACTTTGTGGCGAACCTGCTGTTGTTCATTCCCCTGACGTTCCTTGCGATGGGCGCGCTGACGCGGGAGAACACGCGCGGCGGGCAGTGGCTCCTTGCTCTCCTTGTGATGGCGGGCGGCGCTGCCCTGAGCGCCGGCATCGAGTTCACGCAGTTGTTCTTTCCGCCGCGGACCGTTTCGCTGAATGATATCCTGGCCGAGTGCGCGGGCGCAGCCGTCGGCATCGTGGCGTGGCTTGCGCTCGGGGGGCGGATCACGGTGTGGTGGCGGGGCCTGGTGCATCGACGCGGGCCGCGAGAGGTGGCTGCGCAGGTGCTCACGGGCTACGTGGTGGCCCTGATGCTGTACCAGTTGTTCCCGTACGACCTGGTCGTTTCGGCCGACGAGATGATGGCCGAACTGCGTCAAGGGAAACTGGTTCTCGCCCCGTTTGCCGACCTGCCCCGGGCCTCGATTCTGGTTTTCCTGGGGAAGGCCGCGGTCTTGATTCCCGTGGGATACTGGGTTGTGGTCCGATGGGCGCGGGGGCGCCGCCCCGTGCTGAGGGCGCTGGCGTTCGGTGCAGGGCTGACCCTTGCCCTTGAACTGCTCCAGTTGCTCGTGTACTCACGATATTCGAGTTCGACGGACGTGATCCTGGGCACATGGGGGGCTGGGATGGGAGGCGCGCTGGCCACGCGGTTCGGCCCCGCTGCCACGCGTCCTTTACCGAGAGGGCCCCTCTGGCGGTGCTTCAGTTGGGGTCTTCGGCTGACCGCAACGGTGGCTGTGGCCTCGGCTCTGATATGGGGCAAGTGGGGCCCCTTTGCGTTTCGGTGGCCCGAGGAGGGACTCTCTGCGGCGCTGCTGGGCGCCCTTCGGGTACCGTTCTATTACCAGTACTGGAATACGGAGTTCGAGGCCGCTGCCCAGTTGCTGCGAGACGCCGTGGTCCCGGCCGTTCTGGGGCTCCTCTTGATGAGCCTGGCGTCTCGGGTCCCGGGTGGCGGGCGGCTGGTCGTTGGCGTGGTTGCCGGGGCCGTCTCGGCCGCCGTGGAACTGGGACAGGTTTTCTTCCCGCCGCACGTTGCGGACATGACCACGGCGCTGCTGGCGGTTGGCAGCGGAATCTGCGGGGCCTTTCTCTACAGGCTGTTTGTGGAGAGTTTTGTCCGTCCGGCCCGTGCGGCCGAGTCGGAACAAGATGCGTGGCAGTCAACCTGACCGGCCGCTTGGCGATCTGAAGTTCCAGCGCCGGCACATGTGGTGCCGGTCGATGAGGACCTCGATAGGATGCATGCCGCAAGCCCAAGATCGAGCGTGTTCCTGCTGCTGGCTGCCGTGAGCCTGGGGGTGCCGGTCCGTTCCGCTGGAGGACGAGGGCCAGACCTCGCTGCCGAGGCCAAGGCACTGGCCGAACTGAACCTGCGGAAGTTCGGCGAGGGTTACACCACACGGATCGATAACAGACGGCATCTGGTTTACGTTTCGGCGCTTGATGCGCGGGCATTCGGCCGCGTCGTGGGGCTGTTGGGTCCATACGCCGACGCCCAGCGGTCGCTGCTTTTCGCGGCCCCTTTTCAGTGGAACGTGACGGTTGTCCTGCCGACGCTGAGCGATTACCGCAAGTCGCACCCTCCGGCCGAGGCGTCGGGCTATTACCGGCCGGCAACACGCACGCTGACGAGCATGAGCCTGAGCGACGTGCTGGTTCACGAGTTCACCCATGCTCTCCATCACAGCGACCAGGTTCGGGTCAACCAGCGGCATCCGGTATGGATATCGGAAGGCCTGGCGACGCTGTTCCAGCGGTCACGTGTCCGTGAGGGGAAGATTGAGTTGCTTCTGAACGCCGGTTTGGCGGTGCTTCGAGAGTCTGTTCGGCAGAAGCGGGTCCGTTCGCTGGCTGCTCTGTGCGCCATGGACCGGGAGGCGTTCTCTTTGGACGCAGAGGCCTGCTACCCGCACGCGCGCTACGTGATGCTGTACCTCGACCGGCAGGGAAAACTGAAGGAGTTCTACGAGACGTACAAGTCACACTACGCTTCGGACCTCACGGGCGTGAAAGCCCTCGAGGCAACGCTCGGGAAGCCCCTTGAGGAAATTGAGTCGGACTGGCGTCGGTGGGTTCTCGGGCTGAAGCCTCCATGGAGGCCGGCGCGGCCGCCCAAGACGCACCTGGGGATCCGGATGAGGCGCGTGCCGGAGGGCGTTCGGGTGGATGGGTTCCTGCGGGGCTCGGCCGCTGAGCGCGCCGGCGTGCTGAAGGTGGACGACATCATCATCTCGGTGGCGGGGCATGCTACGCCGACGGCGCGGAAACTGGCGGAGGCCGTCGGGTCATGCAAGCCCGGCGAGGTTGTTGAGATCGAGATCATCCGGGATGGCCGCACGAAGGTCGTCAGACACCTTCTCGGGGCCGTGCGGCAGTGAGGCATCTCGGCATTGGCGCAGTTGTGACCTTGTCGCAGCCTTCGAGGGAATTGCGCTGGAGCGCGTTCTATGGCGCGCCCACCCTTCACGGCCGGCCGTAATGGTATGCTCCGTTCGCCTGCGCCAGGAGCGAGTCGAGATGCCGGCCGATGCCCGTGAAGCGGAACCGTCTGAGAAGCCAGCGGAGTTTGGACTCGGTTCGCCGAAGGCCGACGCGGTGGCGGAAGCGCGTCAGGCGGGGCATGGGCAGGACGGGCTGGCCGGGGTCGAGTTCCCACGGATGAAGATAAATCATTCCGGGTCGTCCCTGGCGTGCAGCCTTCTTGAGAGCCCGGCCGAGGACCCGCACGGGAAGCAGGCGAAGATACCCGCCGCCCCCGACCGGCCAGTTGGTTCCTGCGAAACGAAGCGTCAGTGGCGGGATCTCCAGCAGGTCTCCCCCCGCCGGCCCGATCGCACGGTGGATGTCCGTCGGCGCATCGGGGACGCCGTACCGGTCGTGGTGAATCGGAAAAACCGATGAGTCATACCGGTAGCCGGTTTCGGCGAGCACGTCCAGGGCCCAGGCCGTTTCGTGTGTGACGGAGAACGTCGGGGCACGGTATCCGATAACAGGTTGGCCGGAGAGGTCCTCCAGCATGCTGCGACTGTCGAGAAGGTCCTGGCGGAACTCATCCGGAGCAAGGCGCTGGAGCATCCGGTGCTCCATGCCGTGCGAGGCGATCTCGTGGCCGGCGGCGGCAATTCGGCGTACGACGTCGGCCTCGTGCTGCGCCACCCAGCCGAGGACGAAGAACGTGGCCGAGGCTTGATGGTCGGCCAGGGCCTGGAGGACGCGATCGACCGACAGGGGAAGACGTGTCGCGAACCCTTGCCAATCCTCGCGCCGGACGCCGGACTTGGCGGCCGCCTCAACCTGAAAGTACTCTTCGACGTCGAAACTCAAGAGGTGCACCACGTCCCCCGAACCCGAAAGGGCCTCGACATGCTCCTGGGGCGGGGTCACGGTTGCTCAAGCCCCTTTGAGTTTGGCGAGGGCTTCGCGGGCAAGGCGTATCGCCTTGGCGGCGCCTTGGGGAATGTCCTCGCCTCGCGCTTTGAGCCCCTCGCCGAGGTCCACTGCGGCCTGGAGGTGCCACCGGGCCAGCCGCGTGTTGCCGGCCTGGTTTTCGGCCAGTCCAAGGTGGTAGTGGATTTCAGGTGAATCGGGCAATCCCTTGACAGCCCGCCGCAGTTCGAGGACCGCTTCGTCGTTGCGGCCCATCAGATGGGCGATCCATCCCTTGGTATCGCGGAAGGCGGCGACGGCGGGCGCCGCCTTGACGGCGGCTTCGGACCAAACGGCCGCTTTGGCCAGTTCGTCCTTATCGCTGGCGTGGAGTTCCGAGGTCAGGTAAGCGGCGTTGTTGGCGGCCGCCGGATTCTGAGTCTTCCGCCACACCTGATCGTATAGCGGGAGGGCCTCCTGGCGTCGGCCCGCGCCTTCGGTGGCCATGGCCTGATTCATCACCAACTG
>CAZEBQ010000147.1:0-1844 GCA_964510295.1 uncultured Anaerolineales bacterium | reverse complement strand
CGCCCAGGCGCGCCCGCATTCCGGCAGGCCGAGGTCCATCGCCACGGATGATTTCAGCAACTTGACCGCCTCGGCCCGGATGCCGGGATTGCTCTTGGCCGACGAGATCAGTTCGCTCATGACGGCGAGGTCAACCAGATCCTGCCTGGTGAAGGCTGCCAGTTGCTTCTCGGCTTCCGCGTTCGCTCCCGTGGCTACGGCGGCCAGTACCTTGTACGTTGCGGGTATCGAGACGGGCGGTGTTGCCTGGGCAAGCAGTTGTTCGAGTTGAGTGAGACGGCCGGTCCATTTCTTGGCATCGTCGCCGGTCTGTACGGCGAGGCACAGGCCCAGGATCGCATCGTGCAGGGCCGCTTTGCCCGTCTCAGGGAGTATGGTCCGGGCTGTTTCAGGCTGGTTATCCATCGTCAACAGAGCCGCCATTCGTTTCCACGCGGGTCTTGGAATGCGCTTGGCCGTTTCCACGCTCAGTTTGGCTGCGCCCTGGTGGTCGCCTGCTCTGAGCATGGCGTGGACGGCAAGCAGGCACAAGGTTGCCGGCGGCGCCGCGTCCTGAGGCATGTTGGCCACAAAGGCCTGAAACTCCTTGACGGCCTCACCGGGCCGGTCGGCCCGCAGCAGGATGTCCAGCCGCTGGGCGGCCAGGTTCGCGAGGCCGGGCTTGTCGGCCTCGGCCTTACGGAGGATGGCCAGTTTCTCGTCGTCCGACTCTGCCAGTCCGGCCAGCAGTTGCTGCGCGCTCACATACTGTGCCGCGTACTTGGGCACCTTCCGGAGTTCCTGGCGTGCCTTTGCCTTTTCGCCCAGACGAGCGAGGGACTGCCCCAGAGCCAGCAGCAGTTCGGGTCTTGTGACGCCTCGCTCGTCGGCCAGTTCGCCGAAGTGCTCGATGGCCTGTTTCTGAAGGCCCCAGCGAGCGAAGAGCAGCCCTTGTTCATACAGGGCGAGGGTTTTGCCGGTCCCGCTGTGTTTTTCGAGTTCCGCCAGCGCCTCGAGTGCCTCTTTGGGTCTTTGCTCCGCGTCCAGCGCCCGGATCAGTTTGATGCGGTTGGCGAAGTTGCCCGGCTGTCGGACGACGGCCTTCCGGTAGGACTCAATAGCGTCTGCCCTGCGTCCCATCGCGCCGAGCGCTGCGGCACGGAGAAGACATGATTGCGGATCCCTCGGAGCGAGGCGCTCGAGTTCGTCGGAGACGGTCAGGGCCTTCTCCGGCTGGCGGGTGCGCAGATGGAAGAGGCCGATGCGGGCAAGGGTACGGGTGTCAGCGGCCTGGATGGCCGCCGTCTGGAGTTCCTGCAGGAGGGGACCCGCCTCATCGGCACGACCGGCCTGTGCCAGGATCGCTGCCTTGGCGGTGAGCATGCGGGTGTGCCAGGGGGCCTTCTTGGGGAGTTGATTCAACTCGAGCATGGCGCGGCCGGTGTTTCCGGCCAGTGCCAGGCACCGGGCGCGGTTGAGCAGCGCCAGGTTCCGCCAGCCCTCGGGCGCGTCGGCGCGGCCGGAGAGCCGGCCGTAGGCTTCGGCGGCCGCCTCGTACCGACGACTTCGCTCGAACACCCATCCTATGGCCGAATCAACCAACTCCCGCTTGGCGCCGGGGATGGCCGCCAGGGCCGATTCCACCTCCGCCGGGCCCTTGTCCCTGCTCAACACGGTTGCGAGGGCTTGATAGAGTGGAAGCCGGTCTGGGGCCGCCTTGACGGCGGCGGCCAATTGCTCGATGCATTGGTCCGCCCGGCCCAGAAGCAGATAGGCCCCGCCGAGCAGCCACAGGGCGTCGGGGTCGTCCGGGTTTTCCTTCAGGATCGTCCGGCACACGTCAACGCACTGCTCAGGCTGGCCGC
>CAZEBQ010000146.1:5377-9955 GCA_964510295.1 uncultured Anaerolineales bacterium | reverse complement strand
ACTGGATGAGGTCGCGGCGGCCGTCCTGGCAGATGTCGATGTCGAGGTCGGGCATCTCATTGCGGCTGGGGTCCATGAACCGCTCGAACAACAGGCCGTAGGCCAGCGGGTCCACCGTCGACAGGCCCAGCAGGTACGCCACCATGCACCCGACGCCGCTTCCCCGCGCCCCGCACGGAATGCCGCGCTCGTGGGCGTACCGAACGAAGTCCCAGACGATGAGGAAATAACTCGAGAACTTCTTGGCCTCGATGATCTTGAGTTCGTGCTCCAGGCGGTCGCGCAGGGTCTTGGTCGCGCCGCCGTAGCGGTGTTTCATCCCGTCCTCGCACAGCCGCCGGAGCATCGTCTCGGGCGGCTCGCCGTTCGGGGTCGGGAACACCGGCGCGTGGTGCCGACCGAAGGTCAACGTCAGGTTGCACCGCTCGGCCACCTCCAGCGTGTTGGCGAGCGCCTGGGGCACGTCGGCGAAGCGGGCACGCATCTCGTCGTACGTCTTCAGGTGGAACTCGCGCTCCCGGTACCGCATCCGGTTCTCGTCCGTGAGGACTTTGCCGGTGTTGATGCACAGGAGCACGTCGTGGGCCCGCGTATCGTCGGCGTGGATGTAGTGGACGTCGTTGGTGGCGACCAAGGGCACGCCCATCTCGTCGGCCAGGCCGATGAGCATCGGCCGGATGCGGCGTTCCTCCTCGATGCCGTGGTCCTGGATCTCGAGGTAGAAGTTATCGCGTCCGAGGATGTCGCGGTACTCGTCGACGACTCGCCGGGCGGCGTCGGTCTCGCCGGCGAGAAGGCGGCGCGGCACCTCGCCCTGGAGACAACTCGACATCCCCAGCAGGCCGTCGCTCAGTTCGGCCAGGCACGCCTTGTCGATGCGCGGCTTGTAGTAGAAGCCGTCGAGCGACGCCGTCGTCGCCAGCCGCAGCAGGTTCCTGTAGCCGCGCTCGTTCTCGACCAGGAGGATGAGATGGTGGCCGGCGTCCTGGCTGCCGGGGAGCGTCTGGCGGTCCTGCCGGCGGCCGGGCGCCACGTACGCCTCGTACCCGATGACCGGCTTGATGCCGGCTTCGGTGCACGCCGTGTAGAACGCGATGACGCCGTGCAGGTTCCCGTGGTCGGTGATGGCCAGGGCCTCGGCGCCCTGCTCGACCGTGGCCTGGACCAGGTCGTTGATGCGGCAGGCGCCGTCGAGCAGACTGTATTCGGTGTGAACGTGGAGATGGACAAAAGGAGACGGCGGCACCAGTGACCTCGCTCCCGCGCCGGAGGTTCGTCACAGGCCCGGACACACTCTCGGCCGGACCGGGCCGACTCTACCGCGCCCGCGCCCCGCACGTCAACGGACGAATTCGGAATTCGCCGGCGCCGTGGGCCGGGTCGGCCTGTTGGGGCGACCGCACGCGCGTTTTCCTTCACAAAAACGCCCGTTTCCACACCCGGAACGGCCTTCGCCGCGCATTTCCGCTTGACAAGCCACCTGAGTCGTACAATGATAGTGGCGACGTAATGGTTGGCTGGCCGATACCCAAGGTAGCGGCCCGCTTGGGTCGCACCGTGCAAGAGGAGAAACACACGAACCTTCAGTTGGGACGCGGGGCGAGGTAAGCGCTGCGTGTGTGGTTGAGCCTAAGGCCAACGGACTCGGCGGCCGCGCCGGACCAGGCGGCGACGCCGAAACCGGCCCGTTTTGTGGTCTAGAGGAAGTGAACCGGAATCCCAGGATCCGCCCGCCGCATCCGGCGGATCGTGACGCCGACGTTCGGCGCGAAAGGCAGGTATCCAGAGTGCGGGGCGAGCGGGCGATGCGTTGTCGGTCGAAGGCGACTTCGGGAGCGCATCGCACGGTCTGACTATATCCCTGCACCTATCACCTGCCGCCGGCTCTTCCTTGGCGCCGCCGTGGCCTTTCAGGTCTCCCACCTCTCGGGCCCGACCCCCGGGTGCGCTGCAAGCGCGGCCGCCTGAGTACGCCGTGCCCCCGCTTCCCTGGAAAGTGAGTCGCACCATGACGGCACCGATACCGCTGGCGCTGGCGCCCGAACTGATCGGCGCCATCGTCGTCCTCGTCGCCGCCGCCGGCGGCGTGGCCGTTGCAGCCATTCTGTTGTCGAAACGCACGCGCGCCGCCCGGTCGGCGACCGGGCAAATCCTGGCACAGGCACGCAGGGAAGCCGAGGCACTCACCAAAGAGGCCAAGGTCGAAGCCAAGGAAGAAGCCATCCAGGCGCGCGAGGCCTTCGGCAAGGAGGCGGCCAAGACACGCGACGAACTCCGCGAACGCGAACGCAGCGTCGTCAAACGCGAAGACACCCTCGACTCCAAAATGGAGACCCTCGCCGCCAAGGAGAAGACCGTCGAGGCCGCCGAGCGACGCGTCTCCGACATGGAGAAAAACTGGAACAAACGCAAAGTCGAACTCGACCACATGGTCGAAGACGAGAAGCGGCAACTGTTCAAGATCAGCGGACTGGGCGCCGACGAGGCCCGCACGATCCTCCTCGAACGCATGGAGGCCGAGGTCCAGCACGAATCCGCCGCACTCGTCCAGCGGGCCATCGAACGCGCCCAGGAAACCGCCGACCAACGCAGCCGCGAAATCCTCGCCGCCACCATCCAGCGCCTGGCGTCCGACTACACCTCCGAAGCCACCGTCGCCACGGTCGACATCCCCAACGACGAGATGAAGGGCCGCATCATCGGACGCGAGGGACGCAACATCCGCGCCTTCGAACACGCCACCGGCGTTGACGTCATCGTCGACGATACGCCCGGCATCGTTGTGCTCTCGTCGTTCGACCCCGTCCGCCGCGAGGTCGGCCGCCGGTCCCTCGCGAAACTCATCGCCGACGGTCGCATCCAGCCCCCGCGAATCGAGCAAATCGTCGCCGACTGCCGCAAAGACATCGAACACGAGATGAACGAGACCGGCAAGCAGGTGGCCCTCGATACCGGCGTCAAGGGCCTGCACCCGAAAGAGATCCAGTTGCTGGGGCGGCTGAAGTTCCGGACCTCGTACGGCCAGAGCGTGCTCAAGCACTCGATCGAGGTCTCGGCGCTGTCGGGCATGCTCGCCGACGAACTCGGACTCGACGGCCGGTTGGCACGCCGGGCCGGCCTTCTGCACGATATCGGCAAGGCCGTCGACCACGAGGTCCAGGGCGGGCATCCCGAGATCGGCGCCGACCTGGCCCGACGCTACAACGAGACGGCCGAGGTCGTTCACGCCATCGGCAAACACCATGAACCGGACGTCCAGAGCATGCTGTACACCATGATCGTGGCGGCGGCCGACGCCGTCAGCGCCAGCCGGCCCGGCGCACGCCGCGAAACGCTCGAAAAGTACATCCAGCGCCTGGAGAAACTCGAGGGCATCGCCTGCCGATTCGACGGCGTCGACCGCGCCTTCGCCATCCAGGCCGGACGCGAGGTCCGCGTCATCGTCGACGCCGACAAGGTCGATGACGAACTCGCCATGACCGTCTGCCGCGATATCGCCAAGGCCGTTGAGGACGAACTCACGTATCCCGGCGAGGTCAAGGTCACCCTCATCCGCGAACGCCGCGTCATCGAGTACGCACGGTAGGCAGCCGCCGGACCGTCGGCGTCTGTGAAAGTAACCCTCGAGCGTGTGGCACGGCTGGCTTGCCCAGCCGTGCAGTGGCCGTGGAGGTTTCATGCAATTCCGCGCCCTGCTCATCGGCGACGTCGTCGGCAAACCCGGACGCCGCGCACTCGGCGCCGCGCTCGCCGGCCTCCTGAAAACGCACTCGGTCGACGTGGTCATCGTCAACGCCGAGAACGCCGCCGGCGGGTCCGGCGTCACCCCCCCCATCTTCGACGAACTCCGGACGATGGGCGTCGACGTCGTGACCCTCGGCGACCACGTCTACCGGAAGAAAGAGGTGCTGCCGCTGCTCGCCGAATCGGACCGCCTGCTGAGACCGGCCAATCTGCCGGACGAGGCCGTCGGCCGCAAATGGACCGTCCTCGAAAGCCAGTCGGGCTTCGCCTTCGCCGTCACCATCCTTCTCGGCCGCACGTTCATGAAACCCGCCGCCTGCCCCTTCCACGCCGTCGACAAGGTGTTGGACGAGATCGACCCGCAGGCCAAACTCATCTTCGTCGAAATCCACGCCGAGGCCACCAGCGACTGCATCGCCATGGGCTGGCACCTGGACGGCCGGGTCACGGCCGTCGTCGGATCCCACACGCACGTGCAGACGGCCGATGAACGGATCCTGCCCGGCGGCACGGCCTACATCACCGACCTCGGAATGACCGGCCCGCACGACGGCGTCCTCGGCCGCAACCGAAAGAAGGTCCTCTCGGCGCTCATCACGGGCATGCCGACCCACTTCGACGTAGCCAAGGGCGACCTCCGCGCCAGCGGCGTCCTCGTCACCGCCGACACCCAGACCGGCCGAGCCACCGCCATCGAGCGCATCAGCGTACCCATCGAGATCGCCGCCACCGAGCCCGCCACCGAGCCCGGCCCCGAGCCCACCACCGAGCCCGCCACCAAGCCCGCCACCGAGCCCGCCACCGAGCCCGCCACCGAGCCCGCCACCGAGCCCG
>CAZEBQ010000146.1:0-5277 GCA_964510295.1 uncultured Anaerolineales bacterium | reverse complement strand
AAGCCCGCCACCGAGCCCGCCACCGAGCCCGCCACCGAGCCCGCCACCGAGCCCGGCCCCGAGCCCGCCGCGGGAGCGGCGGGGAACGATCTCCCACCGCGGCCTTCCTAAGCGCCCCCACCCCCACCCCACCCGCCCCCCCGACCGCCGAGTCTCGACGGGATTCGGCGGGGCGTTTCCGCCGCCGGCGGGTTCAAATCGTCAGCCGCCGGACTTGTCCGGCGCGTTTTCTGCTCGTTAGCCGCCGGACTTGTCCGGCGCGTTTTCTGCTCGTCAGCGGCCGGACTTGTCCGGCGCGTTTTCTGCAAGCCAGACTCGGAGGTCTGCCATGAACCGTCGCAACTTTCTCAAGACCGCCGCCGGCGCCGCACTGGTCGCACGCTCGGCGCGCCCGGCGCTCGGCGCCCAACCGAAGACCACGAGCGAACTGGCCGCGAAACTGCCGCGATGGCGCGGGTTCAACCTCCAGGAAAAGTTCAACGTCGGCCGCAACCGACCGTTCCTTGAATCCGACTTTGCCCTCATCCAGGAATGGGGCTTCGATTTCGTCCGCCTCCCCATGGACTACCGCTGCTGGACCGACAAGGATAACCCGTACGCGTACAACGAGAAGGTCCTCACCGAGATCGACCAGGCGGTCGCGTTCGGCCGCAAGCACGGTATCCACGTCAGCCTGAACCTGCACCGCGCCCCCGGCTACACGGTTGCGCGGCCGCCCGAGAAACTGAACCTGTGGAAGGACGAGGAGGCCCAGAAACAGTTCGACGCCCAGTGGGCCATGTTCGCCAAGCGCTACAAAGGGATTCCCTCGGAGCGGCTGAGTTTCGACCTCGTCAACGAGCCCGCGAAGGTTTCAAACGCCGACTACGCCAAGGTCGCCCGCCGCGCCACGGCCGCCATCCGCGCCGCCGACCCCGACCGCCTCGTCATCTCCGACGGCAACTCCTACGGCAACGTGCCCGTGACGGAACTCGCAGGTCTCGGCATCGCCCAGAGCACCCGCGGGTACCAGCCGTTTCAACTCACGCACTACAAGGCATCGTGGGCGGGAGGCAACTGGGCCGAACCCACGTGGCCGCTCAAGCGAGGCAAGGAGGTCCAGGGCAAGGACTGGCTCCGCAAACAATACATCGAGCCGTGGAAAAAGTTGGAGGCGATGGGCGTAGGCGTTCACGTCGGCGAATGGGGCGTCTATAACCGCACGCCGCACGACGTCGTCCTTCGATGGATGCGCGACGTGCTCTCGCTGTGGCGCGAGGCCGGATGGGGCTGGGCCGTCTGGAACCTCCACGGAGGCTTCGGACCCCTCGACTCCCAACGCCACGACGTCCAATACGAGTCTTTCCGCAGCCACAAACTCGACCGCAAGATGCTGGACCTGCTGCGGCAATTCTGAGTTCACACGCCGCGCGGCAGACAAGTCCGCCGGCCGACGTGCAGCGGCCCCGGGCGCTTGCGGCAAGATTCAACGGCTGACCGTTTTGACTTTCGGCCGTTCTTGGTGTATACTCCCCCCAGCAATGTGAGGGCTGGATGCACCCGGGGCTGGTCTGCCGATGGGCGGACGAGCCCCGTTTTTTTTGCCGCCAAAAGGGGCGGCCGCGACGGTCCGGCGTTCTCCTGCCGCCGCGACATCATCGAAGAGCCGGGCAGCCCAGACTCACCCGGCCGGCGCGGCCGGCCGACAGAGGGGTAGCCCCCAGGTGAAAGGTCCACGCATCATGTCCCGCCAACTCCTCGTCTGCACCGCCCTTGTTGCGATGCTCGTGGCATCGCAGGCCGACGCGCAGCCGGCCGCCTTCGACCTGCGCGACGTGGGGGGCACCTCCTACGTCACCTCCGTGAAGAGCCAGCAAGGCGGCACCTGCTGGTGTCACGGCACGATGGCCGCCATCGAGAGCAACCTGATGGTGACCGGGAACTGGGCGGCGGCGGGAGAGACCGGCGAGCCCAACCTCGCCGAATATCATCTGGACTGGTGGAACGGCTTCAACCAGCACAACAACGACGACCGGGTGCCCCCGTCCGGCGGCGGGCTGGTCGTCCATCAGGGCGGCGACTACCTCCTCGGAGCGGCCTACCTGGCGCGCGGCGAGGGCGCCGTCCGGGAGGAACAGGCCGAGGGGTACTGGTACAATAACACACCCGACCGCGACAGCGAGACCTACCACCGATACTACCCGCGCGATATCGACTGGTACACCGCGGGGGCCGACCTCGCGAACATCCACACCATCAAGAACGCCGTTATGACCGAGGGCGCTCTGGGAACCTGCATGTACTGGGGCGGCGGATTCTATTCCGGCGGCACGCACTACCAGCCGCCCACCGACACCCACTCACCTAACCACTCCGTCGCCATCGTGGGATGGGACGACAGCAAGACCACCCAGGCACCCCAGGACGGCGCGTGGCTCTGCAAGAACAGTTGGGGCAGCGGTTGGGGAAGCGGCGGCTACTTCTGGATCTCGTACAACGACAAGCACGCCTGCCAGCACCCCGAGATGGGCGCCGTCTCCTTCCAGGACGTCGTCCTGAATCCGTACAGCACGATCTACTCCCACGACTACCACGGTTGGCGCGACACGCTGACCGATATCGAGTTGGCCTTCAACGCCTTCACGGCCGCGGCCGACGAGCCGCTTGCGGCGGTCAGTTTCTACACCGCCACCGATGACGTCGCGTACACCGTCCGCATCTTCGATCGCCTCGAGAGCGGCCAGTTGCTCGACGCACTGACCTCGGCGTCCGGCACCATCGCCCATACGGGCTTCCACACGGTGGACCTCGACACGCTCGTGCCGCTGACCGCCGGCGACGACTTCTACATCTTCCTCGAACTGTCAACCGGCGGCCAGGCCTACGACCGCACGTCGGACGTGGAACTGCTGCTCGGCGACGCGGCCGCCGGAACGACCATCGTCTCGGCCGCCGGCCCCGGCCAGAGTTACTACTTCGACGCCGGTACCTGGCTCGATCTGTATGACTTGGACGAGACCGCCAACTTCTGCATCAAAGGGCTGACGGTGCCCGAACCGGCGACGCTCTCGATCGTGGCCCTTGGCGTGCTGGTGCTCCTGCGCCGGCGCGCCTAGGCGGCGCTGGGAACCGCGCAGCGTCGCTGTGCCCCGCGGCGCTGCGCGGTACTGCACTTCGAGTAGTCTGCGGTGGGCTTCATGCCATGGCGCGGCGGGTCGGAGCCTGTGTCGGACTGCTCGGCCGTATCCGATTGATTCGGCCGGCCCGATGCGGTAGAAAACCGGGTCATGAGCGTCCTCTTTGATCCGAACCGTATCGCCGTGCCAGATGACGATGGTCCGGAGACCGTCTGGCACCTGACCAGCCGCATCCGCGGCGCGCTCGAGGGCGAGTTTCCCAACGTCTGGGTCGTGGGCGAGGTCTCGAACCTGAAGCGGCATACCTCCGGCCACGTGTTCTTCACCCTCAAGGACGAGGGTGCCGCCATCCGCTGCGTCGTCTGGAAGTCGGCCGCCGGGCGGCTGCCGCCCGAGATGGCCGACGGCCTGGAGGTCGAGGCCCGAGGCCACGTCAGCGTCTTCGAGTCCCAGGGCAACTACCAACTGTACGTCTCGAGCGTGGTGGCCCGCGGCGTGGGGGCGTTGGAGGTCGCCTTCCGCCGCCTCAAGGAGAAACTCGAGAAGGAAGGCCTCTTCGACCCGGCCCGCAAGCAGCCGCTGCCCGCCTTCCCGCGGCGGGTCGGCGTGGTCACAAGTCCCACCGGCGCCGCCGTCCGCGACATCATCCACGTGCTCTCGCGCCGGTGGCCGGCCGTCGAGATCATCCTTGCGCCCAGCCGCGTGCAGGGCGAGGGCGCCGCCGCCGAGATCGTCCGCGGCATCCGGAACCTCAACCGCCTCTCGGCGCTCGACGTCCTGATCGTCGGCCGCGGTGGGGGGAGCCTCGAGGACCTCTGGCCGTTCAACGAGGAGATCGTCGCGCGGGCCATCTTCGCGTCCGAGGTCCCCGTCGTCAGCGCCGTCGGACACGAGACCGACGTCTCGATCAGCGATTTTGTGGCCGACGTGCGTGCCCCGACGCCCTCGGCCGCCGCCGAGATCGTCGTCAAAGACCGGCGCGAGGTGGCGGCCGACCTCGATGCGAAACGGGGGCGGCTGGCGCGGGGCCTGCGGCACCGGCTCGACGCCATGACGCACCGCCTGGACCTCGTCGAGACCAGCCGCTACTTCCGCTATCCGCAGGAACTCGTCCTCGGCCGCGTGCAGAGGCTCCATGATTTGGCGGGGCGGCTGGCCGCAGGCGTGCGGGAGAGGGCGTCGACGTACCGCGTGCGGCTGGAGGGCGCGGCAAGCCGGCTGGCCGAACACGCGCCGCGGGCCGCGCACCAGCGGGCGCTCGGTGCCGTCCGGGTACTCGCCTTTCGCCTCCGCTCGGCCCAGCGGACGCTCCTCGTCCATCGCTGGGGCGCGCGGGTCGGCACCATCGCCGAACGGCTGACCGATCTCGCCCCCGACCGTGTGCTCGCGCGCGGCTACAGCCGCACGGTCCTCCAGCGGACGGGCCAGTCGCTCACCCGCGCCGCCGACGCCCGCCGGGGCGACCTCCTGCGCACCGTGCTGGCCGAGGGCGAGGTGCTGAGCGACGTCACCGCAACCAGCAGTGCGCGGCGGGTCTCCGCACCCGCCGCGCAAGACCAAGCACGGCCGGGCAAGACCGGCCGTGGCACACGAGGCCGCCGCGACACCGGGGCGACGCTGTTCGACGAGTGACATCGCCCTGCCGACGCGCAAGGCCTTTGGCACCGTGCCGATCACACGCGACACGGCGGCCGAACTCGAACGTGCTGAAAGGTAACGACTGGAGATTTAGCCGGCGGGCTTGCCCGCCGCGCGCTGTGGAGGAGCCATCATGGCCAAACGCAAAGCAGCCACGCCCAAGGAACGCACCTTCGAGCAGCGCCTGGCGCGGCTCGAGGAAATCGTCGCGAAACTCGAGTCCGGCAACGTGGGGCTCGATGAGTCACTCCGGCTGTACGCCGAGGGCGCCGATCTTCTCAAAGCCTGCCGCAAAACCCTCGGCGAGGCCGAAAAGAAGATCACCCAACTCACCGAAACCGCCGGCGGCGACCTTCAGGAAGAGCCGTTCGAGCCGGAAGCGTAAAGCGCCCCAAAATGGCGTCGGGCCCGGTGGGTCAGGAGGGTCGCCGCGCGAACATCTGAGACGATGCCGCCGCAGCCTGTCTCTCAGCGGCGTTTTTTCTTCCGCTTCCCCGCCTTTGCGCGGCGGGCGCGCTTGGCG
>CAZEBQ010000145.1:0-9986 GCA_964510295.1 uncultured Anaerolineales bacterium | reverse complement strand
GGGGGCTAGCCCTACAGCGCCACTTCGGCATTTCGCGCGGTGGGTCTCCGCACCCGCCGCGCGGTAAGTGGCGCTGTAGTGCTAGTCATGCTGCATGATCCGGGGCTAGTCGCACCGGCGCGTCGGGGCCGAAACCTCGGCAACCTACGTCGCGGGCGCCGCTTTGTCGCGCTGCATCTGCTGTTGCGGCTGCCTGGCCAGTTCGTGCTGCTTCTTCATGGAGCACTGCGTCCGCCGGGCGGCTCACCCCAGGGGACGGCGGGGGGCAGCGGCATTTGCGGTTGGGTCCCCTCGCGCGGCGGGGCGCCCATAATGCCAGGCGGCGACATCAGCCCCCCGGCCATGGCCGCATGGAACCCATAGAACATCACACGGGCAAGGCCGTGCCGCATGACCGGCATGGTCCGCGTCAGTTCGGAAGCCGGCACGTCGAAATCGAGACGGACGGTTCGGTCATCGACCCGGACGGCCACGAGCATCGGCTCGCCGATGGTCGGAACGTCGAGGCGCGGCAGGAGCGCCTCCTCGTAGCCCCGCTTCGCATCGGGCGGAAGCGTCATGGGAAGCATGCGCTCGAGCATCGTATCGACGAGGTATCCATAGGCGGGGAGCGAGACGAGCACAACGGCGCCGGTGTCGCTTGGGACGCGTGCCAGGGCCGCGCGAACCGCCTCCTGGTTCGCCAGGTCCGCATCCCCCGCTTGGAGGTTCTTGACGGCCCGAGCCATGACGTCGGCTCCTCCGAGGGTCATGACGGCACGGTTGCCCGAGACGGCGACGCGCATAACCAACCCCTTCAGACCATACATCCCGTCGATCATGCCCTTGAAGCTGGCACGGACCTGGGGCGGCGCGTCCTCGGGCAGCGTCATGTCGAACTTGAAGCGGATCACGTCCACGGAGAGGCCCTCGATGGTCTCGGCGGCCTCGTGATACTCGATCCCGATGTCCATCTTGGGTGCGTCGGGCGTCTTGGGAATCGTCCCGAGGATGGCCTTGTAGAACCCGTCGACGGTCTCCATGCTCTTTTTCAACAAGGCGCGATAGGCCGCGCCGTCCTTCAGGGCAACGATCTGCGTCATGCGGTAAACGCCCTGTTGGGGCTCGGGAATCTCTATGAGGGCGGCGGTCTGATCGCCGAGCACCTTGCCCTGCTCGTCGATCATGGCCCACATCTGTTTGATGGCTTTGTTCAGCGGCTGCATGACGGCGGGCGGCGGGGCGGCGTCCTGGCCGGCCGCCTGGTTGGCCATGGCCTTTTCCATCATCTCGAACACGGCGTCCATAACGGGCTCGAGGAAGGCCTTGAGCCGGGTTCCCGCCTCGGCCTGGTCGATGCGGCTCCAGGCGGCCAGGAGGAACCGATCAGTGGTCGGCAGCGCCACCTCATAGGTTTCGATGGGCCCCAGGGTCTTGGCAATCGCCAGGAGCGATGCGTCCTGCCGCAGCGTCAGGCCGACGCGCAGCGCCCCGTGGCCGCCGTCGGCATCCAGAGCGACTTCGAGATCCTCGATCTGCCGGACCAGGTCTTCGAGCCACTCGAACAACTTGACCTGCTTCGACGGGGTCTCGGCGGTGTGCTTTTTCTGTAACCGGTCCTTCTCCCTCCGGATCTCGGGCAGGGCCATGTCGGCAAGCGGCTTGGCGTTGACGCGCAGCCAGGCGAGGTTGGCGGCGATGCGGTCGGCCATCTGTTCGTCGGGGGCAAAGCGCGGCCCGGCCGCCTGGAACGCCTTCAGGGCCGCCGGCCCGGTGGAGAAGGCGACCCAGTTGTCCGTCCGCATCGCAAAGATCGTGGGTCCGCTCCCTACGGCGGGCTTGATTTTGAGAATGCCGCCCTCAACCGTCTCGCCCTTCAGCCGCTCGCGATCTTTCAGATGCATCAGGAAGACGACGCCGGGGCCGTCCGGGCCCATCAGGACCGTCCATCCGACCGGTTGTTCCAGGTCGCCGACCCCGGGGGGCAGGAGGCTGAACGGAACGGCAACCAGCGTGGCGAGTTCGGGGCCCGCAAAGGCGTTCAGATTGTCCACGACCGCCCGCGGGCTCCGGAACGTGCCGACCAGGACGGCATCGGCGGGCGTCCGCGCTACCGTTTCAAGGAGCGCCCTGCGCAGCGCCGGCGAGACGACGGGGGCGGGCGGCGGCGGTTCGGGCTCCGATTCGCAACCGGGCGGCAGCAGGGCCACGCCCAATACGGCGAACAGTCCCACTCGCGCGATGCGCATGACGACCTCCATTCTATGCGGTCCGAGATAAGTCCTGTAAAGTGCATGCGCGGCGGGTCTCCGCACCCGCCGCGATTCATCGGTGTTTTGCGCGGTGGCTACGGAGAACCACCGCGCACAACTTATGTCGCGCCGCTTAGCGTCTGCCCGGGTGCATCGTTCCAGGCACCCTGTCGCGCCCAAGCGGCGCGAACCGGCAAGACGCCCGGGGCACCATTATCGCACCACCGGCAAGCCGGAACAAGAGCGAACCGTTCGCCTTGGCGCGGCAGGTCGCGAGACCCGGCGCGCGTACGCTTCTTGCTGCGGCGCGGTGCGAGGCAGTCGTTCGCGCCGACGTCAGGGGCCTACTCCGGAGCCACTTGGCTCCGCTCCATCTGCTCCTTGGCCATCTCCTGCTGCTTCTCCATGAACCATTTCATGCGCTCGGCGCCCTGTTTGCCGACCGAGACGGCGGCGCGGATACTGTCCTGCGGCACGTCAACGTGGACGCGTACGGTCGGGCCTTCGCCGCCGCCGCTGAAGGTGATGAAGTCGGTGGGCGGGGGGGCGGCCAGGGGCTTGATGCCGGCCTTCTCGGCCTCGGCCTTGACCTCGGGCGGCAGGTTGGCCGTCATCATCGTGTCCAACATGCCCATGGCCAGGTACATGTAATTGGCCGCGGACATCAGGGCGGCGCCTTCGCCCGCCGGGATGCGCTTCAGGGCGGCCGCCACTTTGGGATCGGCCGAGAGGTCGGGCGCCTCGCCCTTGACGGCCTTGATCGTGCGGGCCATGACGCCCGGGTCGCCCATTGTGGCGATGGCGGTGTTGCCGACCGTGGCCATGCGGAACGTCATGCCCTCCGGGCCGTAGATCACATCAAACATTGCCTTCATTTGCTTGGCGGCCTCGGGCGGCGTGTCGGGCGGCAGGCTGACGTCGAACTTAATCCGCCAGACGTCCACCGGCACACCTTCGATCGTCTCGGCGGCCTCTTTGTACTCGGTTTCGCCCTTGACGTTCGGCGCCTGGGGCGCGCCGGGCACCGCCATGAATTTGCTCATCATGACGTTCATGGCGTCCGCCGCAGACTCCATGTATTCCTTCAGGACCTTCCGGTACTGGTCGGGGTCCTTGATGGTGAAGGTCTCGGCGAGTTGATACATGCCGGTGCCGGGCTTGGGCAGTTCCATGACCATGCCGAAGCGGTTGCCCATGACGGCGCCCCATTTCTCGTAGGACGCCAAGGCGTTATCGAGCGCCTTACGGGTCTTCTCGTCTTCGCCCTCGGCGATGATATCGAACATCGGCTTGATGAGCGTTTTCATGGCGGGCACGGCCTTGCCCCAGTCCATGCCGCCCCATGCGGCAAGGATGAGGCCCGGCGTGGTTGGCAGGCCGGCCTTGAAGTCCTTGACCGGCACGCCGGAGTTGGCGATGGCGAGCAGGTTCGACCCTTCGGCCAGGTCCACGTCGAAATCGGCCGTGATGCCTTGGGGCTTGACGTCGGCGGCCACGCCGATGCGGGTGGCGTCCTTGGCCACGTCGAGGATCCAGTTCATCATCTTGAGGGTGGTCTGGGGCATCTGGGGCGCCTGGGGGTTCTTGGCCATCTCCTGCTGGGCCTTGTCGAAGAAGCGTTTGCCAACGGCGGCCAGCGAGGCCGGGTTCAGATGGACCCAGACGGTGTGTTTCGCAACGGCGGCGGCCTGGTCGGCGGAGAGGATCACCTTCTTCTCGGCCCGCATGATGGCCTTGATGGCGTCGGCGCTGTCGGCGCAGGCGGCCCAAGCGCCCATCTTCAGGACGTAGCCGGTGGCCCCATCGCGTTCGGTGGCAAGGATACCGGCGGTCGCCTTTTCGCCCTTGATGGCGGCCTCGTCCTTGATGCGAAGCAGCAGGACGGGGGCGGGCTCCTCGCCGGCGGGAAGGATGAAGACGAGGGGACCGGCCGCGTCGAGACCCCCGGCTACCAGTTCCTTGTCAAGTTCCTGAACCAGGTTCATGTCGTCGCCGTCGGGGCCGACGAGCGCCTTGAGGTTCTTCTCAAGGTCGGCCATGCTCGCGACCGCCCCAACGAGGCAGGCATCGGCCGGCGCCTGGCCGACGGCCCACGCGACCCCGTCGGCCGCGGGTTTCGGCGCCGAGGGTTCGGGTTCGGGCGTCTTCGTCTCCGGCTTGGGCGCTTCGGGTGCCGATTCGCAGCCGGCCAGAAGCAACGCCACGCCCAACAGGGCAAACAGTCCACTTCGTGCGATCCTCATGACGATCCCCATTCTATCTGCTACACAGGTGCGTGCGCTCAGGCATCGTGTTGCGCCGCGTCGGCGCAAACGGGCACGACGCCCGGCATCTTCTTATCAACCGTTTCGCGGCGGGCCGTGCAGGCACAGCCCGCGCCCTACTCCAACGTGACCCCCGTACCGTAGGCCAGCAGTTCGGCCGCGCCGCCCATGATCATCGACGTGCTGAACCGCATGCTGACGATGGCGTCGGCGTTGAGTTCTTGGGCGGCGGCAACCATGCGGTCGATGGCCTGCTCGCGCGACTCGGCCATGAGTTTGGTGTATTCGACGACCTCACCACCGATCAGGTTCCGAAACGCCGCCTTGATGTCCTGGCCGACGTGCCGCGCCCGAATCGTGTTGCCGCGCACCAGGCCCAGCGTTTCCTTAATCGTCTTGCCGGGCACCGTTTCTGTGGTAACGAGGATCATCGTTCGACCTCCCTCGCGTATCGGTCCACCTTGTGGACGACGAGCCGTTCCCTGAGGAGCGACACGAACAGGACGACCAGCCCGGCGATGAGGGCACAGACGCCGACTTTCAGGATGACCGAGATGGCCGGGTCGCGGATCATCTCCTCGATAATCTTAAAGGCACCGTAACATAGCGTGAGGATGGCGCCCACGGCCAACAGGATCCACCCGATGCCGCGTTCCAGGCGGTTGTACACGCCGGACCAGTACGTTTCCAGTTCTTCATCGCCGGGTTCCTTGAAGCGCATCATGTTCAGGTCCTCCGTCAGGCGTTTCAGTTCGGCCAGTTCCCTCCTGCAGGCGTCGCAGACGGCGAGGTGGTCCTCGAAGCGGCGGCGCTCATTGTCCGGCAGTTCGCCGTCGAGGTAGGCGCCGGCCATCCGAACAAACTCGTCACAACTCATGACCCTTCTCCTGCCAACGTCTCGCGCAGCGCCCGGCGCGCGCTATGCAGCCGCGACATGACCGTGCCGATGGGGATATCGAGCGCAGCGGCGATTTCCTTGTATGACATGTCCTGGAAATGTTTCATCAGGATGATCTCGCGGAAGCGGTCCGACAGCCGCATCACGGCACGCCAGATGGCGTCCTTCCGCTCGTTGCGCTCGGCGAGCAGGACGGGGTCGGTGTTGCTGGAGGAGTCGCGGTGCCCTTCGGTCAGAGCGACCGTGCGGCGGCGTGCGCGGCGGCGAAGGCGGCTTTTGCACACGTTCCGCAGGATGGCCGAGTACCACGGGTAAAAGGGCGAGTGGGTGTCGAACCGGCGGATGTTCCGCCAGGCGCGAACGAACGCCTCCTGGGAGGCGTCGCCCGCCTCGTCGGGACACCCGAGCAGCAGACAGGCGATGCCTGAGGCGCGGCCGGCGTATTTCTTGACGATCGGCCCGAAGGCATCCTTATCGCCCGCCTGACACCGCTGAAGCAGCGCCGTTTCGTTCTCGTTCATCGGTCACTCTGCCAGCCGCCCGCTCGCCGCCACACTATACACACTCACCGCGGCGTTTATTCGGAAAATCCCGTCGGTGCCGCAACCGGACCCCGTTGAGAACAGAAAAAGGTGCCAGGCACCTTTTTTAGAAACGGCGTTATCAGGCCTAGAACGCGGAATATAAAAAAGGTGCCTGGCACCTTTTTTCGGAGAGGTGGGTCAGTTGCGGTTGGGTTCCATGGGGTCGGGCGGGCCCCAGGTTCGTTTTTCGGGGATGCGGTTGGCGGCCTTCTGGCAGTAACAGACGAGGACCTTGACGAAAGGCTCAACGCGGTCGGCATATTGCGGATTGATGGCGTCCACGAGGGCCATCGTCAGGACGCGGTTCGTCGGCCCGCCGCCCTGGTAGATGGGAGCGTAGGCCACCGGGCTGAGCGGCTTTCCGGCTTTGTTTGCGGTGTTGGCCTTTCCCTTTTTGCTCCTGTCGCGTCCCTTGCCGGTCGAGTCCGCCTGGGGAGGCAGACCGAGGCCGAAGATGCCTTGGGGTACCCTGACGTCGATGGCCTGTCCGCCGGTGGCCGAGGCGATGGTGTCGTAGTAGCCCCAGCCGGCCTTGCCTTTACCTTGCCCCGCGCGGTTCCGGGCGCCGCGACCGCCGTGCTTCAATCCGCCCGGCCCAAGGTCTGCGGCCGAGGCCGTGCGGTCGAAGGGGACGGCGAGCGGGTTGTTCTTGCCGCCCTGCCCGGACCGAATCATGACGCCGTAGATCCGAAAGCCGGCCTTGGCGCCGAGTTGGGCGAGCGGCACCGCACGGTCGCCCTGCGGCGTGGTGATCGGTTCATCGCTGATGAGGACGATGGCCCGTCGGCTGTACCGTCCGGGCGGCGCCCACTTGCTGCCCGCCATGGTCTGTTGCAGTGCCCCGGCCCACTCCTCCTCGCCCGGGGGGCCCATGATATCGGCGGCGCTGACGTAACCCATAAGGCGGCCCAAGTCTCCCGTCAGGGGGAAGTGCTTGACGATGGCGCCGGGCGAAAAGAGCGTCAGACCGACCCGCGGTTCCAGCGCCACCTGCGAGAAGGCGGCGAACATAATCCGCACGTCGCGTTTCAGGCGTTCGATCTCCGGCCGCATCGACCGGCTGCAGTCAATGGCGATGGCAAAGTCGTACTGCCGCAACTCCAGCCTGCCCAACTCCAGTTCGTCGCGCCATTTGCGGTCCGTGAGGTCCACGGAGTCGATATCCACGGGGGCGGCGATGAACTGCGGTTTCAGGCGTTTCCATCCGTCGTTGGCGGGGGCGGCGGCCGTGAACGTCTGCCGGCTCTCGCGCCACCACTCGGCGTAGGCCTTGGCGGCGGTCGGCGTCCGGTTCCAGGGCACGCCAACTCCTGCCGCCTGAAGAATGAGTTCGGCCCGGATGGCCGTGCTCGGGTCGCCGAGCGCCCGCAGCAGACCGTCAACGAGTTCGCCGTCGGCCCAGGCCCGCAAGGCGTGACCCATGGCGATGAGGGTGGGAATGTCGGACGAGTCGAGGCTGCTCGTGGTGCGGAAGAGGCTGGTGAAGTAAGCGCGGCCGTCGCGCTTGACGGGCGAGGCGCTGAGCATCTCGAGCAGCCCGATCCGCAGGTCGCCGTGGAACAGGTTCTTCCCGATCATCTTTTCCGTGACGGTCTGCCAGATGCGGTGCTGCTTCTCGGTGAGCAGCGGGGCCCGGGCGAGCATGGCCTGCCAGGCCACGAGTTGGCCCACCGGCTTCTTCTCGTCCTGGAGCCGTCGAACGATCGCGTCGGTGGCGTTCTCGATGGGCATGCGCGAGAGGCTGATCACCGCCACGCTCCGGGTGATCCAGTCGGGGCTGTTGAGGTGGTTGATGTACTGGTTCGTGAGGCCCTCGAACCGCAGTTCGATGATGCGCCTGGGGTTCTTCAGGCCTGCGGCGGGGTCGCCTTGGGCATCGCCGGGCGGGGCTTGCCTGGTCGGGGCCTTTGCTCTTGCCGACCTGGCTTTGCCTTTCCCGTCGGCGGGCGCCGCCGAGGCGATCGGGCACGGCCAGACCGCAGCCCCCATCAGGGCGAGAGCGACGGCGATGCCAAGCCGGTTCCAGAGCCTCTTACGCATGGGAAACCCCATCGCACGATTCCGTTCGCCGGTGGCCTTCTCCCGACCAGGCGCGCCTCGCAGCCGCCGGCCCGTAAAGACTATTCTACCACGAAATCGGCGTGAGGCAAGCCTCAGCCTCCCGGCCGAGACACCGTTCACGACCCCCCCCGGCAGCCGCGAGGCCTCTGTCACCCCGAGCGAGCACAGCGAGTCGAGGGGTCTCGCCGCTGGCTGTTTCGGACAGCGAGATTTCCTGCGGGCACTCGGGGTACAGCGCTCCGCTCGGTCGCCAAGGCGACCTCGGTCGAAATGACAGGCCCGCCCAGCCCTGGGCACAACGGCCCTGCCAGAAATCGTTGCCACAACCGGTTATGGAGGATGCGGCGCTTTTGCTTGACCTGTCTTGAGGGGTCGCCTATACTGCGGCCGCACGAGGCGGTGAACCCATGAAGATCGGCGCGATTGCGGACACGCACGATAACCTGCCCGCCATCTCGGCGGCGCTGAAGTGCTTCGAGGAGCAGCAGGTCGAGGCCATCCTCCACGCCGGTGACTACTGTGCCCCCTTCGCCCTGAAGCGGCTGCTCCAGACGCGGATCCCGTTCGAGGGCGTCTACGGCAACTGCGACGGTGAGCGAGAAGGCTTGGCCAAACTGCTGCCCTCCCTGGCGAACGGACCCCGGCACCTGGAACTCGGCGGCGTGAAGATCTGCCTGACCCACGACCGCAGCCGCCTTCAGCACGAGGTGTTCGAGGCGTCCGACATCCTCCTGTTCGCTCACACCCACGAGCCGCTGGCCGAACGCCACGAGGGCCGGCTCGTCATCAACCCCGGCGAGTGCGGCGGATGGCTCACCGGCCGCTGCACCGTGGCCGTCATCGACACCGACACGCTGACCGCCAACATCAAAGAGGTCTACAAGCAGGCGAGGTCCTGACCCGCAATGAAACACGCCATCCTCATGATGGGGCTTCTGGCAACCGCCGCACTCGGTGGATGCTACGGACAGGTCCAGCGGACGATCACCATCGACTCCGAGCCCCGCGGGGCCCTTTGCTGGCTCAACGACAACGAGATCGGCCGCACACCCGTCACGGTGCCCTTCACGTGGTACGGCACGTACGGCGTGCGGCTGGAGCATCCGGGCTTCGAGATCCTGGTGACCGAGGCGACCGTGCGTGCCCCGGTGAGCCAGTGGATTCCGCTCGACCTGGCGTACGAGACGGTGGTGCCCGGCGTCCACTACGACACGCACGAGTTCCACTTCGCCATGCAGGAGGCCAAGCCCGTCGATCCGGAAACCCTGCGCAAACGGGCCGAACGCCTGCGCGCGGGCGCCAAGACGAGCGGGCCGTGAGGCAGCAACCGTTCAACGCTCCTGGTTCAGAGTTCAGCGTTCGCCGTGCACTACGAGCATACCCAACCGGCGCACCTCATTCGTATCGCGATGCTGGTGTCGCTCGCCGCGGTCCTCGTGACGGCGGCGCTCGTGCCGGACATTGAAGATGCGGCGTGGCTGCGCGGCGTGGTCACCGCCAGCCTTGTGGGCGTGTTCGTCATCATCACGGCCGTGTTCTGGTCGATGACCGTCACGGTGACGGGCGAGGCCCTGGCGTGGCATTTCGGCCTCGGGCTGATGCGAAAGAGCGTGCCGCTGGCCGAGATCGAATCGTGCGGGCCGACGCGGACCTCCTTCTGGAACGGATGGGGCATCCACTGGTCGCCGCGCGGATGGGTGTACAACGTTTCGGGCTGCGGCGCGGTCGAGGTGCGGCTGAAATCGGGCAAGGCCTTTCGCCTGGGCACCGACGAGGCCGATGCCCTGGCCGAAGCCATACGCGACGCCCTCGGCCAGTAGGGCAAGCCGGGGCGAGGTAAGTCTTTTGCGGTTGCTGGGCGGCGGGTCTGGAGCACCCGCCGCGACAGTTACGTCGAAAGCGCGGTGGTTCCGGAGAACCACCGCGCAGGACTTATGTCGGACCGTTA
>CAZEBQ010000144.1:0-10013 GCA_964510295.1 uncultured Anaerolineales bacterium | reverse complement strand
ATGATACTACTGCGGCCACAACACCGAATTTTTACCGTTTTTGGAGTATGAAACTCTTTAATGATTTTATCTAAAAACCCTCTAAATTGGTGTGTAGTACGCATACACTGTTTTAATATACCGCTTATGTTTTATCTGATATATTCGGGCGAGGGTTATATCACTTTTCCGTTTAGTTATTCATGCTTGTTTTGATAATATATTTTAATCTGAGAACATTTTCCCTCCGTCTATTTTTCCTGTTTTTGTCTTGCCTTTATTTTAATCGTATTGATAAGATATAGGGGTGGGGTAGTAGGGGTTTTTGTTAAACCTTGCTTGTACCCATTAAAAAAACCCCTACTATTACTTTTTGTAATGTTAAAACCTATTTTCAGGAGATGGAATCATGGCAAAGCTAACAGCGACACAGTTTCAGGAGAAGCATGCACGACGGCTCAAAGCGGCTGTTGAGGACGTTCGGCAGGGTATCGACCGCGTAACCGATAACCCCTGTGAAAAAGCAGCGGCGAAGCAGGATAAGATGTTAACGAACTTAACGGCTTCTGTCCAAAGCGGAAAATGGGGGCAAGGTCTAAAACGTGTCACGCTTGAGGAATGGAAACGTAAAGCACGTGACATAGGTGTTAATCGTATCGCCGCCGGTATCGACGGTGCTAAGTCTAAGGTTGTGGCATTTGCAGAGGAACTTTTGCCCCATATCGACCGCCAGCAGGCGAAAATTAACGCCATGCCCGACGTCACCCTCGACGATAACATTAACCGAATGACCGCGTTCACTCGCGGAATGGCTGAGTTCAAACGCACAAAGTAAAAAGGTGTGCGGTGTTTTTGAAACGGGGTATTGTTTGTATTAACCCGACAATATGACTTGTTTATAAGGGGTTTGTAAGATGTTAAGACAGGGTAATTGTGTTAAAAGAGGTTATGGTGCTACTTCGTTAAGTTTGCAGGCCGAAGCCGGACATTCGTTTTTGGTGCGGCGGATATACTGCGAGCCTAACTCCGCCGATACGTACCTTGTTTTGCGTGTTGACCGCAAAACCGTCGGCGTTTATCGAACTTACGGCAGGGCAGGGAATCAGTTAGGCCATATCAAAGCCAGTCTGTTTCCTCTTAACCTTATGGAGTACCTTGAGGACAAGGGTATAAATGTCAGTATTCCGGTTGCAGAGGGACAAACTTTTACGATAGATAGTATTAACGCCGCTACGGAAATTATAGTTGTTTACGACGCTTATTCCGCCGGTGACATAAGAGCTGATATGCCTAACGGTACGGATGCGAAGGAATATACTTTTATACAGTATATGACCGGTGCAACGTCGTTAACCGCGTCGGGTGATATGCTGCTCGATGTTTCATTGTCACCGGCTGAGTTTCCTGATTTTCCGTGCGGCAAGTCTGTACCGGCCAAACATACTATTAAGGTGTTAGGTCTGGTAGGTAATCCCTACTGTAAAGGAGTTTCAGGCTCTAACGAGTTCAAAACGACTTTTGTTAAACTCGTTAAAGACCGCGAAACTTTGTTCGATGAGGACAGAGCTGGTATCGTATTTCGAGGTCAACGTAGCGGCGGATTTACCCATTCTTATCAGGTTGATTTTAGCATGATAGGTTGTTGTCACGACGGTACTGATGAGAGCGGAGAAGGCGATATCGGTTTTCCGTTACTTTTCGAGCCCGCTCTTGAGTTTGTTAGTGGTGAGGAATTGCTCGTTTACGTTACCGGAGCTTTGACTGGTTCTGAAACGCTTTCCGTCGATTATATTGACCTTGCGGCTATCCTAAACGTGAAGGTAGCCTAATCGGTTAGACAAACAAAATATATCTAAATATCCTTTTGATATTGAGGAGCTTTTACAATGTTAAAGTATAAAAGCTATACGTTTGCTTCTATTGCGAATAACGTCGAATCGTTGACCGATATACTTGCCGGTATGTCCGGTAAAAACCGCCGCATAGTATCGCTTGCCGGCACGATTAACGCTGGAATCAATCTGAGGGTGTACCGTGACGCCGAACAAATAGTCGATATTGCCTGTGATATACCCACAACAACGAATCAGTGGGTAGCAATGGACTTACCGCTTGCTGAGGGACAGCTTTGCAAGGCCGGTTTTAATAATGTCAGTGCAGGTGCGGTGACGCCAACAATCGTTATCGGTTATGAGGAAACAGGTTAAACCCTGCTTTACTTTTTAACTTGTTTTAGGTACATATAAGAGGATACACTATGTCTAATATAACCAAACCTTTACCTTTTCCCGACTTAAAATCCAAACCTGAATTACCCAGCCAAATTCGCGTCAGTGATGATATGCAGCAGACGCTTGCACTGTTGAGCTGTTATGACGGTCAACAGCGTAAACTGCTTAGGGTGACATCCGATGGCTGCTTAATTACTACGTCAATCCGTCCAAAAGGTTTTGTCAATTACACCGCCACACAAGCAAATGACGACTGGCATGGTGACGATATAAAATGCAGTGAAGTCAAAGTTATAGCAGACAAAAATAACGCTGCTTTGGTTTGGGTTAAACTCGACGGTACTGCTGATGAAGACGACGGCGAACCTTTAGCGTCAGGTGATTATCTTGTTTGGGGGCTGGAAAATCTTGTTAACCTTCATATCAATATCGTTGGAGACGGCGAAAAAATTATAGTAACATACGGTTAATTATGGGTATGGAACATCACATAGATATACTTACAAGAGGTCTGCCTAAAACCGGTGCTCGTACCGGTCGTGAAACCGGAGACGACGGAACGCTTCAAATTGGATGGTGGGTAGGTCTAACCTTCGCAGATAACAAGACCCGTTTTATCTCTAAAACTATAGGCAGTGACGAAATTGTTATCGATAGAGCTACAGGTCTTATATGGCCAAAAGCCACCACAGGCGGCAACAATATCGGTCGAACACCTGTAAGCTGGTCGTCCGCTTTATCTCTTTGCACCGCACACAGCTTCGCTGGTTATAGCGACTGGAGACTACCAAACATATTGGAACTTATATCACTTGCACAATATGAAGCTGGAGCTCCGATATTTCCTGCTGACTTTACTCAAGATGCAATCAGCCCGCATATATGGACAAGTACAGTCGGAAGATTTTTAACAACTGAGGCTTATTGTCTAAATATACAAACGGGGGGCATTGATTTGTTCAATCGAAATACTCAGTATTCTTTTAGACCGGTCAGGAGTTTTGTGGGCACTTAAAAAGTCATGGTTATCATGTATGAAAACGGCGTAATGAAGGTGATAAATTTGAGCGGTGTCGTCGATGAATATAATATATTGACATTACTCGAATATAAAAGTATCTTAGACGCATTGCAAAATTCTCTTGACTTACAACAAGAGGATATTGATACTTATATTGCAGGTTGTCAAACGAGCATTAACAAGGCGGAAAATTAACTATTAACTAAAAGGAGTACAAAAGTATGAAACTCGGCGGTGACTTTTTCAAGATATTGAGAATTATCTGGGCTGTTACCAAGGCTCTAATCGAATTATTCGGCGACGACGATGATAAGCAGGAGATGAAAAACAATGGATTCTAAATTGGTGGCTATTCGCGTCATGGCTCAAGTCGAAACGGACGACGATGCTTTGGTTATTAAGAAGAAAATGTCCGAGTCCCTAAAAGACGTAAAAGGTGCACGGATAGAATTCACGATAACCGATATGCCCGTGAAAACCCAAAATGGCCCACAAATATAGTAACTTCGCTTCTGCCTTCGCCCAGTTAAAAAACACCTGGGACGATATGTATGACGACTTTGATGAGTTTAATTCTTATTATGCTTTGTCGGCTACATACAAAAACGAGGGAGACTGGGCCAGAGCTATCACCTTCGCCAATTTGGCTACTCGTGCTATAAGAAACGCTCTATTCCACTTACTTGACGGATATTATCGTGAAACCGACCAGTCCTATTTTTTGGAGTCTATGTACTGGTCGGCACAAGGTGGAGAGACATACGAATTAAGTTTTACTAAAATGTTAGATGCTATGCTGTCCGCCGCTCCTGCCGAAATTGATGAATGGATGGCAATTACCGAAGCTTTCAAAACATCGGTATGGGATAAGCCTTTTCTCGAAATTACTTATGCTAAACTTGTTGAACAGTTCAAAGAATGGGGATAAAAAACCCTACAACCTTCGGAGATTTTTACTGGGCAAAAGAAGTCGAAGCTAAACAGGCTTTCGATGAAGGCTTAGAACAACTTTATGCCCCATACTTTGCCGGTGTTCTGAACACAGTGAGTTTTCCCGCCGACATGCCCCCCGCTTTGCAAACTTTTTTATCCGCTCTTGCCGCTCCACCGTCAGCCGGTTTCGGTGGATTTGCTTTGGGTGTCGGCGTTGAAATGATTGACGAAACTCTGCATACTCTGATGGGCCCGATGATGAAAATAATGTCACGCGGTCTCAATCGCGGGGCTTTAGAAACATGGCTAACTCCTAATGAAGGCAATACACTGTTTCGTCGCGGCAAAATTCAAGAAGATTTTTGGACTCTGATTACATCGAGCGAAGGGTATGACCCGTTAAACGCTAAGTTTTTATATCAGTCACAATCCCCGTACCCGACAATTCCCGAAATTGTACTTTGGGCCCGCTATCACGGTGACGTTAATAATGTATGGAGTACGGCTGTTGATAAAATAGATATTGACGCTACTGATTGGCCTTTGTGGGAATGGCTAACTCAGCAGCGATTAACTACCGAACAGGCCCAAAGTCTGTTCAAACGAGATATACTAAGCGAACCAAACTTTATTGAAGAGCTTGCCCGTATAGGCTGGAATTCCGAAGACCGTAACCTTGTTTTTGACCTGTCATATACGATACCCAACGCTATGCTTATGGTGCAGGGCGGTCTATACAAAGAGTTCGACAAACCGGCCTTGCTCAGGGACATAAGCAAAGCCGATATACACCCCGACTATGCCGAACAGTATCTCGACGCCGTATTGACAAAGCCGTCACCTGCCGACATTATTGCTTTTCAACTAAGACAAAACCCAAACCTTAGCAACCTCGACCGAGAACTCAGAAAAATCGGCATACACCCCGACTATACATCGTTATACAGTACGCTTGCTTTTCAGATTCCGCCCGTAGCCGACATAATCACTATGGCCGTCAGAGAGGCCTTTAGCCCGTCCGTAGCTGAAAAATTCGGCCAATATGAGGATTTTCCCCCCGACTTTGAGAAGTACGCCGCCATGAAGGGACTGGACGCAGAATGGGCTAAGAGATATTGGGCTGCACACTGGGCGTTACCCAGTCCACAACAGGGATTTGAAATGCTCCACAGGGGTGTTATAACCGAAGACGAACTCGACCTGTTACTCAGGGCGTTAGACGTTATGCCATTCTGGAGAGATAAACTAAAGAATATCGCTTTTAACCCCTTAACACGTGTTGACGTCCGACGCATGTATAAAGAAGGGGTACTCGATGAAGGTGACGTTTTTGCCGCTTATCTGGAATTGGGGTACAGCGAAACAAACGCCGAGAGAATGTCAGAGTTTACAATCAAACAAACCCTGTCCACCCTGTCTAAGTTTACTTCAACTGATATTGTTAAGGCATACACCCAACGCATGATTGATAAATCAGACGCCTTATCACTGTTAAAGTCGATAGGTATAAGGGCAGAAGACGCAAACTATATTGTCGAAACAGCCGACTACAAACGAGAATGGAACTTAACAGACGAAAAAATCAAAGGCATTAAAAACCTGTATAAAAAGAAAGTGTATGACGATAATCAAACACGGGCAGAACTAAACAAACTTAATCTGCCTGCCGACGAAGTAAACGTACTTATGGAGCAATGGTATTTTGAAGCTAAGGCAGACGAAGGCCCGACTTGGACTACGTCTCAAACACTTAGTTTTCTTAAAAAGAACCTGATAACCTCTGCCAGAGCAAAACGTGAATTAGAACTAATCGGGTACGATACAGAACATGTCGAGGTATATATAAAATCCGTATGAGTAAAGATGGTGACAACTTAAAAGAACGAGCTAAACAGCTACAAACCACCACTGAGGAAAAGTTAAACAAAGTCAAAGCGGCGGCAGAGGACTATCGGCATCGTCGGCGTACACAAGAGGAGTCACAGACCCGTTAAGATGTACGTGTCCCTTAGTGTATTCTCTTGATAAGTGTTTTTCTATATGAGTCACCGTGTATTGCTCAGGCTTGCCGCTTCGGAGTATGCCCCTAAATGACGGCCATAATTCCTGCTGATAACCTCCGTTACCACAATCGACGGCGTTTTTTCTTATGCCTTTTACTACGGTTTTTGTCGCGGTCGAATAGTCTTTTAATCCGTGTATGGTCAGTGACAGGGACGATTCCACCAGTTTTAGACCGCCGAGCTCCGTCTCGTGCATCTCCGATTCTAAGTGTTTTAAACCTTTATTGTTTACTATCAAAGAATCTGTATCACAGTAAAAATAATTGCCGTGACCCGCCTTTTGCATAAGATACCAGAGATATAGCCTGCCGTATGCCGTGACGTGTGAAGCTATTGCAGGAAAAGAATCAAAACATTCATCGTGACCCGTCAATTCCCACAACTGCCCCATAAGATACCGCAACTTAGTAACACGCTTGCCGTTGCGATTGAATACAATCTCTTCTCTATCGAACTCGTTTGGACATTCGCCAATTAGAGTCCATTCCTGTGCTTTTTGGCCGAACTTACCGTAAAGAGAATTGAGCATTTTCTTGCATATCTCCTCGTACTCCGCCACACCGGCAGACCTAAAATCCAGACGAAGCGAATAAAACGTATCTACATACGACTTAAAAATATATGCCTGTTCGTACACTACCATATCAGACACAGCTTCTATCCTGCCGAACGCTAAAGCATATTTTAGCTCAGGGGTGCAGAGGTTACACCAAAACCGACCTACCGGAAATATAGTCCGGTCACGGCGAACGGCGTAAACCGGTTCGGCGGTGTTAACCAGACATCGAGCAACTACCGCCTTTTCCGCCAACGCCGCTTTAAGAGACGCCACGCTTTGAGAATGTAATATAGATAAGTACCTAACGGGGTACAGATTATTACGCATAACAAAAGGATAAAGACTATTGACGTCCACAATATGATAGGATTCATTATTCAATTCTCCTATATAAAAACATTCTACCCTACCGCCACGATAAGAATCCCGCTCAAGATTAACAGCTTCGCGATTGTTATGTATATATATTTTAGTGTTGTAGTGACGGAGCAAATAAGCAGACATGGCGGTCGAACCCCGCGTATAACAAAGACGTGATATATGATTGCCCTCTAAAAACCGTATGAATAGCTTAAAATTTTCTAACTCAATCTTGACGTCGTTAAGACAATAAGCACGAAGTTCCTCTACGCTGCATTTTGCAAAGTCAATCGGCTGCTTCGGTACACCTATTCGCTGTCCTGTCTTCTCCAAAGATTCCACAAACCAGTTCATCGAATCCAGAAAAACTATCGAGGAGCCCTTTTTACGAACACTAATAATAGTGGTTGTCCCCTCGTTGTGAAAGAACTTTAACTTGTACCCTGCCGCTTTGAGATACCGCCAGCCGTGACACACGGTAAAATCAAAGACAATGTTTCGAGCTATAACCCATAGCTTGACTTTGGGTGCAGTGTGAGAAAATACAAATCGCCAAAAGTCAGACTGCTTTTCAAAATATAACCATTCTATTTTGTCCAAATGTCGGTCGCCAGCCCGACGCCAGTAACAGGCCCAACCGAGCTTTAAGGACTGGACAATATCGCCGTTTGGTTTGACGTACTGGGTAGTTTCAGTGTCCAGAAAAAGTAAGTGACGAGGCATAGCCATTGATTTTTCGGGCTGCATTATATGGGCGGGACGCTCCAAACTACTCATAAACCCACCTTGTGAATAGCCGACCATGCCTGTAACGAAACTATTTCCTCAGCCGAATATCGTTCCCATTCACCCCACGCCATTTCGACCTCCGATTCGGCCTGTGCAGGCGTCAACGGACTTGCAGACATGATATTAACAAAACGCTCTGTTACCGGTTCGTCGGGACGAAGACGTGACTGCACTTTAATCTTGTACATGTACTCCTGGGATAATGACCATTCCACCTCCGCAAGAGACTGTTTCGCAGGGTAATAATCACGACGTACAAACCTAAACGCACCCTCTTTTTTCTCGACCTCGTTAACCGAACGCCAGTCTGATAACATGTCTGTACGCCGATATGACAGACCTACAGCAGACATGTTTTGTATAAATGAAGACGCGGATTGACCTTTACGAAATGCTTTACGCATTAACGAAATAACTCTTGCTCTTGGCTCAGGCATGATTCGCGTCCTTGCTTGCGTGTAACGCTAACTACACCGGAGCTATTATAGCAAATCAGAGCTTGCTGTAAACACCTAAAACCAATTTATCGAGCTCGACCACGATAGACGATAACTGGTTAATTGATTCAGATAAGGCAGGATTGTGTTGTTGGATTAAGACCAAAGCTTTAGTACAATGAGCCTGTAGCCAATCAAGATTACGGTGCATACCTTCAAACTCCTCTTTGAGCTTACCTCTGGTATTGCCGCTCATGTTTTGTACTCCATTACAAAAAGGTGGACGGAGCATCCGTTCTCCGTCCGGTCCCTAAAGAAAAGAAAGAGTAAAAAGTCATTTTTCGATTAACTCGGCAGCAGAGTTAATCGCTTCCTGCAACGCCTCTTCGCTGTACTCGGTCTTTTTCAGCTCTAATAAATGCTTCGTTTTTTCAGTATCGTCAAGCAGCTTTAATTCGTAAGTAGCGTTTATGTCACCCTCAGCCCCGTGACGTATTGCCATAAACGCACGTGTTTCAAACTGTAGCTCGTACTTACTGATTTTACGGGCAAGACGCTTGCCGGTAATAAATAACATAAAACCTTCGTCCGTCACCACCGGTATTCCAATACGCTCCTGGTCTTTACCCTTAAACTTACCTGCAAATACTATAGGCTCGGCCACAACAACGAAAATCAGAACTTCGCCGTCGGTACTTAAAAATGTAAAGTCACCGCCAGCCGTGTCACCCCATGTTTGCTTTTGTGCCATTGTCGCTCCTTTCCTTCTCTGATAATTTAATTGTCAATACGTTTGCAAGATAAACACTTAACGTAATAAATGTCCCTATAGACAATAAATCCTCTTCGTACTCAGGAGTTTCGAGCAGAGTTTGTATAAAATTTGCTGCGTCGATAAAACTCTGTTTCGACTGCTCGTTATTCTTACCCATAATTCAGCCTCCACGTTTTGACACCGGAAAATATGCTTTGAAACCACTCTCTATACAACATTGAATAATGATACTTTCGGGCATGTGGTCGTCAATACTCTTTTTCAATACCTTAGCCCGCTCCTCGTTGCTGAGTATGACTTCGTATATCCTCGGCATAATTGTCTTTACAATCATAGACCACACTTAACTTTACCCGCCCCTAACCCACAATGACCTCTATCAAGATGGAGAATCTCATACTTCGTTGTCTATGGTACACACACCCCGAACCATAAAACAACAATCATCCACCATGCCCACGCGGCAAACATAACTACAGACGCTTTACTTATCATGACTTGACCCCCCTAAGTCGTCCAAATTGTTACTAACCCGCCCGACGTTTGAAAAGTAATCGGCCCTATTGCATAATCAGTCAAGTTATATCCACAAGGTAAAACAACACCTAAATAATACTGTATGTCCGACCACCTTGCCTGCTTTATATGCTTGACACCCACAAGCAACTTACTGTATTTTCTTAACCCCCGTTCATTCTTAACAGGAAAAAGATATACTCTGCTCGGCTTCGAGGTAAACTCAACTAACCACCACTGCTTTGAACTAATTGCAGACATACATTATACCTTTTTGAGTTTCCTGATTTTCAAATGGGCAACAGCTAAACCATCATACTTAACCGAATATATATCACCAGTAAAATGCT
>CAZEBQ010000143.1:0-10024 GCA_964510295.1 uncultured Anaerolineales bacterium | reverse complement strand
GAGTCGCGGCGGATGGCGACGACAAGCGGCCGGTAGTCGGTCGTGCGGCTGCCCCACTGCTCCTGCAGGTCGGAGATAGGCGTGCCGGTGAGTTCCCAGACCTCCAGTGCCCGTACAATCCGCCGCAGGTCGTTCGGATGGATGCGTTCGGCGGCAGCCGGATCGACCTCCGAGAGCCGCTCGTGCAGCGCGGGCGTGCCGCACCGGTCAGCCTCGTCGCGCAGATGCGCGCGGACGCCGGCGTCGGCCGAGGGTCCCTCGAAGAGGCCTTCCAGGAGCGCTTTCAGGTAGAGTGGCGTCCCGCCGGAGACGACCGGCACGCGGCCGCGCGCGCGGGTATCCCGGATCGCCGCCTCCGCCAGTTCCAGCCAACGGGCGGTCGAGAACGTCTCGCCCGGGTCGGCCACGTCGAGAAGATGATGCGGCGCCTTGGCTCGCTGCTCGGCCGACGCCTTGGCGGTGCCGATGTCCATGCTGCGGTAGACCTTCATGGAATCGGCCGAGATGATCTCGCCGCCGAGGCGTGCCGCGACCTCCGCGGCCAGCCGCTCCTTGCCGCTCGCCGTCTGGCCCGTGATGACCAGGATGGGCACCGCCTCCGCCATGGGTTCAAGGTGCGCGGGGCCGGCGCGCAAGTCAAGCAAGTTCGAGAGCCGGCGGCTGCGCGCAGCCGTGAAGGTGCGGCCGGCACCCCTGGCCGCGCGGGCGTGGCCATGCCGCCGGGCTGTTTCAGCCCCTTGCCCCTTGCGGACGGGTCGGCGACGTGCTAACGTGATGCGGCGGGAGAAGCCTCTGAGGGAGGGACGACTCGTGGCACAGAAAGTTATTCTCTGGACCGTTGCCACGCTGATGGTGGCGATGGCCCTTGTGGCCGGGTGCTTCAAGATAGATGCCCCCGACAAGCCGCTGGTTGTCATCGGCGAGCCGTCGCGGCAACCGGCGCCGAGGGACCGAAGCACCGTCAAAGGGATGAGCAAAGAGGCCCTTGAGAACGAGGTGCTGCGCCTGGCGTCCGAGAACAGTCGCCTGAGGCAGGAAGTCGAGAGCCTGAAGCGCAAAAACAGACTCATCGACAAGGAGAAGGACCGCCTCGAAGATCGCGTCGAGGACCTCGAGGACCAGGTCAAGGACCTGAGGAAACGGTGAGCCTCTCCGGGGTCCTCCGCCGAAACCCGAGCCCGGTCCGCCCCCGGCGGGTCGGGCGTTTCTGTCTTGGAGACGGTTCCGGAACCTCCGCGTGGTGGCCTTCCCAGACCACCACACTTGCGACCTTCGCGGGCGCCGCGGCGGCCTGGGAAGGCCGCCGCGCGGAGCGCCAAGTCCTTCCGGCATCGAAGGGAGACCGGCGATGAAACGGCTGTTGAGCGCGGCGATGTGCATGGTAGCGGCGTGCGCGCCGGCGGCGCTCGCCGCCCGGCCCCCTCAGCCCGTTCCCGTCATCTTCGACGCCGACATGGACTCGGATTGCGACGATCTGGGCGCCCTGGCCCTCCTGCACGCCCTGGCCGACCGGGGCGAGGCCCGCATCCTGGCCGTCATCACCACCACCGATGACCCCCACAGCCCGCGCTGCGCCGACGCCGTGAACACGTACTACGGCCGCGGCGACATCCCAGTCGGCGTGCTCGACCCGAAGCAGGGCGGCAGGCGACCGCGCTCCCGGTACACCCGCGCCGTGGCCGAGGCGTGTCCCCACGACCTCGCCTCCTACGCCGACGCTGAGGATGCGGTCCGCCTGTACCGGCGGACTCTGGCATCCCAGCCCGACGGCAGCGTCGTCATCGTAACGGTCGGGCACCTGACGAGCCTGGCCCGGCTGCTGGACTCGGGGCCGGACGCGGTCAGCCCATTGAGCGGCGTTGACCTGGCGAGGCAGAAGGTCCGCCTGTGGTCGTGCATGGGTGGGCGGTACCCCGAGGGCAAGGAACCCAACTTCTACCGTCCCGACCCGGCGTCGACCGTACGGGCCGTGCAGGCGTGGCCGACGCGAGTCATGTTCAGCGGATCGGAGATCGGCAAGGCCATCCAGACGGGCGCGCGGATGGGGGAGACAGCGCCGCAGAATCCCGTCCGCATCGGCTACGAACGCTACTTCGGCAAACCCGGCCTCAGCCGCGCCAGTTGGGACCAGACGGCCGTCCTCTATGCCGTCAGGGGCCTGGCCGACTACTGGGACGCCGAGCCCACCGGCCACTGCCACGTGGAGCCCGACGGCCGGAACGCCTGGCGACGCGAACCCGACAAACCGCACGCATACCTGAAGACGAAGATGGACCCGAAAGACCTGGCGCGTATCATCGAGGACTTGATGGTTCGTGCACCGAAGGCGGCCACGGAATGAAGGGAGCCTGCTGATGCCATCGATCACCCGCCGCGAGTTCCTTAAGGCCGTCAGTGCCGGCGCTGCCGCCATGGCGCTGCCCGCCTGCATGACGAAGGCGCAGGAGGGTGCGGCCGGCCGGCCGCCCAACGTCGTCATCATCTTCACTGACGATCAGGGGTACCAGGACGTGGGCTGCTTCGGGTCGCCGCTCATCCGGACGCCGAACCTCGACCGGATGGCGGCCGAGGGCATGCGGTTCACCAACTTCTACGTGGCCGCCAGCGTCTGCACGCCCTCGCGGGCGGCGCTCATGACCGGCTGCTATCCGCAACGCGTCAACATGAACGTGGTCTCGCGCGTCATCAATGGTGAAGAGCGCGGCGGGGCGGTGGTGCTGTTCCAGAACTCCAACCGCGGCCTCCATCCGAATGAGGTCACCGTCGCCGAGATTCTCAGGCGCCGCGGCTACGCCACGGCGTGCGTCGGCAAATGGCATCTGGGTCATCTGCCCGAGTTTCTGCCCATGAAGCAGGGGTTCGACTCGTACTACGGCATCCCGTACTCGAACGACATGAACATCCGCAAGGGCGCGGAGTCCGGCCCGCCCCTTCTCAGAAACGGTGAACTCATCGAGCACCCGGCCAACCAGGCCACCCTCACGAAGCGGTACACCGAGGAGGCCGTGAAGTTCATCCGCGCAAGCAAGCGCAAGCCTTTCTTCCTCTACCTGCCGCACACCATGCCGCACCTGCCGCTGGCGGCTTCGGGCGAGTTCAAAGGCAACAGCAAGCGGGGCCTTTACGGCGACGCCATCGAAGAGATCGACTGGAGCGTCGGCGAGGTGCTGAAAACGCTGAAGGCGTGCGGCGTGGACGAGCAGACACTCGTCGTCTTCACGTCCGACAACGGACCGTGGATCCGGTTCGGCGCGCGGGGCGGCTGTGCCCTGCCGCTTCGCGACGGCAAAGGCACCATCTACGAAGGCGGCATGCGCGAGCCGTGCATCATGCGGTGGCCCGGCAAGATACCCGCCGGGTTGCTCTGCAACGAGGTCGCCACGACGATGGACCTGCTGCCGACCATCGCCGGCCTGACGGGCGGCCAAGTGCCGACCGACCGGGTCATCGACGGCAAAGACATCCGGCCGCTCATGACCGGCAAGCCCGGCGCCACCTCGCCGCACGAGGCCCTCTACTACTACCCCAAGCAGACGACCGTGCCGATGGCCGTCCGCTGCGGCAAATGGAAACTGCACAAGGCCGGGAAGCGGTACAAGACATGGAAAGACGACAACGGCCGCTGGATGCACCGTAAGGTCGAACTGCCGACCGAACTGTACGACCTCGAAGCCGACATCGGCGAGACGAGGAACCTGGCCGACGCCCATCCCGAGGTCGTCAGACGCCTCACGGAGATGATGGACCGCTTCGACGCAGATCTCAAGAAACACTCGCGTCCCATCGGCCCGGCGGGCGACCTGGCCAGTTCGCCGGCCTCGGCCTAATACTACAACGCCACTTCCCGCGCGGCGGGTCTCCGGACCTGCCGCGCGGAACGCGCGTGGCGCGGTGGGTCTCCGCACCCACCGCGCAAGAAGGCGCATGTCGGGTCAGAGGGTGGCACGGCCAAGCGCAGCGTGACCGTGGCGCCCGCCCGGCGCGATGCGGCCCACGGCCGCGGCTTCGCCGCTGCCGTGCCACCCTCGTGGCGGTGCCTGGGCCGCTAAGGCGTGTAAGACTCGTCCGCGGAGAACAGGAGAGACTCTCAATGCCAGGAATCGGACCACTCTGCGTTGCGGCGTCCATCGCGATATCCCTGCTGGCAGCCCGCCCTGCCGACGGGGCAGGCGCAACTCTGGAGGCCAGGAAGGTGAACGATGCGTGGACCCTGACGGGCGGACGCCTCACCGTCACCGTCAGCGCCGCGGACGGCACGTTCTCGGCGCAGTGCGGGCGGCACACGTTCGTGAAGGCCGGGCGGCTCGGCGGCGGGACGGATGACCCCGTTGAGACCGTCCGCGCCATTGACGTCCGCGATACGCTCGGCGCCGGCAAGGCGATCAAGGTCACCCGGAAGAGCGGCCGCATCGAGACGCTCATCCTGTACGACGGTCTCCCCTTCCTCTGCGCCAAAGTCACCCTGCACCACGCGGGGGATAAACCCGTGACGGTCAAGACCCTGGCGGCGTTTGCGGCCGAGATCGACGCCGGCGCGCCCAAGGCCGACCTGCGACCGCTCGGGCCGGAAGGGCCCTACGATATCGGCGGCGACCGCGACCATTACGCCGCCTGTGCGCTGGCCCACCCGAAGACACGGGCCGGGGTCGTCTGCGGATGGCTCACCCACTGCCGGAGCAGCGGCGTTGTCGGCATCCGGAGCAAGGGCGAGCCCATCCGGATGGAGGCGCGCGGCGAGTACGGCAAAGTGACCCTTGCGCCGGGTGCGGCCCTTGAGGGCGAGACGGTGGCCATCGGATGGTTCGACGACTGCCTCGACGGTCTCGGGGCCTACGCCGCCGCCGTCGCAAAGGCTCACCAGGTGAAACTGCCGGAGGTGGTGCCCAGCGGCTACTGCACGTGGTACCACGCGCGGGCGCTCGATGAAAAGCGGATGGCCGAACTGGCCACGTTCTGCAAGGAACACCTGGCGAGGTTCGGTTTCGATTTCCTCCAGATTGACGACGGGTGGCAGATCAGCGGCCGCGACTTCACGGCACACAACCCCAAGGGCAAGTACGCCGCCGGCATGAAACCGACCGCCGACGCCGTCACCCGCGCGGGGTTTGCCGCCGGCATCTGGATCATCCCCTTCGGCTGGGACCCCAAGCGGCCCGCCTTCAAGGACCACCAGGACTGGTTCGTCCACCGCGAGGACGGGTCGCTGTACACGGTGAAGTGGGCCGGGACGTGCCTCGACATGACGCACCCGGCGGCGCGGACGTTCCTCACGGAGGTGGTCTCGCGCATCACCCGCGGGTGGGGCTACAAGTACATCAAAATCGACGGTCTCTGGACCGGCATGGCGGCGAAGATACGGTACCCGCGGCCCGAGTACGGCCCCGACGGCCTGGGCGACGCCGTGTTCCACGACCCGTCGAAGACGAACGTCGAGGCGTACCGAAGCGGACTCCGGCTGGTGCGCCAGGCGGCGGGCGATGACGTCTTCATCCTCGGCTGCAACATCGCCCAGAACATGCGGACGCTGGGCGGGTCGGTCGGACTGGTCGACGGCATGCGCATCGGCCCCGACGTCGGCGCCAACTGGGGCGGCGTCCGACGCGGCGCACGCCCCGCCACGAACCTGTACTACTGGCACGGCGACGTCTGGTTCAACGATCCCGACTGCCTGATGCTGCGACCGCCGCTGACGGTGGACCAGGCCCGGGCGTGGGGGTCGCTCATCGCCCTGTCAGGCCAGATGGTCGTTGTGAGCGAATGGCTGCCGGGCCTTGCCCGCGAGCGGTTGGACGTGCTGAAACGGTGCATCCCGAACCACGGCGGCCGCGGGCGGCCGATCGACCTCTTCGACAAGGACCTGGCGAAGGTCTGGCACCTGCGGGCCGACCTCGGCGACGGGCGCCGCGACCTCGTGGGCCTCTTCAACTGGAACGATAAACAGGAAGCCGAGGTCGCGGTGGACCTGGCGTCGCTGGGTCTGGAGGCCCGCCGCGACGCCGCCTGCGTCGGCTTCGATTACTGGGAGAACGCGTTCGTCGGCCCGGTCGACGGCACGCTGACGGCGACCCTGCGGCCGAGTTCATGCCGGGTCATCTCGCTCCGCCGCTCCGCCGCGCGGCCGCAACTCGTGAGCACGTCGCGACACATCACGCAAGGGGCCGTGGACGTGGTGAGCGTTGAATGGGACGAGAAGACGAAGACGCTGTCCGGGCGGTCGCGCGTGGTCGGCGGTGACCCGTACGAACTCCGCATCGCCATGCCGACGACCGCCAGGCGCTGGGCCGTCAAGAAGGCGGAGATCGACCGTCCCGAGAAGCATTTCGGCGAGGCGGTCGCGTGGAAGGCGGACCCGCCGGGGGTCCGCGTCACCATCACGGCGCCCCGCAACCGCGAGGTGACGTGGCGTGTTGCCTTCGAGTAGTCCGTGTCCAGGTTCGGTGCACCTGGGTTAACCCGATCGCCTGAAAGGTGGTGGGGGCTTGACGGTCTATGCCGAGTCGCTATGATGCGTGTGGAGTATGGCAACGGCGCACGGCCTATCAGGGTGCCGAGTAGCGGACGGCGGGCGATGCTGAGCAGACGCTACGGACATGCGCTTCTGTTGATGGCCCTGCTGGCCATTCTGTTTGCCAGCGTCGGGTCGCACATCGTGCACCCTGCTTTCCACGAACACCCTCACGCGACGGCACCGGCGAATGACGGTTCACCCTCGGCCGGCCTGCATCGGTATGCCGGGTTACAGGAAGCCGACGGGAGAGCCGGCGATCTGTGCGGCCGGGGCCCTTGCCCGATCTGCCTGTTCCTTGCTGCTTTTCAGGCCGACTGCGCTGTGGCGGTCTGCCTGCTGCCTTGCACCGACGCGGTGCCGGAGCGTCGCTGCCCGCGGGCGGTGCCAGCGGTACAGATTCCCTTCTGGGCGGCGCATGCCGCCCGTGCTCCTCCCCTTCCTCAGCCTGTTTGAGAGGCTCACCCGACGTTTTGCATGAGACGCCCCGAGGGTTCTCGGGAACCGTTGGGCGGCATTCTCAGGCGTCCCTGAGGCTCAGATGGCTTTGGAAGGAGGATGAGCGCCATGAATCGTGTGGCATGTTGTGGGGCGTTGGTGTTGACGTGCCTGTGCGCGACGGTCGCCTGGGCCGACGGCGCCTGGCCGACCGAGGAGTTCGAGGCCCTGAAGGCGGCGGTCGCGGACCTGCGCGGGCAGATCAACGAGCAGCGCGAGGATTACGAAGCCGAGATCGGCGACCTGAAGGAGCAAATCCGGCAGTTACGTAAGGCCAAGGCAGCCCCCGCCGAGTCGGACGAGTCGGAACTGGCCGCCCTCCGACGCCTGGCCAATGAGAAAGCCCAGGAAGCGGCGGAGGTGCTGAAGGAGAAAGAAAAGGGGTTTCATGCGGGGTGGTTGAGCCTCCAGGAACTGAATCCGGAGATCAGCGTCGCCGGCGACATGGTCGGCCTGTACCAGCACCAGGAAGACACCCGCCGGCGATCCGACTTCGACTTTCGGGTTATGGATATTCATATTGAGTCGTACCTGGATCCATACAGCAAGTTCAAGGCGGCCGTGCCGGTCACGGAAGACTGGGCGAAACTGGGCGAGGTCTACATGACCCGGTTCGGCGTCCTGGAGGGGGTGAACCTGACGTTCGGGAAGTTCCGGCAGCAGTTCGGAGTGGTGAACCGCTGGCACAAACACGCTCTGGACCAGGTGGACTTCCCCCTGGCGCTGAGGGAGATCTTCGGCGACGGCGGGTTGAACCAGACCGGCGTGTCGCTGGACGCCATCCTTCCGGTCCTGTGGGGCGCGTCGCAGGAGGTGACCGTCCAGGTCGCCGAGGGGAGCAACGACCGGCTGTTCGGCGGCAACACCCACGGAACCCCGTCCATCCTCGGCCACTACAAGAACTTCCGCGACCTTACCAAAGACACCTACCTGGAGTGGGGCGCCACCGGGCTGTTCGGCTGGAACGATGACTGGCCGGTCCAAATCGCGGGGGGCGGCACCGATCAGGTCTACAACACGCTCAGCAGCCGGGTCTTCGGCCTGGACTGCACGCTCCGCTGGGAACCGACCGAGCGCATGCGGTATCGAAACGTCGAGTGGCGCAGCGAACTGTACCTGCTGGACCGCGACCTCGTGGCCCCGGACGGCTCCGGCGAAGACACGCTGACCGCGTGGGGTGTGTACAGTTATGTCCAATCGAAATTGTCGCGGAAACTGGACCTCGGCATGCGGTTCGATTACTTCCAGCCGGACAGCAAGTCGTACGCCCTCCCCGGCCTGGATGTGACACCGCTGGCGTACGACGCGGCGAACCCGTACCGCTGGCAGGTCGGCCCGTACCTGACGTGGCATCAGAGTCCCTTTGTGAAGTATCGACTGGAATACAACCACGCGGACGGCAGCGGGATGGAGGAGCCCGAGGACGTCGGGATGTTCCAGGTCATCTTCGTGGCCGGGCCGCATAAACACGACCGTTATTGATTGAAGGGATTGCCATGAAAGGTTCACGGATCCTGACAATGCTCCTCGCTTCGGTCGCCATCGTGGCCGTTGCCGCCGGCGAGGCGCGGCCGGCCCCTCGGGAGGGGGTGAAACTGCGAGTGGTGGCCACCCTGCCGGACTACGCCGACTTCGCGCGGGTCATCGGGGGCGACCGCGTAGCGGTCGAGGCCATCGTCCGCGGGGACCAGGACGCGCACTTCATCCGGCCGAAACCCTCGTTCGTGGAGATGGTCGCCCGGGCCGACGTGCTGGTCACGACGGGCCTCGACCTGGAGATGTGGCTGCCGACGGTCATCGACAAGTGCGGCAACACGCACGTCCGCAGCGGGCAGCCGGGATACGTGGCCGTTTCCGAGGGCATCAACCTGCTGGAAAAGCCGACCAAACTGTCGCGCGCCGAGGGCGGCGTCCATATCTACGGCAACCCGCACCTGACGTGCAGCCCGGTGAACATGAAGCGGGTGGCCCGCAACATCGCCACCGGCCTGATCCGGAACGACCCGGAGGGCGAGACCTACTACCGGGCGAACCTCGAGAGGCTTCTGGCCAGGATCGACGAGCGCCTTTTCGGGAAGGAACTGCCCGAGTTGCTCGGCGCCGAGACCCTCTGCCGCATGGCTCACAACGGCACACTGGTCCCCTTCCTTCAGAAGCACAAACTCAAGGGCAGGCCGCTCGCCGACTACGCGGGAGGGTGGCTGAAGGCGATGCGCCCGCTCTGGGGCACGGCCCTGGTGTCGTACCACAAGAACTGGGTCTACTTCCTGAAACTGTTCGACCTGGAAGAGGCGGGAACGGTGGAACCGAAGCCCGGCATCTCCCCCTCGCCGAAGCACGTCAGTGAACTCGTGACCATGATGAAGGAGCGGCATATCCGGATCATCCTGGCCGCCAACTACTTCGACGAGCAGAAGATCCGGATGGTCGCCTCGCGGGTAGGGGCGGAGCCGGTGATCGTGCCGCTCTATGGCGGTGGTGCCCCCGAGGCGGCCGACTACTTCGCCCTGGTGGACCTCTGGATTGACCGGCTCCTTGCTGCGGCACAGAAGGCCGGGATGCTGTCCGAGGACGAGAAGAAACCCCAAGCCGAGGCCCCAACCCCATAGGCACGCCGATGCACGGCGTTGGAGAGCGCCATGTCTGAAAGCCTGCACTTCCTCATCCTGCAACTGAGCCTGCTGGCCGTGGTGCTTGTTCTCCATACGTACATCGGCCTGCATATTGTCCGGCGAACGTTGATCTTCTCGGACCTGGTCCTGGATCAACTCGCCGCCCTGGGCGCGCTGGTGGGACTGGCCCTCGGTGTCGGGTATGCCACGCCGGGATCGTACCTGGTATCCACCGGGATGGTTTTGATCGGGGCCGGGCTCCTGGCGGGAATCAAGCCGACGAACCCGCTCATCCCGCGCGAGGCGGTTATCGGAACCCTCTACGCGGCTGCGCTGCTGGCGTCGCTGCTCGTCGGCGACAAACTCTCCGGCGGGGAAGCCTACGTGAACAAGACCCTGGCCGGGGCCA
>CAZEBQ010000142.1:0-10052 GCA_964510295.1 uncultured Anaerolineales bacterium | reverse complement strand
TAATTGGCCTTGACGCGAAGGGGCGGGGGCGGTAGGGTGGCAGCATGAGTCGCATCGCACGAGTGGTGGCCGCGGGGGTGCCGCATCATATCACGCAGCGCGGCAATCGGCGGCAGCGGACGTTCTTCGGCGACGAAGATTACGAGACGTACCTTCGGCTGGTGGCCGCCTCGTGCGCTGAGCACCGCGTGACGATCTGGGCCTGGTGCCTGATGCCGAATCACGTGCACCTGATCGCGATTCCCAAGACGGCCGAGGGCCTGGCGCGGGCGGTCGGCCGCGCCCATTGGCGGTACACGCGGGCGATCAACTTTCGCCAAGGCTGGCAAGGGTACCTCTGGCAGGGCCGGTTCGAGTCGTGTCCGATGGACGCCGCCCACACGCTGGCGGCGGCACGGTACATCGAGCAGAACCCGGTGCGGGCCGGCTTGGTGCGGCGACCGTGGCAGTGGCCGTGGTCGAGCGCGGCGGGGCACGTCAAGGGTCGCGGCGACGCGTTGGTGGCCGCGGGCGGACCGCTCGTGGCCGAGGTGAGCAACTGGCGTCGGTTTCTCGCGGCCGACGAGGACGAGGAACAAGTGGAGCGGCTGCGCCTCCATCTTCGGACGGGCCGGCCGCTGGGCGATCCGGCGTTCATCGCCCGACTGGAGACCCGCCTGGATCGCCGCCTTCATCCCCTCAAACCCGGCCCCAAGCCCAAACCGAAGACATAAGGCGAGATAAGTTGTGTGTCACCGGAACTACCCAGATAAGTTGTGTGTCACCGGAACTACGCGGATCCCCCCACGGCACCATTCTCACGGGAAACATCGGTAAAATCGGGGTTATTAGGATAAACTCTCTGTTCCCCCGATTACAGTTGACACATCGCCAAAACGTGGTTATACTGTCGTATTGCGCGTCGAAAACGTGGGTATTGCGGTGTTGCCGCGCGGGGGGTTCACCGGCGGCATCGGCCCGGGTCATGCGAAGGAGTTTGTCATGAGTATTCCTGATCGCGCCTCTAATCCCATGGCGGACAGCCCGTCCCGGCGAGCCGCCGAGACAGGACCGGCGAGAATCGAAACGCTCGAGCCGCGGCTCCTGCTCGACGCCCTGACGGTCAACGGCACCGCCGCTGACGACCTCATCGTCCTCGACGGTCCGAACCGGACGGTTACCGTCAACGCCGGCCCGCTCATTGACGTCGCCGGCAACATCGACACCGTGAACATCAACGGCCTCGACGGCAACGACAACATCACCGTCAAGCCCGGGACCGACTTCGTCACGAACGTCGACGGCGGCGACGGCGGCGATGACGTCCTCACCGTCGACGCCCTGGGCTACGAGGCCGGCTTCGAGACCGGCCCCGACCGCGTTGTGGTCGAGGGGCACGAGCCCGTCTTCTACACCGCCGCGACCGAACAGGTGACCACAGTCAACACCTCCTCGTCCCTGGTGATCCAGGACGGCATGTACGACCTTCTCGACAAGATCGCCGACGCCATGGACGGCGAGGTGTTCGGCATCCAGATCCCGCTCCTGGGCGACGCCCTCCAGGACGGGGCCAACTTCTTCGAGAACCTCCGCGACACCCTCGACGAGGCCTTCATGGATCTGGAAGCATCGGGGGCCACGGGCAACGACCTTGTGCGGCAGGCCCTCTACAACGCCTGGTACGACGACCTGGATATCCTCGTCCTCACAGACACCAACGGCGACACCAACCTCACGTGGGAAGACATCCCATTCGTCGACGACGCCGGACACACCCAGTTCGATATCCAGTTGTACACCGACGTCTTCGAGTACGAGGACGACTTCTTCTTCGAGTTTGACAGCGGCTTCGACGTCCTGAAGTTCACGGCCGAGGGAACCGTCGATTTCAACATCGGCTTCACGTGGAACCTGGCCTTCGGCGTGACCAAGGACAACAGCGGCACGGAAGAGCAGCACGAGTTCTACGTCGACACCTCGGCTCCGCAGGACATCGTCATCAACCTGGACGCCCAGGTCCCCGACTTCCAGGCCGAGGGAAACCTGGCCGTCTGGCACGTCTCCATCACCGACGAGGACAAGGACGATGACCCGGCCAACAACACCGGCGACGTCGACGCCAACGGCGACGGCCTGCCCGACTCCGACCTCGACGGCGACGGTCTCCAGCCCTCCGCCCTGGGCGCCGTCTTCACCGTAAACCTGATGGACTTCGACGGGGACGATCGTCTCACCCAGGCTGAACTCGACCTTATCGGCACCACCTATGAACTCGGGAACCTCCTCGACGCCAACCTCACCGGCAGCCTCCACCGCGAGATCGACGGCTACGAGGGTGTCGAAGACTTCTTCCTGATGGACATCAACCTCGGGCTTGAACTCGACTACGAGGAACTGGAGGACCTCATCTTCGGTGACGACTCCACCGGTGCCATGAGCCTGCCCCACTACTCCGTCGAGTTCCGCCTCGCCTGGGCCCTGGTGGACCGCGAAACCGAGACCCTCCACGACGTGGACCCGCTCGACAGGATCCCGGTCGTCGAGTTCAACAACATCACGCTGCACGTGGGCGAGTTCCTCTCAAACTTCATCGGTCCCGTCCTGTACGGGTACCAGTTGGCGATGAAACCCACGAAGCCGATCCGCGACTTCCTCAACGAGCCGATGCCCATCATCTCGGACCTCGCCGAGAACGACATCACGCTCATCGAGATCGTCACCGCGGCCGCGGGCCCGTACGGCGAACTCATCGACGCCCTGAACCGCCTCTCCCAAGCCGTTGACAACGCCAACGCATTCAGCGGCGACATCGCCTTCAACTTCGGCTCCTTCGAACTGGCCGGCGACTTGCGCCTGTACAACAAACTCGAGGAGTCCGCCGAGAACATCATCGACAACCTCAACGCCCTGACCGACGTCGTGGACATCGGCCTCAACGAGGACGACTACGGCTTCATGACCGGCCAGGGCGGTAACACGCCCTCGGGCCTCTCGTTCCCGATCCTGACCGACGTGGGCGAGGTCGTCAACCTGCTCCTCGGCGGCGACGCACGCCTGGTCGAGTTCAACCTGCCCGCACTCGCCTTCCAATTCGCTTACGACGTGAGCTTCCCCATCTTCCCGCCGTTCCTCAATGCGGGGCTCGAGGGGTCGTTCGACTTCGGCATCCAGTTCGGCTTCGGCTACGACACCTACGGCATTCGGCAGTTCGCTGACAGCGGCGACTTCGCCGACCTCAGCCAGGGCTTCTACATCAGCGACCACGCCGAGACCGGCACCGACTACCCCGAGGCCTGGCTCCACGCCAACATCTCGGCCAGCGCCTTCGCGGGCGTCGGTGGCCTCATCGAGGCGGGTGTCCGCGGCGGCATCAAGGCCGCCATCGACATCGACTTGCACGATGTCGATGGCGACGGGCGCATCCGCTTCGCCGAACTCCAGCAGCGCCTCGCCACCGGCAACCCCTTCTGCATCTTCGACGCCGAAGGCTCGCTCGACGCCTACTTCGAGGCGTACGTGTGGATAGGCCTGGACTTAGGCCTGTTCGAGATCACGCTCTTCTCCGACTCCTGGACCATCGCCGAGGGGACCATCCTTGAATTCAACTGGTCCTGCCCGGACGAGGTCCTGCCCCCCGTGCTCGCCGAACTCGCGCCCGACGGCACGCTCCGTCTCAACATGGGGCCGCGCGCAGGCAACCGCCTCCGCGGTTGCACCCAGGACCGCAACGAATCCTTCACCGTCAGCCAGCAGGTGATCGAAAACGAGGACAAGGTCGTGGTCTCGGCCCTCGGGTTCGAGCAGGAGTTTCCCGCCGCCGACGTCCTGCGCATCTATGGCGAGGGCGGACTCGGCAACGACACCATCCGCCTCCAGAACTCCCTCAACCCCGCCATCACCGCCGAACTCTACGGCGACTTCCTCGGCGACACCGATGACGGACCCGAAGCGACCGACGCGAACGGCCGCGCCGACGACGGAATCGATAACGAGGACCGACTCTACGCCCCGCCCGGCGGCGGTATCATCCGCGGCGGCGACGGCAACGACCGCCTTCGGGGCGGCGACGGCATCGACATCATGGACGGCGGCTCAGGCGACGACCAACTCACCGGCGACGATTCCGACGACGTCCTCTCCGGCGGGTCCAACAACGACTTCATCCGCGGCGACACCGGAGACGACACCCTAAGCGGCGGACAGGGCGACGACCGGCTCTACGGACGAAGCGGCCACGATGTCATGAGCGGCGATGACGGCGACGACTTTCTCAATGGCTCCTCCGGCATCGACACACTCACCGGCGGCGAAGGCGACGACAGACTCTTCGGCGGAAGTGATGATGACATCGTCCAGGGAGGCGGCGGCGCCGACTACATCGAGGGTGCCAACGGCGACGACGACATTTACGGCAACCTCGCCAACGACACGATCCTCGGCGGCCGGGGCGACGACACCATCTACGCCGACGACGGCGACGACTACGTCTTCGGCGACAACGGCGCCGTCGGCGACTCCACGTTCCAACTCGAACTGATCTACAAGGTTGATGGAGACGGCAAGATCATCCTCGACGCAAACGACGACCCCATCCCCGCCGACGAGGGCGACTTCTGGACCATCGCATTCGACGCCGAGGAAGGCGACGACACCATCTACGGCGGCCCCGGCAGCGACGTCCTCTTCGGCGACAACGGCCTGATCCTCCTCGACGATGGAGGACAGGTCGATCAGATGGTCCCCTTCGAGCCTGCCACCTACTTCGGCAACGACATCCTCTACGGCAATACCGGCGACGACACCCTCCTCGGAGGCCACGGCGACGACCAGTACCGCTTCGAGGACAACTTCGGCGTCGATGAGGTCCGAGAGGCCGCTGCCGGCGGCAACGACGTCATGGACTTCAGTGCCGTCACCGTCCCCCTGCTCGCCCAGTTCGCCAGCATCACCGTCACAGACGGCGCCGGCAACCAGGCCACACACGACGGCAACAACATTGAGAACGTCATCGGCGGCCAGAACGACGACATCTTCCAGTTCAGCGACGGCGTCGGTGTCACCGGGCAAGTCGACGGCCACGGCGGCGTCGATACCCTCGACTACCATCTCTGGTCGAGCGCCGTCCGCGTTCACCTCGGCGAGGGGTGGGCCCCCGCCGTTTTCGGTGGCTATCCCGGCGGCGCGATCAACTTCGAGAACGCTACCGGCGGCGCGGGGCACGATACCCTCATCGGATCCGACGGCGACAACGTCCTCGTCGGCAACGGCGGCGATGATGTCCTGACGGGCCTCCCGGGCGACGATACCATCTCTGGCGGAGTCGGCGACGACTCGCTCGACGGCGGCATCGGAGACGACTCGCTCCACGGCGGACCCGGCAACGACACGATGACCGGCGGCATGGGCGACGACACCTACGTCCTCGTGCCCGGAAGCATCGACGAGGTCGAGGACCAGGCCGGCGTTGATCTGCTCGACTTCTCCGGTGCCGTATGGCCTGTTACGGTCGACCTCCGCATCGGCAACGGGCGCAAGCAGCGGGTGGACGACCAGAAGAATCTGCTGGCCATTACCGGCCTTATCGAGAACGTCATCGGCAGCCCCTTCGCCGACGTCATCCGCGGCAACGCGGCCGACAACACGCTCGCGGGCGGCGCGGGCAACGACGTGCTCCTGGGCGATGCCGGCGACGATACCCTCGTCGGCGATGGCGGCGGCGACCGGCTCGACGGCGGCGCTGGAAACGACATCCTGAGCGGTCGCGACGGTGACGATACGCTCCTCGGCAACGCCGGCGACGATGACCTGCACGGCGACGGCGGCGACGACACGCTCGACGGCGGCAGGGGCAGCGACCGGCTCGACGGCGGCGCTGGCGACGACCGGATCGACGGCGGCGGATCCCGACGCGACCGCGACCTCCTCGACCACTCGGCCGACCCGGCCGGCGTGGTGGTGGACCTGTCGGCCGGCGTCGCGGCCGACGGCTACGGCGACGCCGATACCGTCTCGAACGTAAACGGTGCCGTCGGATCCGCTTTCGACGACGACATGACCGGCACCGACAGGGACGACTTCCTCGAGGGCGGCGCCGGGAACGACCTGCTGTTCGGCGAGCGCGGCAGCGACACGCTTGTCGGCGGCGAGGGGATGGACTGGCTTGAGGGCGGCACGGGCAACGACCGCCTCGAAGGCGGGGCCGACAACGATGCCCTCTTCGGCAACGAAGGCGATGATCGACTGGACGGCGGCGCCGACAACGACCACCTGTTGGGCGGTCTGGACGACGACACGCTCGCACCGGGTGGCGGCGATGACCGTCTCGAAGGCAACGAAGGCGACGACGCGCTTGACTTCTTCGCCTCGGCCGCCGGTATCGACCTTGACCTCGGCATCATCGGGAGCGGTCAGACCCTCGATGCGGCCGGGAACCGGCTGACGCTGCTCGATCCGATCGAGAACGTTTTCGGAAGTCCCTTCGACGACCGCCTTGCGGGTAACGATCTCGACAACCTTCTGGACGCACGCGGTGGCAACGACACGCTCCTCGGCGGACCGGGCAACGACCGGCTCGTTGGCGGCTCCGGCACGGACACCGTGGATTACGCGGGCGTCGCGGCGGGCGTGGACGTGGACCTGTGGCGCGGCCGGGCCAATCAGGACGGTCAGGGCGGACGCGACAGGCTTGCAGACATCGAGAACGCCATCGGCTCAGCGTCCGGCGACACGCTGCGTGCCGGCCGGGCCGGAAGTACCCTCGTCGGCGGGCAGGGCGACGATACCCTCGTCGGCGGCATAGGCAACGATCGGCTCCTCGGCGGCGACGGCAGCGATACGCTCCAGGCCGGGCGCCGCAGCGGGGCCCAAATGTTCGGCGGGGCGGGCGACGATACGCTCCTCGGCGGACACGGCGACGATGAACTCCACGGTGATGACGGGGCCGATGTCCTCGACGGAGGCTTCGGCACCGACCGACTCGACGGCGGGCCGGGCGACGACATCATGACGGGACACTCGAACCGAAGAGGCACCGACTTCCTCGATTACTCGGCCGACCCCACGGGCGTCGTGGTTCACCTGAACGCCCCGACGGTCACCGACGGCTTCGGCGACACCGACACGATCGCCGACTTCCACGGCGTCATCGGTACGGACCAGAAAGATGTCCTGACCGGCACGCCGGGCAACGACGTGCTCGACGGCCGGGCGGGCGACGATGACCTCTCCGGCGGCGCCGGCAACGACACCTACCGCTTCGCCGGCCCCGGCACGAGGACCCTTGCGGATACCGGAGGCACCGACACGCTCGACTTTTCCGCGGTGGGGGCGGCCGTGGTGGTGGACCTGAGCGGGCCGGCCGGGCTCCAGGGCGTGGGTCCGGGCATCGTCATCGACCTCAACGGCGCCGACTTCGAGAACCTCATCGGCACACCGTTCGGCGACACATTCGTCGGCAACAATGCCGCCAACCGGCTCGACGGCGGTGCGGGCGACGACACGCTTCAGGGCCTCGCCGGCGGAGACACGCTCGTCGGCGGGCCGGGGATCGACACGGTCGACTACGCCGCGGCCCCCGAAGGCGTTCAGATTTACCTGGGTCGCGGCTGGGGGTTCGATGGTCGCGGCCGCAGGAGCTGGGACCGCCTGACCGACGTCGAAAACGCGCTCGGCTCACCGTTCGACGACACGCTTCAAGGCGGCCGCAATGGCGGCCTGCTGGCCGGGGGCGCGGGTGACGACTCGCTAACGGCGTTCTCGGGCGACACCGTTCTCATGGGCGAGGCCGGCAACGACACCCTCACCGGCGGACGCGGCGGCGACACGCTCCTCGGCGGACCGGGCAACGACCTGCTCGACGCCCGCTGGGGCGACAACCTTCTCCGGGGCGAGGACGGCAACGATACCCTCAAGGGTGGACGCGGCAACGACGTCCTGCAAGGCGGGGCCGACAACGACACCCTCGAGGACCGGGCCGGCGACAACCGGCTCAGCGGCGACGACGGCGACGACGTGCTGACCGGCGGACACGGTAACGACCGCCTCGAAGGCGGACCGGGAGACGACCTGATCGACGGTGGTTGGGGCGCCGACCTGGTGCGAGGCGGGGCCGGCAACGACACCCTCGATGGCGGGGGCGCCCGCCGCGGGATGGACCTCCTCGACTACTCGGCCGACCCGGCGGGCGTCGCGGTTGACCTCGGCGCCGGCGATGCCCTCGACGGGTTCGGCAACGCCGACATCATCAGCGGGTTTGGCGGCGTTATCGGCTCGGCGTTTGCCGATGTCCTGACGGGCACCGACGGCGCCGACCGGCTTTTGGGCGGCGGAGCGCTCGTCGGCACCGACCGGCTGGTCGGCGGCCTGGGCGACGACACGTACGTGCCGGGTGCGGGCAGCACGCGAGTCCAGGAAGCGGCCGACGGCGGCGTCGATACCCTCGATTTCTCGGCCGCAGGCCTCGGCGTGACCGTCGACCTCGGCATCCTCAGCGCAGACCAGACGTTCGACGCCGCCGGCAGCAGCCTGCGCCTCGATGCGCCGTTCGAGCACGTGATCGGCAGCCCGTTCGACGACTGGCTTTCGGGCAACGACCTCGATAACCGCCTCGATGGCGGCGCGGGAGACGACCGGCTCGTTGGCGGTCCGGGCACCGACGTCCTCGTGGGTGGCGACGGCACCGATACGGCCGATTACTCGGCCGCGCCCGCAGGCGTCGAGGTACACCTCGGCCGACGCCGGGCCTACCACGACGGCACCGTCGATGCCAACGGCAAGCCGGTGTCCGACCGGATCGAAGGCGTCGAGAACCTCGTCGGCTCGGCCTTCGGCGACCTGCTGACAGGCGACCGCCTGGCCAATACGCTCGACGGCGGCAATGGCAACGACACGATTGCCGGCGGCCTCGGCAATGACCTGCTGCGCGGCCAGGGCGGCGACGATACGCTCCAGGACTCGGGCGGCAACAACATCCTTCGCGGAGGCGACGGCAACGATGACCTGACGGCCGCGCGGCACGGCGGCAACCAACTGTTCGGCGATGCCGACAACGACACCCTGACCGGCGGCCACGGCAACGACGAACTGCACGGCGGCGACGGGCACGACGTCCTCCAGGCCGGGCGGTATGGCGATAACCGACTGTACGGAAACGCCGGAGACGACATCCTCTACGGCAGTGCCGCCAACAGTCACTTGCACGGCGGCGACGGGAACGACCAACTCCTCGGCGGGTCCGGCAACGAGCGGCTCTACGGCGACGCCGGCGTTGACGACCTTCGTGGCGAAGCCGGAAACGACTACCTCCACGGCGGCGACGGGGGCGATCTCCTCAGAGGCGGCCCCGGACAAGACGTCCTCGACGGATGGACCGGAAACGACTCGCTCTTCGGCGATGAGAACGACGACCGCCTCATGGGATGGTCCGGCAACGATGACCTGCGCAGCGACGGCGGCGACGACTGGCTCTTCGGCGAAGACGACGATGACATCCTCGCCGGCGAAGACGGCGCCAACGGCCTCGACGCAGGACCCGGCGACGACATCATCAACCGCAGCGAAGCCGACCACTACCTCGTCTTAGGCCAGGGCACCGACACAGTCAACGATCCGCCGCCCGGCCCGTAACCCGCGCCGTTCCGGGCGCGCCTGGTGCGCCGTGCGTGGCGCTATCGGTGGTCGAGCGCGGCCGCCCACGTCGCGGGCCGGTCGGACACCTTGATCCATACGAACCCGCTCGCGGGCGAGGTCAACGACTGGCGCCGGTTTCTCATGGCCTCCGACGACGAGGCCACGCTCCACGCGATCCGTCTGCACGGCCGCACGGGCCGGCCGCTCGGCGAGGCGGGCTTCGTGCGGCCTCTGGAGCGCCGCCTCGGCCGTCGCCTCCTCCCCGGCGCCCCCGGCCGCCCGCCCAAGAGGAGAAAATAGGATACTGTTTCCGGAATATCCGGAATATCAGCGGAAAGGAACCATTCTCATGCGAGCTATCGCGCGTCGACTCTGGTGGCGAATGCGCCTTTGGCTCCTTCGGATTCGTGCTCGCCTGCTTCGCGCGGATCAACGGGCTCGCATCA
>CAZEBQ010000141.1:0-10080 GCA_964510295.1 uncultured Anaerolineales bacterium | reverse complement strand
CGGTCGCGGTTTCCAGCGCGGTGGCCCGATGATGATGGGCCGTGGCGGTCGCGGTCCCCAGCGCGGTGGCCCGCCTGAGATAGACCGCGGTGGTCGCGATCCGCAGCGCGGTCGCCCACCGCCGATGATGGGTCGCGGCGGTCCCGGCTCCCAGCGCGGTGGCCCGCCTGAGATCGACCGCAGTGGTCCCGGCTCCCAGCGCGGTGGTCCGCCGATGATGATGGGCCGCGGCGGTCGCGGTCCACGGTCCGCTGGCCCGCCCCCTGAGAAGCAGGACGAGAAGGATCAAGAATCTCCGGAACCGCCGCGATCGCGCCGTGGTCGCGGCCGTCCGGAATAGCGCCGGCGAGAGTGACCTGACAGACGGTCCCCATCCGGTCGGAATCGACTGGTGCCCCTTAAGTGTACCCTGGTATACTTGAGGGTGCAGATGGGGTCCGTCTGTCAAGCACAGGGAGGCTGGTCATGAAACGCATTGCTCGGGTCGGTTTTCTGGCTGCGGCAGTCGCCGCGTTCCTGGTGGTTTCAGCGACCGCTGCTTCGGCCCAGCGTCCGAGAAGCGCCCGCGACGAGGTATGGCGCGACGAAGTCCGGCGTCCGGAAGGTCGGCCGCCCGCGCCTCACGGCGAACCGGCGCCGGGGGCCATCGTCCTGCGGTTCGAGCACATCCCGGCCAACTCCTTTATGGAAACCCTCGAGCAGTTGGCCGACAAAAACGAGCAGCTGCGCGAGGGTCTCAGGCAGATTCCCATCGCCCTGAACGAGCCGGCTAACGCCGTCGTCGTTATCGCCCCGCCCGAGGTCGCCGCCGTCATGATGCGCGTCGCGGCGGAACTCGACCACCCCAACGCGTTCGCGCAGCACATGCAGGAGCGCGAGCGCGGCAACGTGGAATTCCACCTCGAAGTGGAGAAACACAAACGCGCGATGGACATCGAGACGATGGAGCGGCGCCTGAAAATGGAGGCCATGAAACGCCACCTCGCCGGCCCGCCCCACGAGACCCCCGGCGAACCCGGCCCGCAAGGCGACCAGCCCGAGCGCATGATCCGCCGGAAAATCCAGGAACTCGAACATCACCAGCAGCACCTCAGCCAGGAACTCCAGAAACACGCCCAGAGCGTCCACCGGCAACTCGAAGAAATCGAGCAACACAAACGCCGACTCCACGACGAGTTCGAGCGCCACATCCACGAGCGGGCCCAAGAGCACGAACGCCGCGAACACGAAGAACGCGGACACCGCGAACGCGAAGAGATGGAACGCCGCGAACACGAGGAACGCGGACACCGCGAACGCGAAGAGATGCAACGCCGCGAACGCGAAGAACGCGAACACCGCGAACGCGAAGAGATGCAGCGCCGCGAACACGAAGAACGCCAGGAACGCGAGCCCCGGATGCAAGGCGAACGCGAGCGGCGTGACCCCGACGAGCGGCCCCGCGGCCCGCGCCGTCCCGGCCAGGGCGAGCGGCCCGGCCCGCGCGCCCCCGTGCAGGGCCGGCCGGGCGCCGGTCTGGAGATGCTGCTCAGCCCCAGGGCCCGCGAGATGCTTCGGCTTAGCGACGATCAAATCGGCCGCATCCGCGACCTGGTAGCCGAGACCCGCAAAGGTCTCGAACACATGATGGATCGCATCCGCGAGGCCGCCAAGGACATCCCCCCGCAGCAGCGCGCCGAGCGGGTGCGACAGATGATGGAGCGGCTCAAGGCGGCACGGGCCGAGCGAATGCGCGGTATTCACGAGCGGCTCATGGAAATCTTGAATCCCGAGCAGCGCCAGAAGGTCGAGCAATCGCGCCGCGGCCGCCGTCCGCCGGAACCGCCGCACCCCGCCGACCGGCCCGAACCGCCCGAGCGGCCCGACCCGCCCGAGCGACCCGAACCGCCGGAGCGGCGCGATCGCCCGTCTCGGCGGGATGAGGAGCCGCATCGCCCCGCCGCCAACGACCAGGCGGCCGAGTCCCGACTCATCCAGGACGTGGTCATCATCGGAAACGGGACCGTCGCGGTTGACGTGCAGGCGGCCCCCGGCGGCGTCCGCATTATGCAAGGCCGTCGCAGCGAAGGCGGCCCGCGGAGCCGAATGAGCGACGCCGAGCAGCAGGCGATGCGCGAGAAGGCCCGGGCGCGGTACCTGTTCCGGATGCTGGCCGACACCGACATCCGCGCCGAACTCGACCTCTCCTCGGCCCAGGAAAAAAGAATCGTCGCCCTCATCGAAAAAACCGAGAAGCAGCGGACCCGCATCGAGGACGACGTCAGGCTCCAGTTCGGCTCGAACGATGCGGCCGGCCCCGCCGCCGGTGACCCCCAGGGCCACGAACGCGAGATCCGCCGCGAAACCTGGCAGGCCATGCGCGACGCACAGCCCACGTTCGATAAACTCATGCAGGAAGCCGTCGACACGCTGACCAAGGAGCAGCAGGCCCGGCTCGAGGAGGTCATCCGCGAGCGCATGCGCCTCATGGCTGCCTGCGGCAACCTCTATCTGCTGACGACGGCCGGCGCGAAGGAGCAACTTGGCCTCACGGACGGCCAGTCCGCGAAGATCAAGAAGACCCTTCTGGAAACGGTTGCCCGCAGCGACGAGTATCGCAAGACCCTCGAAGAGAAACACAAGGCCGTCCAGGCCACCAACCCGGACGCCGGGTCCGACCAGCGCCGCCAGGCCTACCGCGCCGTGTACGAGGGGTTCCGCAAGTTCCGCGAGGAGACCATCAAGCAGGCACGCGAGCGCGTCTTCAAACTGCTGACCGACGACCAGAAACCCAAGGCCGAGAGCCTGCTGGCCGAGGCCGATTCACGCCGACGGGGCACCTTCGGCGCCGGCGGCATGTACAACGCCATCGGCATCGGCGGCCAGAGCCGGGCACCCGACCCCGCGCCCGCCGCCCGGCCGCACACCGTCGCGGCCATCTACAACGGCGGCGCACGGTTCCACCTGGCGGGGCAGGACTTCGACAAGCCCAGGAAGAAGGCCTACGGCAAGGACCGCCCCAAGATGGAGAAGTCGCCAAAGTCGAAAAGCGCGTCCGCCGACCACAAGCGCGGCGCGGTGCTCCTTAGGCGGCTCCAGGACCCGGCCGTCCGGGCGGAACTCGACCTCTCGGGCAAGCAGGAGAAGCAGATTTACATCCTCCAGGAAAAGATCCAGCGGCTCCAGGAAGGCATTCGCGCCGATGTCCGGGAAATCCTCGGCGACCGCATGAACAGCGCCGCCACGGCGGAGGATCGCCGGCAGATTAAACGCGACGCCGCCGACATCGCCAAGGAGGCCCACCGAGCCGCCGCACGCGACATCGACACCATCTTGAACGATGCCGCCGAACTCCTGACGCCCGACCAGCACGCCAAACTCGAGACCATCAACCGCCACCGGGCCGACATGCACCGCGCCACCGGCGGCCTCGCCATCCTGCTCGAGCCGAAGGTCCGCGAGAAACTCCATATCACCGACGAGCAGGCCGACCGCATCCGCCTCATCCTCAAGGGCGCCTCGAAACGCGCCGACGACCTGCGGACCGAGGTGGCCCGCGGCGGCCCTGCGGCCGATGCCAAGCGCCGCCACGAGCAGATGGTCCGGGCGGCTCGCGAACGCATCATGAGCATCCTCAGCGCCGAGCAGCGAGAGATGGCCCAACGGCTGCTCGACCGCGGTCCTTCAAAGAAGAGCAAACAACGCGATGCGCCCAAGGCGGCGCCTGCCGGCAAAGGCTATGGCCAGCCCGCCTGACGGCACGTGTTCCGATATGTGGCTCTCGCCTTGCCGCTTGAAGCACCTTGCGGATTCAACTCTGAACCGCACCCGCCGCGTAGGGACGCGGTGTCTCGATGATCGCTTCGTGCGCGGCGGGTCTCCGCACCCGCCGCGCGAGATCCTGCAAACCACCTCGCCCCTACCTTCCCGACGACTCGATCATCTCAACCAGCCGCCGCGCCGCGGATTCCGGGTCCGCAGCCGCGCAGACGGCGCTCGAGACGGCCAGCCACGGCGCCCCTGCCGCGAGGACCTCCCGCGCATTCTCGCAGCCGATGCCTCCGATCGCCATCACCGGCAGGCCCACGGTTGCCGTGACCTCGGCGGCCAGCGACGGGCCCGGAACGATCTCCTGCGGCTTGGTGGGGCTCCGGAACATGGGGCCGCATCCGAGGTAATCGGCCCCGGCCTCGGCCGCCGCCAGCGCCTGCTCGAGGCTGTGCGTACTCGCGCCGACGATGCGGTCCGGGCCGACGATCCGCCGGGCCTCCTGCGGCGCAAGGTCCCCCTGCCCCACGTGGACGCCGTCGGCCGCCGCCAAAAGCGCCAGGTCCGGCCGGTCGTTCACGATGGCCAGCGCCCCCGACTCGTGGGCCGCCCGCGCAACCTGCCGCGCACGCTCAACCAGCGGCCCGTCCGCCATCGCCTTCTCGCGGACCTGGACGGCGGCCGCACCCCCGGCGAGCGCACCACGCAGGACCTCCTCCCACGGCGTGCGGCAAAGCGACTCGGTCACGAGGACGCACAGGCCGCCTGCCGCCAAAACGCCGGCCGGGCGAGACGCTTCCTCGAAACGCTTCTCCAGGTCATACGCCCGGTACCGGAGCCGCTCGACGGCCGACGCCACGGCCGAATCGACCGTCTTCGAGTACTCCTCGATGGCGCGGAGCGCCTCGGTCAGGCGCTTGAAGGCTGCCCGCGCGACGTCGGCCGTGCCGTCGCGGCCGGCCTCGGTCCGGGTGGCGAGTTCCGTGCCGATGTCGCCGGCGGTGTCGCGTGCGCCGAGCAACTTGCGGGCGTCGAGCCGGCCGAGCGCCTCGCGCAGGTCGTGCCGCGCACCCTTCAACGCTTCGGCCAGGCCGGGTCGTTCGAGGGCGAACCGCGCCGCCTCCTCCGCCACGCGGAGCGCTTCGCGAGCCCGGTTGGCGTTCGCGTCGAGGACGCGGTAGACGTGTGTTTCGTCGCGCTCGTCCATGGTTACGACCTCTGCGCGGCGGGCAAGCCCGCCGGCTAAATTGGGTCCTCTCTGCGCGGCGGGCAAGCCCGCCGGCTAAATTGGGTCCTCTCTGCGCGGCGGGCAAGCCCGCCGGCTAACTCAGGTGCACTCAACAACCCGGCGCGCCGAATTGTACCGGCCGGCGGCCGTTTCCCCTATTCCCGATTCCCGGTTTTTTTGACCCGCGCCAAGACACCCACCTTGCGGGTCGGCTATAATAACAACGCAGGCGGCTCGGGCACGGCCCCGCAGCCGTCCGAGACCACGTAAAAAATCGGAAAAGGAGAAACCATGACCGCCGAAAACGCCATGTTCTGCTACCAGTGCGAGCAGACCGCCAAGGGAACCGGCTGCACCGTCCGCGGCGTGTGCGGAAAGGACCCCGAGACGGCCGCACTCCTCGACCTCCTGGTCCACGCCGCCAAGGGCATCGCCATGTACGCCCACCAGGCCGCCCAGTTGGGCGCCCACGACCGCCAGGTCGACGTGTTCGTCGCCGAGGCGCTCTTTACGTCCGTGACGAACGTCAACTTTGACCCTGAGCGTGTGGCCGACCGGGTCCGCCGCGCGGCCGAGGTCCGCGACAAGGCGAAGGCCCTGTACGAGGGCGCCTGCAAGCAGGCCGGCGCCGAGGCCGAGATGCTCGGCGGTCCCGCCGCCTTCGATCCCGCCGACGGCCTTGACGCACTTCTGGCGCAGGGCCGCGAGGTCGGCATCGACACGCGCATTAGCGCGCTCGGCCCCGACGTCGCGGGCCTTCAGGAACTCATCCTCTACGGCCTCAAGGGCGCCGCCGCCTACGCCGACCATGCCCAGATCCTCGACCGGGCCGACGACGCCCTCTTCGCCGCCTTCCACGAACTCCTGAACAACCTCACCGTCGAGGCCCCGACCGTGGACGACCTGACGGCCTGGGCCATGAAGGCCGGCGACCTCAACCTCAAGGCCATGGAAGCCCTCGACGCCGCCAACACGGGCGCCTACGGCCACCCCGAACCCACGCAAGTCCGTGTCACGGCGGTCAAGGGAAAGGCCATACTCGTCTCGGGGCACGACCTCAAAGACCTCGACGAACTGCTGAAACAGACCGACGGGAAGAACATCAACGTGTACACGCACGGCGAGATGTTGCCGTGTCTGGCCTATCCGGGCCTGAAGAAGCATCCGCACCTGGCCGGCAACTACGGCGGCGCGTGGCAGAACCAGCGCAACGAGTTCGACGCCTTCCCCGGCGCCATCCTCATGACGACCAACTGCATCCAGAAACCGAAGGATGGATACATGAACCGCATCTTCACATCGGGGCTGGTGGCGTGGCCGGGCGTGGGGCACATTGCGGACGGTGACTTCACGCCGGTCATCGAGGCGGCCCTGGCGGCGCCGGGCTTCGAGGAAGACGAGCCCGCCAAGACCATCACCATCGGCTTCGCCCGCAACGCCGTCCTCGGCGTGGCCGACAAGGTGGTTGAGGCGGTCAAGGCCGGCGAGATCCGCCACTTCTTCCTCATCGGCGGATGCGACGGCGCCAAGCCCGGACGCAACTACTACACCGAACTCGCCGAGGCCGTCCCGGAGGACTGCGTGATCCTGACGCTGGCGTGCGGCAAGTACCGATTCAACAAACTGGACTTCGGCCGGGTCGGCGGCATCCCGCGGCTGCTGGACATCGGCCAATGCAACGACGCGTACTCGGCCATTCAGATTGCCCTGGCGCTGGCGGGGGCCTTCGACTGCGGCGTGAACGACCTGCCGCTCACGATCATCCTCTCGTGGTACGAACAGAAGGCCGTGGCGATTCTGCTCACGCTTCTCTCGCTGGGCGTCAAGAACATCAAAATCGGGCCGACCCTGCCGGCCTTCGTCACGCCGCCGGTCCTCGACGTGCTGGTCAACCAGTTCGGCCTCGCGCCCATCAGCAACCCGCAGGCCGACATCGACGCCGCCCTGGCGACGGCGTAGGGCGTGAGGCCTTGACCAGCGAATCGCGCCATCACTAGCCGCGAACGTGAGTGAGCGGGGCCCGGGGACTGTTCACTCACGTTCGCGGCTAGTCTCTTTACGGCGCCCCCTGGTCAACGTCCGGCGGCATGGGCTTGAACTCGACCTTGGACCACGGTTTGACGTGGCCGGCCTTGAGGAGCACCTGCGTCTTGCCGCCGCGCTCGACGGCGGCCTGGTGCTTGCCGCCCGAGCCGAGGTGGACAACCTCCACTTCGGTGTCGAGGGTGATGCGGGCGCAGGTCTCCGAGAGCCGCTCGACCTTCGGCGCCTGCTTGCCGCGAAGGTGCGGGGCAAGGACAACGAGCCAGTCGGTGCGGCCGGGGTCGCCTCGCCAGCGAAGCCACTGGGCCATCTCGCCGCCTTTCCACGTGCCGCGCTCGAAATCCTTCGGGATGTACGCCCCGAAATATTTCTCCTCATACGCCTTGCCCCTGGTGGTGCGGAGGTCGGCCGAGTTGACGTTCTTCCATCCCCATTGGCGGCACTCGACCTGCTCCGCGGGCGGGGCCAGGAAGTGGGCCGTGGTGTCCACGTCGAGTTGCCCGGGAAACAGGACCGTCCCATCCTTGCGCTCGATCGTGCGAGCCAGCATGTGCAGGTTCCACCAGACGGGCTCGGGCGAGGCGATCTCGTCGCGGACGACCAGGTAGTCGGCAATCTTCGACGTCGCCGGGTCGTGTTTGACGAGCATCGCGTACCGCCGCATCGTCCACGCCTTCTTCTCGGGCAACTGCGTCTCGGGATATTCCCACCCGGGCTTGGTCGCCAGATGCGGCTCCATCGGGACGTGGCGGATGAGTGTGGTCCGTTCGTCGGCGACGAAGACGTCGGCGGCGTCGGACGTGGCGAAGGCCCGGCGCGCGGCAACCGCCACGGGCCGCTTGCCGTTCATGTCGGGCCGGTTGTGGATGGCGGCCGACCACGGCCGGGGCGAGTAATGGCACGCGTAATCGATGGCCAGCGGCGCACCGAGCGAGCAGAAATGGAACGACAGTTCATCGCCCTGGAAGTGGTTCCGCGCCGGCCCCGCCTTGATCGTCACGAACGACTCGTGCCGGTCGTCGTACGGGTTGCCGCGCAGCATCGCGCCGAAGCCGTAAAACTCGCGGCTCGCCAGGTCGAGCGCCCTGTCCCACTTCTTGGGGAACGTCGCCAGTTGCTCGGCGAACGTCTTGTCCACGCCGCGATACAGGTCGGCCATGGCGTTCAATTCTTTGACATAGTTGCCCGCGTTCGTGTCGCCGATGGGCGCCTTCTGCCGCGAGCCGTATCGCAGGTCGGTCGGCGTGTGCATGCAGGCGAGGTAGGTGGCGACTTCCTTGATGCGCGGCCAGTCCTTGAACGGCTGTGCGGCGCCGGCGTCGCGCAGTTTCCTTGCGTTCTCGACGACGTGGAAGAAGAACGCCGAGTAACTCAGCGATTCCGCCCACGCGCCGCCGCCGAACGAGTCGCGGTAGATGTTGCCCTTGGTTTCCTCGACGCCGCGGGCGACCCACCCCCGGGCGTGCGGATGGTCGGGCATCGCCAGGCCGATGGCCAGCGGGATGGAGTACATGTCGGTGTGGAAGTTCGGGTTGCCGATCGTCCACCGGTGCTTCGGCCCCGGCCAGTAGTCGGGGTTCGAGAAGACGTAGGCGAGGACCGCCAGGTCGCGGCTCTTGACGGGCCCCTTCTCCGGCAGGCCGCTGCGGACGCGGCGCGGGAACGTCGTCGGGTTGAACGAGTGCTGGTTGAAGTGCCCGCCCAGATACACGCCCGCCATGCCGTGGCTGAACGGGGGGGCGTCGGACTTCCAGTCCAGCACCCACTCGGCCAGGACCGTGTCGAGCGGGATGTCGGCGTGGGAGCGGGTCATGCGGCTGAGGCGCTTCCGCAGGTCGGGGTGCCCGAGGATGAGGGCCCAGTGCCGCTCGCCGGCGTCGGTTGGAATCCGGACGCGTACCTGCCCCGGCTTCGTCTTATCGCCGTGGACGAACAGGTTCTGTGATTCCAGGCTGACGCCTTCGAGGGACCGCCACCGGCTGCCGCGCACGGCGGCCAGGCCCACGCCGTGGTCGGCCCCCGTCTTGTAGATGAACGCGAACGGCCCGCCGCCGAACCAGATGTCGCGCCAGATCGGGCCGAGCGTCGCGATGGCGTGCTGCGGCGGTTCGAGCGTCGTGTCCTCGGCCTTCCCGTCGTGCTTGAACGTCCGGGCGTTGTACGTGTGCGGATGATAGACCACGTCGGCCCCGAGTGGCGAGAGATCGAGCGTGACGGCGGCGCCCGGGGTCAGCGCGTACTCGTCGCAAATGTTGATCCACGGGTCGCCCGCGCGGAAATCGAGCAGGATTTCGTACGCCAGCGTCACGTCCTTGAACCGGAACGTCCGCTTCAGCAGCGACCGGGCGGGGCCGCGAACGTACCAGGCTTGCGTGACGCCGGTCGGCTCCAGGCCCTTCGGCCACCGGAAGGTGCCCATCGTCTGCTTCGCCGAGCCTGCGCGCATGGCGTTGATCGGAAGGGGCTTCTTCGCGTCGAACTCAAGCCTGTACACGCCGTTCGTGACGACGGTGCGGCTGCCCTTGTCGGTGATAGCAACGTGCGGCCAGGGGGGCGGCATCGTCGCGCCGTCGGTCACGGTGAAGGTGACGGACTCATTTCTCTTGAGCGACGCCTTGAAGAGGACCCGCACGCCGCCCTTGTGACGGGTCGGAAGGAACTGGGCCGGCACGACGGCGGGCGGCGGCGGCTCCTGGCCCTTCTTCGCCGGCTCGGGCGCCGCCACCAGCGCCAGTGTCGCGAGGTCGGGCAGAGGGAGTTGCTTGAGCGTCAGGTCATGGGTCAACCACTCGTCGTCCCAGTTGCAGCCGAGCGGTTCGGTGACGGTGAACCGTGCGAGTTCAGCGGCCGAACTTGCCGACGCCAGGACGAGACAGGCCAGGATCGCGAGGGAAACCTTTCGCATCGCACGTCCTTTCTTCGGCTTCAGGTGCGCGGCGTTCATGCTATCGAAATCGGCGGCCGGCGAGAAGGGCTAATCCTACAACGCTATGAGACCTTTCGGCGCGGCCCTTGCTCGGCCGGGGAAAAAGCGGGTCAGGGCCACTTGGCGGTCAAACCGG
>CAZEBQ010000140.1:0-10081 GCA_964510295.1 uncultured Anaerolineales bacterium | reverse complement strand
TCGGCGATGGGGCCGAAGCCGCGCATGTCGGCCCGCAGGCTGCCGACGTAGAAGACGGCCTCCCCGCCGGCCGCGCCGTTGCCGCTCGGCAGGTCGAGACTTGAATCGTAGATGTATCCGAGGCCACTCGAGTCCGCCGCCGGTTCGCCGTCCAGACCCTGGGCCGAGGCGTCGATGATCGTGTCGGCGAGCGTGATGCGGACCCAGGTATCGACCATCTGCTGCCAGGAGTCGGCGAAGGTGATGATCATCTCGTCTGTCCCGGTGCCGTAGACGCCGGCGGGCGTAACCGCCACGGCGCTCGTCTGGTTGCCGCCTGTGTCGAAGGTGACCTTCTCGGCCACGACGTCCTCGGGCGCGAAGGTCACGTCCTCGCTGAAGGTCACGACGACGGTCTCGACGCCGAGTCCGCTGGGGTCAATCTGGCTGATGCCGCGAACGGTGCGGCCGGGGTCCGGGTTGAGGACGACGGCCGTAACGCGCGGCGGGGCGGTGGCGTTGTCCCGTCCGGGGGACCCGTGGTCGTCGGGGCCGGCCGTCCAGTTTGCGACGTCGTTGCCGTACTCGCCGAGCGCCACGCGCTCCAGCGACGGTCCGTCGCCGTCGGGCCGGGTCGGCCACGGATCGAGGGGCTCCTGCCCGTCGCTGTAGTTCACCCAGTCCACCTGGATGTAGGAGAAGAAGCCCGTGCCGGGGTCGGGCGTGCCCGGCTTTGACAGTTCAACGGTCTCGCCGTCGTTTTCGAGCGCGCTGAGGTTCTCGAAGGGCCCGTAGATGGGAATCGCCGGATCGATGCCGAACTTGGTGCGGAAGGTGGAGGGGTCGGACCGCGTCACGAGGGCATAGCCTCCGGCGACGAGGGTTTCGCCGATGGGGAACACGTAATCGACGCCCTCGGTGAACTGCCAGGTGTTGTCAGGGTTGGCCGGGTCGTAAAGGGGGACGTCAGCGCCGCTGATGTTCGCGAGTTCGAGAAACTCGTCCTGACCGTCCACCGGATGATACATGATCTCGCTGATGACGATGGGGCCGACCTTCGGTGAGGCGTTCAGGTATCCGAAGGTGGGCTCGCTCAGGGGAACAAAGTCGACGGCGCCGGTGCTGGTGGTGTGGCGGCCGATGGTGACGGCGTTGTCGCTCGCGCCGAAGACGGCCGACTCGAGGTAGGCGCCCGAGGGCGACGAGAGCCAGACGTCGTCGCCGTGTTCGCTCAGGGCGAAGGCGCCGCCGAAGTCGGCGGTCTCGGTCAGCACCAGGTAGTCGCCGGGCTGAACCAGTTTGTCGCCGGGCGCCGTCTCGGTGATCTCGTACTTGTGCGGGTCGGCGCTGTCGTCGCTGAGGAACCAACCGGCCAAGTCGATGCGCGGAGTGCCGGGGCTGGTGGCGTTGTATAGTTCGATCCAGTCGCCCGTCGCCTGGTCCTGGTGTGCGAGGACCTCGTTGACGATGATCGCGCCGACGGGGTACTCCGGCGTCGGATCGTCAGCGCCGGGCGACCCGTGCGTCACGCCCGACGGCCGCCAGGAGCCACGCTCGTCCCAGGTGCGCCGGTGCGCCTTCGGCGTGAGGACGACCAGGCTCAGGCCGTCGCCCTCGGTCAGGGGGGTGTACCAGTCGTTGTCGTAGTCGAAGCGCAGGACGGCGGCATCGTACGGGTCGGGCAGTCGCAGGATGACCCGCTCGCCGTCGTTGTCGAGTGCGCCGTCCGAGGGGCCTGTCACGTTGATGCCGGTGCCGTAGCGGCTTTGGAAGTCGGCCACGTCGCGTGCAACGACGACGTACTCGCCTGCGGCGAGGGTCATCTCGGGGAACGTGAAGTCGATGGCGTCGCGGAGCCGCATGCCGGTCAGGACCAGTTCCTCGGTGCCGGTGTTCTTGAGTTCCACGAACTCGTAGTCCTTGCCGCCCTGCGGGTCGTACATGATCTCGGTGATCCGCAGGTCGTCGAGCAGGTCGTAGAGCGGCGCGAGGGGGTTCTCCTGCGAGGTGCTCGTGACGGTGGCGGTGAGTTTCATGGTCCAGACGACGTCGCTGGAATCGCTGTTGCCCTGGTGCACCTCGACGGCGAGGACGTTCTCGCCTGCCACGAGTTGGCCCGGGGCCAGCGTGTCGGTGTGGATGACGAACGACTCGAAGATGCACTCCTGTGCGCGGTCGGCCGTGCTGTTGAAGTCGATGGGCGCGGGCCACGGATCGTCCATGGCGATGCGGCGAAGTTCCTCGCCGTTCAGGTACAGGACGGCGCCGTCGTCGAGGAGCGTGGTGAAGTTCAGAGCGACGACGTCGTCGGTGTCGGTGGCGCCCAGGTCAAAGGTGGTGCGGAAGTAGTAGGTGTTGAACGGCTTGCCGTCGCCGCGGTCCGCCAGGAGCGTGTTCTTCGGGGGCGGGTCGTTCGTGCCCGGTTCGTCGGGCAACGTGTCGTTTTCGATGTGCAGGACGGCGGCGCCCGTCTGCCAGACCGACCCGTCGCCCGGGCTGGCCGTGTCGTAGCCTGTTCCATACCAGGCGGTTCCCAGGTCCACACCCGACTCCTCGTAGTCCCAGTCGCCGGTGTAGCCGATGAGGCCCACGACGGTGGTCTCGGCAGTCGGGTCGTCGGGATTGGTTACGCGGGGTGTCGGCAGGCGGAAGAAGTCGTAGGCATCCCGGCCGTCGGGCGTGCGGCCCTGCGAGACGTCGGCCGTCTGCGGGGTGTAGTAGACCTGGTCGATGCGTCCGAGTCCGGAGTCGAACAGGCCGAGGAGGCCCTGGTACGGCGAGACCTTGAAGTTGGTGTGATCGGCGCCCTGGCCCTCGTCGTCGTCGGCCGTGAAGACGCTCATCGCGCCGCCTTCGACAAAACTCAGGGCCGCCACCTGGTACCGGTCGGGCGCGGGTCCAGGGTTGTCCGACAGGTACAGGCCGCCGAGGCCGACCGGCAGCGGGTCGGGGTTGTAGAGTTCGATGAAGTCGTTGACGAACAGCACCTCGCCGTCCGCGAACCACTCGTTGATGCGGAGCGTCCGGGCATCGCCCGTGCGGACGGCCTGGTTGGCGCCGCCGGGGGTCGGGTCGGTCAGTGCCCATGCGGCGTCGGGCCCGACTCGTCCGATGGAGCGGTCGGCGAGTTGGATGCCGAAGGTCACCGAATCGACGACCGTCACGCCGTCGGGGTCATACAGCCAGAGGTCGTCGCCTTCGGCCTTGACGCTGAAGTCGAGCCACGTGCCGCCCGCGCCGCCGGGGTCGGTGTCGGCGTACAGAACCAGGTGTTCGCCTGCCGCAATCGAGGCGCCGGCGCCGAAGGTGAACTTGCCGGGAACCAGGTCGTTGTCCGTCAGGCCGTAGCCCACAAGGCTGAGGGCAGGGGAGCCGGGGGCCGCATCGTAGGTCAGTTCGACGACGTCGGGGTAGTACAGGCTGCCTACCTCGACGGCCGTCTCGTTGCTGGCCAGGATTTCGTTGATGCGCAGGGCGGCGTGCGTCGAGTCTACGTGCCAGGTGTAGGCGGCGGCGTCCTGCTCGTCCTGCCAGACGCCTGCGGTCGACCTGCCGATGACCTCAAGGGTATGGTCCTGCGCGTCGCCGAGGGCCGACAGCGCGATGGGCGTGTCCACGGTCTGCTCGGCGCTCCACCCGCCGCCGTCCAGGCGGTACTGGTAGTGGTTGACGCCTGGGCCGCCGACCTCGATGGTGGCATCGGTCCGCCAGGTGACGGCGGGCACGTCCGGGAGGATGGCGGCGCCGGCCGGGACGTGGGCGCCCACGTCGAGGCCGAGCGGGCCGGTGCCAAGCGCCGGCGAGCCTGGCAACAGGCTGAGATCCTCGCCCGCCTGGTCGGCCAGCCGTGGGTCCTCGTCGATGTTGCCCGTGCCGAAGCCGTGGTAGGCGGCGGGCATGATCGAGCGGTTGGCCGTGATGTCGGTGGTGCCCCAGACGGGGTCACCGACGTAGTAGTAGGCGAAGGGCGTGGGGGTGTCCCAGAAGACGTTGCCGTCCAGATAGCCGCCCAGTCCGGGATCGACGTCGGTTTCGAGGGGCTCGCGGAAGTTGATGCCGTTGCCGCAGTTCACTGCGGTGTTGCTGATGAAGTCAATCCAGGACAGGTCCTTGACGAGTGCGGCGTTGTCGCAGTCGATGAAGACGTTGCGGATGATGGTGTGATGCGAATTGTGTGCGCCGTCGTAGCCGGTGCTGACGGCGTAGGACTCGCCCTCGGTGGGGTCGAAGTTCCTGTGGAAGTTGCGGAAGGTATTGCCTTCGACGTAGGCATTGGTTCCGTCCAAGTCGAGGGCGTCGTCGCCGCCGCCCAGGAAGGTGTTGCCGATGAACCGCGGCATGGTGGACGAGCCCCGCGTCGTGAAGTCGATCACGTCCTGCTTGACGCCGGTGCAGATGCCGAAAACATTGCCTTCGAACAGCATGTACGGGTCGGCGGCGAGCAGGCCGCTGCCCGAGACGGTCTGCGATGAAGTCCCGGGGAAGACGCTGTTGCGAACGATGACCGAGGAGTTGGAGATGCTCAGGACCGTTTCGGTCGTGCCGCTCCAGGTCACGTTGTCGATCTCGGCGCGCGCACTGCTGAGGCGCACCGACTGGCTGCCGGAGGTGGCGTACTCGACGTCGGCAAAGGCCAGGCGGTTGTCCGCGGTGCTGGCGAAGTAGAGACCGTCCCAGGTGTCGGTCGTGCCCGGCTGACGGGTCAGGCGGATCCGCTCGTACTCGGTGCCCTCGGCCAGGAGTTGCCCATCGACGGTCAGGCGGGCGCCCTGGGCGAAGTACACGGTCGTGCCGGGTTCGATGACAAGGGTGGCGCCCGACGGGACGGCGAGGTCGGCCGTGACGTGGTACGGTCCGCCGGCGGCCGTCCAGGTGGTGGTGCCGGCCGGGAGGGAACCGGAGACGTCGGTCATGGCGCCGGTGTCGTACCAGACGTCGTGCCACGTCCGCTGGACCTCCGCGCCGGTTTCATCGAGGGCCTGGATGAGGATGCGGTTGATGCCGGGGTGGCGGTGAGGCTCCCCGGTGCTGTTTTCGCCCACCAGCCGAAGGTCGAACCCCAGGTCGGGGTTGTTGGCGGCGTACTGATGGACCTCGGCCGCCAGAAGGTTGTCGGTGGCCAGGAACGCTGAGGTGTCGAGCGTGACGCTGTGCCAGACGGACTCCTGGTTGGGCGCGACGTAGTCGGTGGCCCAGTCGCTGTAGAGGGCGCCGTCGGCGAGGTTCTCGCGGACGACCTCGCTGCCGTTCAGGTAGATCGCGATGCCGTCGTCAAACCTGTAGTAGAGCGTGATGGAGTCGTGCTGGCTCGGGTCGGCCACGTCGAACCGGTGGCGGAAGTAGTACGTGGGGTACTTGTTCCGGCTGTCTGGGCCGTAGTCGAGGGGGGTGACTTCACCGTCTCCGCCGTAGCCGAGGCGCGGCGGGCCCTGGTCCCAGAGCGAATCGTCGAAGACGAGCGGGTTGGGGTCGCGCCAGTCGGTGCCCAGGTCCACGCCGTCGTCGTGGTACTTCCAGAGGGCCGGGGTGGCGTCCTCGCTGGAGCCAAGGATCGTTGTGCCCGGAAGTTTCCGGCTGGTGTCCCACGTGCCTTCCCACACCGAGTAGTACGCCTCGACGCCGTCCACGAGGACCTTGGCGGTGCGTGCGGCATCGACGGTGCCCGTCAGGTTCACCGTGTCGCTGGTGGTCGTATCGTAGCCCTGGGACTGGGAGAGGCCGGTGGTGGCGGTCAGGTCCGACGGGATGAGCGCGAGGATGGCGTCGCGTCGGGCGGCCGCATGGTCTTTCATGTTCTGGATGGTGGCGGGCGGCACGAAGCCGGTGAGCACCTGGTCGAGAAGGGCGTTGATGTTGTCGGCCGCGAAGGTGGTCTCGGCCTGCTGCTGGATGATCTGGTAGTACCGCCGGGCGAAGGTCGGCCATTTGAGGAACCGGTCGACGGCCGGGATCTCGCTCGTCGGGAACAGCCCCTCGGGCGTCCAGTCGGCGGGCTGGCTGGTGCCCGCCCCCAGAACCGAGTCGAGGTCGTGAACCAGCATGGAGAACCGGGTGTCGTCCACGCCGCGGTACAGCGAATAATCGTCGCCGACGAAATGGTTCTGGTTGCCGGTGCCGCCCAGGCTGTTCTCGCGGTTGGCGATCAGCAAGTTCACCGCGAAGTACGTGAGCCACTCATCCACGTCGACGACGCGGCTGACCTCGGCCTCGTATTGGTCGTCGGGCGTGGTGTTCAGGATCCGGAGCAGTTCGACGAGGTCGGTCCAGTCGTCCTCCGAGGCGTTGGTCTGCTTCTCGTAACTCATGCGGTAGGAGTCGGGGTCGTCGTCGATATAGCGCAGGTCGGCGTCGGGCGAGGACGTGCTGACACCCTTGTACATGTTTCCGCCCGAGTCTGTGGGGAAGTGGGAGCCGGCGAACTCGCTGTTGTACGGTGTCAGGCGGAAGTAGGACCCGTTCGATGGTGGCCCGTCGCCGCCACCGTTCAGCCCGTTCGTCAGCAGCACGACGGGCGAGCCGTCGGCGGCCGGCAGCCCGGCCATCTGGAAGACGGCGGCCCCGGCCACCTGGCTGTAGGCACGATGGGTGTTGAAGTCGACCGCGCTGAGGCCGTACCACTTCTGGTCGGCGGGGATGTTGATCCGGTAGTTGTGCGGCTGGGTGCTGCGGGTGCCCTCACCGCGGTTCCGCACGCCCACTTGGTACCGCAGCCGGGCGCCCGTGCCGTCGATCGTGATGAAGGTGGCGTTCATCTGGGCGTTCGAGTAGTTCTTGGGGTGTCCGTCGTCGTGCTGGTCGAGCCAGGCGTCGAGTTCGTCCTGTAGGATGATGAGGCGGTAGATCGGCTGGGCGTCGGGGTTCCACTCGCGCGGCACGTAGGAGTCATCGACCTGGAAATAGGCGTTTGCGCCCTGGGTGCCGCCCGGGTCGGTCGGGCCGGGCCACGTGCGGGTGTTGGCGCCCGAGTCGGCGGCCTCGACGTAGAACTCGACGATCGTCAGATTGGTTGCGAGCGGCCCGATGGTGGCGCCGTAGGTGCCGTCTCCGGCACGCCCGTCGCTGTGGAGCCCGTCGTCGGCCATGGGCTCCGGCGTGAACGCCGTCGGGCCGCCGTCGATCCGCCAGTACAGGGTTGCGGTCAGGCCGGTCGGCAGTTCGTCCACGAGTTCGGCCGTGATCGTGATGGGGTCCGAGGTCGAGGGGACGAGCGGGCCGTGCTCGACGTCGAGGATGATCGGCGCGATGTCGGTCGCGGCCGTGGAGTTGGCCTGGCCGGGCGTGCCCTCGTCGGTGGTGCTCTCGGTCCAGTTCTGGCCGTTGTTGTTCGAGAGGTCGGGATTGATGAGTTCGAGGCTCTTGCCCCCGCCGTCGGCCGCCGTGACCCAGACCCACCCGCGGTACCACGTGGGGTGCTCGTCCTCTTCGGGTCCGCGCCGGCGTTGTGCCCAGTCGCCCTCGTCGGCGTAATCGACGATGTCGATGCGCGTGCCGAGGGCATCCTCCAGTTCGATGTCCTCGCCGGAGTTCGAGAGCCGGCCGACCCAGTCGGCAGGTCCGCCGATGAGGTTGCCGGTGAACTCGGTGTACTTGTCCATGAAGGCCGCCGTGTCGGCCGCCACCACAAGGTAGTCGCCGCCGGCGAGGGTCACGTCGGGGAAGGGGTACTCGACGCCGCGGTTCAGGTGCCAGCCGTTCAGGCTGACCGGGTCAACGCCGGTGTTGTAGAGTTCGACCCACTCGTCGGCGAGGTCTTCGGCCACGTAGTCGGGGTCGCCGATGCGGCCGTACCCCGGGTGGTACATGATCTCGTTGATGACGATATCGGCCGCGTCGAGCATCAGGCGCGGTTCCATCGCCTCGAAGATGGGGACGGCGCCCCCGCGCCCTTGCGTCGCTTCTTTCCGGCTGTGGTGCGGCACCACGCCTCTCCTTCGTGCCAAACCCCCCTGAACCCCTCGTCCACCTTAGAGTAATACGTCTGTGTACCTGTTGCGGGCGGCCAAATGCGCGCCCCGGTGCTAGTGCTACAAGGCCACTTCGCCATTTCGCGCGGTGGGTCAGGAGACCCGCCGCGCAGCCATCCGATTGGGGACCCGCCGTGAGTGCGGCGTCGTACGGACCGGGCGCGCTAAGGTTTGCGCCGCCCGCTGCCTTCGGAACCCCCGTCCTCTCGGCCGCAGCGACGCTATCCTGGCGCCGCCTTAGCCGGATCGCCATCCTGGACGGGTCCCCCAACCGTGAACAGGCGAGTTCAACGCCGCCCCAACCACCCCACCTGACCCACTTGTCGTGGGCAAGACATCCCCCTATTATAACGCAATCGCAGCAATAGGCAAGCCGAGGAATGCCTCCGGCCGCCTTCGCGGGCCCGAAAACAGCGCCATACGCGCCGGCGGTCTCCGAAATGGCCGCTCTTGGCTTGAGAACAGTTTTTTTCTCCGGATTCCCCCACCAGAGGCGGGAGCCGCTCGCAGGGCGGATCGTACTGCTACACGTTGCGCGGCGAATCTGCTGACCCCCTGTCTTTTCTCGGATAGGCCGGGTCCACTTGACCTCGAGTTGGCGTAGTTGTGGTAGCCGGGTGAGGCCCCTGACTTGGGCAGCGGGGTGCCCGGAAGGCCGGGCGGGCCGGGCAAACCGTTGACTCGCGTCTGGTTGCCGGGTAGAACCGTCTCCGGCGGGGGGGTCTCAGGGTTCCGCGGGCGTGCTCGGGCCAAGGGGTTCCAAGTTCGCCCGTTCGTTCTCAGCGGTCGGGGGAGGCACACGGGCCAACACGCGTCGGCTCAGAGGAGATGGCACATCATGATCCATCGGGATCAACTGGAAGCCAGCATCCAGGGTTGCGGGAGGCGTTTCTTCGCTGACATCGGCGATGAAGCGCCCTCGGTCTTCAACAAGGACTGGTGGACCGGCAAGGTGATGGATGCCTGCATGCAGAACGAGTCGTTCAAGGTGCAACTGTTCCGGTTCATCGACGTGCTTCCGTACCTGACGACGAGCGAGTCGTTGGGTCGCCACATCGAGGCGTACTTCTCGCGGGAGGAGAACGTGCCGGCGGCGCTCAAGTGGGGCATCAAAGGCGTGGGGCTCGGCGGTGGCCTGGCCATGAAGGTGGTGAGCAAGGCCATCCGCAAGAACCTCGAGATGATGGCCCGCAACTTCATCGTCGGCGCCGCGGTGGGCGAGACCGTCAAGCGGCTGGGCAAACTCCGCACGCAGGGCTTTGCCTTCACGCTCGACCAACTCGGCGAGGCCACCCTCAGCGAACGCGAAGCCGACCAGTATGCCGCAGGCTACATGGAGTTACTGGAGGGGCTCGAGAGCGCTCAGGCGGCGTGGCCGGCGCTGGGGGGCGATGCGGCCGACCTCGACTGGGGCCACGACCCCCGAGTCAACGTCTCGGTCAAACCGTCGGCTTTGTACTCGCAGGTCGACCCGGCGGACTTCGAGGGTTCCGTACAGGGCATCCTGGCGCGCCTGGAACCCGTGTACCGGAAGGTCATCCGGTTGGGCGGATACCTTTGCATCGACATGGAGATGCGCCGGCTGAAGGCCATCACGCTGGAGGTGTTTCGCCGCCTGCGCAGCCATCGCGAATTCCGAGACTACCCGCATCTCGGGTTGGCGCTGCAGGTCTACCTTCGCGAGACGGACCGGGACCTTGACCAACTGATTGAATGGGCCGGCCGGGAGGGCCTGCCGATCTCCATCCGCCTCGTGAAAGGGGCGTACTGGGATTACGAGACGGTCATCGCCGCCCAGCACTGTTGGCCGGCGCCCGTCTACACGGTCAAGGCCGACACGGATGCGGCCTTCGAGCGGGCGGCCGAGACGGTCTTCCGCCATCACGACATCTGCCACCTGGCCTGCGGGTCGCACAACGTTCGGTCGGTCTCGGCGGTGCTGGAACTTGCTCGTGCCCTGGGCGTGCCCGACGACCGGTACGAGTTTCAGGTGCTCTACGGCATGGCCGAGCCGTTCCGGAAGGCCCTGCTGAAAACGGTCGGCCGGGTCCGTCTGTATTGTCCGTACGGCGAGATGCTGCCGGGCATGGCTTACCTGATGCGGCGTCTGCTCGAGAACACGTCGAACGAATCGTTCC
>CAZEBQ010000139.1:5451-10104 GCA_964510295.1 uncultured Anaerolineales bacterium | reverse complement strand
GAGGTCGGCGTAGAGGGCGGCCGTCCAGTTGCAGTCGGTCATGGCGGGGGTGGGCGTGGTGGCGACCTCGTCGGCTTTCCGGGCGAGTTCGGCCGGCGGCGTCTGGTTGTCCGGGTCGTAGAACTCGGCGAACGTGCCGGTCTTGTGGTACCAGGTTTCGATGAGTTCAAGCGTTTTAGTGCGGAGTTCGTCGGCCTCTCTTGTCCAGCCGCGCCGGCGAAGGCCTTCGATGAGGAGGCAGTTGATTTGGATCCAGACGGGTCCTCGCCACATGTCTTTCTTGAAAGTCGGATCGTCGCGTGCGACGGTGGTGACGCCGGCGTCGGCCCAGAATTTTTCGCTGAGCAGGTGCTTCTTGATCGCAGCGGCCTGGGCGTCGTCGGCCAGGCCCGACCACAGTGGCAGGAGTCCGGCGTAGGTCCAGGTGTCGAGCCACTCGCCGTCGGGTTTGCGGTCGAAGAAGAACCGGCGTTCGGCGTGCCAGAGGAGTTTGCGAGCGGTGGCGGCGATGCGGTCGGCCCGCGTGCCCCAGGTTTTCGCCAGTTCGCGGTATCCGAGGCGTTGGGCCATGGTCTGGAGTGTGCGGCACTCGTTGACGAGGTAGGCCGAGAGGTCGACGGCGGCGAAGTCGTTTCCGTCGTCGAATCGCGGCGAGTTTTCGGCCCCCGACTCGGCGGCCGACTTCCAGTAGTAGAGCGGATCGCCATATTCGAGGGGCTTCCGCGACGGCGGCTCGCCGTCCAGGCGGCGTTTCTTCATGAACCAGACCGTGTGCTTCTGCGCGACGTCGAAGGCGCGTTTCAGGAAGGCCTGGTCGCGCATCTTGTCCATCGCGTAGACCTGCCACGCCGCCCACGCCAGGATCGGCGGATGGGAGGTCTCGCTCATCTGGCCGGGGCCCATCTGCTGCGGGATGAACCCGTCCTCGGCCTGGAACAGGTACACCGCATCGAGCGCCTCTTTCGCCAGTTTCAGGTCCAGGTGCATCAGACCCAGGCTGTGGAACGCCGAATCCCAGAGGCTCATGTACGGATGCGGCCAGCGGCACGGCGTCGTCCAGTGGATCATGATGGGCGGGTCGGGCGCGTAGAGGTTTGCCTTCATCACCGAGAACGCCTTGGCCAGCGTCGTGGCGGGGATGCGGCGGAGCCCTTCCGGCCCTTTGGGGGCCTTCTCGAAGAAATCCATCCGCGCCTCCACCAGCGACTCGATCGAGACGTTGAGCGCGGCCGAGGCGGCGGCCGCAGCCGCAGGCGAGCCCTCCGGATCGTACGCGAACGAGAAATACGTGTGGTGACCCACCTCGTTCCGCAGCAGCACCGCACTGGTCGTGCCGCCCTCGAGGGAAACCCGACCGCCGGACGGCAACCGGCCCGCCACCACGTTGTGCGCCACGAACCCGATGACGAGCGGCAGTTCATCGCGCGGCACGCGGGCGACCAGCAGATCGTTCGAGACGACCTGCCACCGCGGCCCGGCCCCGCCCGGCAGGAAGATACGCAGTATGGGCTCGCGAGGCAGGTGGAACTTCACCCCGATCCCGTCGCCCACCGTGCTGGCCACCACCGGCGCCGTCGAACTCGTCTTGCCGTCGAGGCCCGAGAACGCGAACAGCACGCCCTCGCCGTAGATGTGCGGCACGTGCTGGCTCGGCCGCTCGGCCCTGGAGGCGGCATCGGCCACCTCCGGCGCCACCATCAGCCCTGTTACCCAGACGACGGTCGCAAGCGCCATCCACAACGTTTTCGTTTGCATACCTGACATCTCCCATGACCCACAGTCCGGAGCGTCCGCCTATTATACGGTTAACGCACGCCCATCCACGGCGCACGCAGAACAGAAGTCTACCGTCCGAGGCCGATGGGCCAAAGCCAAAAACCGCAGGGGTGTGGGAAGGGGTGTGACCACGGATGATGGCAGGCCTGCTGAGGCCCATTTTATGGGCCTTTACCCGCCGCAGGCGGGTGTAGCCCCGGCCCTCTGGGCCGGGGCCGTCAAGCGGCCCGCGTTTCCTCTTCTTGTCTTCTCTCCCGCTGTGGCCCGCCGCAGGCGGGCCACAGCGGGAGAGAAGAAGATGGGTCTCTCGCCCCGAAAAGCCGGGGCCAAAGGCCCCGGCCTATACGCCGCTTCGCGGCGGCAAGGCGGCTGGAAGCCGCCTCAAACCACCCTATTATCACCCCAGACACTACACGGTTGGTGGCAGCCTTTCATGAGATTACGGCTGCGCTCGCTCTCCGGTGACAGAGGTCATCGCCGGCACGCCGGCCCGCTACTCGCGAAGGACGGCCCCGACGGCGGCGTCGAGGGCCGCCAGGATGCGGCCCTGCATCTCGTCGGCCTGTTCGTGGGTCAACGTGGCGTCGGGGCTCCGCAGGCGGAGCCGGACGGCCAGGCTCTTTTTGCCGGCGGGCACCTGTTTGCCCCGATACACGTCCACCGGTTCGAGGGACTCCAGTTCCAGCACCTCGGCGGCGGCGACGCCCCGTTCGATGTCGGCCCAGGTGACGGTTTCGTCGACGACCAGGGCGAGGTCCCGCGTCATGGCGGGGAAGTGGGGGAGCGGTTCGGCCGTTGGTTCCAGTTCAGCCGCCTCGACGAGCCGTTCGTAACAGATTTCGGCGACGACGGGCGCCTCGTCGAGGTCGAACGCCTCGGCCGCCTCGGTGGTGGCCCGGCCGATCATGCCGGCGGGCTCGGAGTCGAGCGTGATCTCGGCTGCCGCCCCCGCCTCCAGGTCCGGATACCGGTCGGTGGCGGCAAAGGCGGTGCGACCGCTGAGACGCAGGGCCTCGAACACGGCTTCCAGCGCGCCGCGGACCGTTGCGAAATCGTCGGGACTCGCCAGGGCGAGCATCTGCTCTTCCTGCGGCAGGTCCCGCCCTTCGACGGGGATGAACCGTTTGGCGATCTCGAACAGTTTGGCGCCGGCCTCGCCCGCGCCGCGGTTGACGCGGAGGCACTCCATGACGCCCGCCAGGAGCGATTCGCGAAGCGCCAGCGTCGTGCCGCGGCACGTGAGCGGCTCGGCCGTCAGGTCGCCCGCGCGAAACCGCACGGCGTGAGCGCGGCCGGTGAACGAGAACGTGACGGCCTCGAAGTAGCCGGCAGCCGTCAGGATGTGGCCGACGATCTCCCGGACGCGCTCGGCCTTCGTCGGCACCGAAATGGTGATGGACGCCTGGCGGCTCTCGGGAATCTTGTCGTACCCGTGATGGCGGGCGACCTCTTCGATGAGGTCCACCTCGCGCTCCAGGTCCGGCCGCCACGAGGGCACACGGACGCGGATACGGTCGGCGGTGGCTTCGAGGACCTCGCACTCGAGGCACGCGAGAATATCGGCCGCCACCTTGCCGGGTATCGCCACCCCGAGGAGCGTTTCGATGCGCGGCACGCGCAGGGTGACTTCCGCCGGTTCGGGCCGTGCCTTGCCGACCGTCACGGCGCCCCGGGCCACCACGCCGTCGGCGACCTCGGCGATGAGCCCGCATGCCCGGCGGCCGGCCCAATCGGTGCCGCACGGGTCCACGCGCCGCTCGAAACGGAAACTCGATTCGCTCATCATCACCAGCGCCCGCGACGTGTTGCGGATGCTCAAGGGGTCGAAGACGGCCGCCTCGAGGAGGACGTCGGTCGTCGAGTCGGAGATCTCGGTCTCGGCCCCGCCCATGACGCCCGCAAGGGCCACGGGGTGCGCCGCGTCGGCGATGACCAGGCGCTGGGGCGTCAGGTCGTGCTCGGTGTGATCGATGGCGACGAAATGCTCGCCGCTACCTGCGCGGCGGACGATGATCCGCGCCCCCTGGATACCGGCGAAATCGAAGGCGTGCAGAGGCTGGCCGGTCTCCATGAGCACATAGTTCGTCACATCGACGATGTTGTTGACCGGCCGCACGCCGACCGCCTCCAGCCGCCGGACGAGCCAGTCGGGGCTCGGACCGACCGTGACGCCGCGAATGACGCGGGCCGTGTACAGCGGGCACAGGTCGAGGTCGGCGATCTCGACACCGACGGCGTCGGCACACGCCTCGTCGGATTCGGGATAGGCGACCTCGGGCAGCCGGACCTTGGTGCCGAGGGCGGCGGCCAGTTCGCGGGCCACGCCGACGTGGCCGAGACAGTCGGGCCGGTTCTGCGTGACCTCGACGTCGAGCATCCCGTCGCCGCCGGCGAGGTCGTCGATGGAATCGACGTTCAGGCCGACCTGCGTCAGGACCTTCGCCGCCTCGACGTAGCCCAGGTCGGTCTCGACGTACTCCTTGAGCCAGTTGTAACTGACGTTCATGCCGGGTTCCTTGGCCGCCGCGCAAGTCTACAGCCAACACGTGTCATTTCGACCGAGCCCCCGCGCGAGCGGGGGCGAGTGGAGAAATCTCGCAGTCGGCCTTGCCGAGAACGACAACGGCGAGATTCCTCGACTCCCGCGGCTCTGCCGCGGTCGCTCGGAATGACATCGCAAGCCTGGTGCCTGCCGCCAGGCTGAACGGGCGATTATAGGTGCATGCGGAGGAGGGTCAAGGAAAACGGCACCCATCGCGGAATGCGGAATTGGGCCTGCCGATTGAACGGCCAACGGCAACAGCCCGTTCCGAGCCGCGACCCTAAGGGAGCGGGGGCTGCCGCGTGAGGAGGAGCCCGGTTGCGTGGCGGGTGGGG
>CAZEBQ010000139.1:0-5351 GCA_964510295.1 uncultured Anaerolineales bacterium | reverse complement strand
GGGGACACCCACCACGCACAACTTCTCAAGGCCACCGCGCGAGACCTTCACGGCTGGGCAAGCCGGCCGTGCCACCCACGGCGATGAACGTTGCGTTGTCCTCTCAGTCCGCCGGCAGATGTTTCTTCTGGGCGGCGCGGGCGCGGTCGAGGTAGGCGTCGAGCGTCTCGATCTCGAATTCGCGGATCATGTCGTGGACCGATTTCTCAGGGTGCAGCGACGTGAGCAGGTACACCGCCTCGGGGCTGAAGGTTTCGACCTTCACGAGCGGGCCGTACGTCTTCTTGAGGTCGGGGATGCGGCGATTGTTGTAGTCGATGTGGACGACCTGGCAGTCGAGGTTGACCTGAGCGAAGATGGTGCGGCCGTACTGGCTCGATTCGGCCAGGGTGCGGCCGAGGGGATCGACGATGACGCCGTTCTCGCCCGGCACGCTGCTCGCGATGAAGCACTGGTTCCGGAAGGCGGCGGCCGGCACGCGGAACCCGCCGCGGAAGGCCGACAGGAAACACAAGAGTTCCACGCCCTTCTTCTTACACGCATCCAGGAGTTCCGAGAAGTTCAGGTCGAAGCAGATGATGGCGCCGATGCGTCCGAAATCGGTGTCGAAGACCTTGGCTTCGCGGCCGGGCAGCACGCCGCCCTCCATCTCGCCGATCGTCGGGTACACTTTGTCATAGTGCCATACGACTTTGCCGGCCCGGTCGATGAGGATGGCGCTGTTGTAGCGTCCGCGCCCTTTCGGGTCCTTGCGCCAGGTGCTGCCGATGATGTAGGTGCGGTGCCGGCGTGCCTTTCGGGCGAGGAGGCGGAGGATCGGCCCGTCGCCCGAGAGCGGTTCGGCCTTGGCGTTCTTCTCCTTCACGGAGGCGGAGCGCGGCGTGTTCTGCATGAAGCCTTCGGTCAGGAGGATGATGTCGGGCTTGTCGAGGGCGGCGTCGTCGATGCGCCGCTCCATCTCCTTCTCGCCGGCAGGCCTCGGATGGCAGATGGAGGAGACGCCGACGATGCGGCCGCCGGTCTTGCCTTTCTTCCCGGCGTTCTCCGCTCCGCGCGCGGTCACCGATGCGCTTGCAGCGATCGCCGCCAGGCAGACGGCCGGGATGAGACGGTGGATGATTCGGCATACGGTAGACATGACGTGTCGCCCTCCAAGCCTCGTGGGCAGTACGACTACGCTACGTTCCGCGCGGCGGCCTTCCCAGGCCGCCGCGAACGCAGTTGATGCCTGTTCCTGGTGGCCTGGGAAGGCCACCAGGCGGACACAAAGGCGAAGTAGCGTTGTACTGGAGTAGGCGCTACCGCCTGACTATAGGCGAAGTACCGGCCCCGGCAAGGGTTCTTCCTGGCGGGGAAGCGCTTTGACACCTACGCAGCGAGCGCGCATAATCGCCCGGTCGCAATCGGCGCATCTCTCGGTTTGAAGAGGGGGCACAATGGTTCGGACGACACTTCTCCCGTGTGTTCTGTTCGCATTCGTCATGGCCTTGCCGGCTGTCGCGCCGGCCGCCGGCGCGGAGCAAACCGCCGAGGCCGCCGAAGCCGCCCGGGTCTTCGATTCGCTCTACGGCGCCGACGTGGCGCGCGTCGCCAAGACGCGCGACGCCAAGGACGACATCGACCTGGCGAAGCGGCTCCTCGACACGGCACGACAGGACGCCGCCAACAAGCCGGCGCTCGTGGCGGTCCTCTGCGAGAAGGCGGCCGGCCTGGCGGGCTCGCACGCGGACGGGGCCGCGACGGCCGTCGAGGCGATGGAGTTCCTGGTGTTGCAGATTCCCGCGAAGGCCGGCGCGTGCACCGAACGGGTGGTCGAGATTTGCGAGGGGCAGTACAACCGGGCGCGGGGCGCGGCCAAGACCGAGGCGGGCGAATCGCTTATCAACGCGCTCTTGGGCCTCGTGCACGTGAAACTCGATGCCGGCGACCCGTCCGGCGCGGCGGTCGCCTGCCGCCGGGCACAGGCCATTGCGCGGACCATCAGGAGCGAGCGGTGCGACCAGATCGACGCGCGCCTCAAGGGGCTGGCCGGGCTCGCGAAGACCGCACGCGAGATCGAGAACATGAAGGCCCTCATCGAGAGGAATCCGGAGAACGTTGCCGCACGTGAGAAACTCGTGCGGCTGTGCCTCGTGGACCTCGACGCCCCGGCCGCCGCCGCCAGGCATCTCGAAGGTGTCAAAGACGCCTCGCTTCGTAAGTACGTCCCGGCGGCCGCCAAAGATGCGGAGGCGGCGCCGGAACTCGCGTGCATGGAACTCGCCGACTGGTACCGCGGCCTTGGCGAAGCGGCCGAGAAAGGTGCCAAGGCGGCCATGTTCGCGCGGGCCAAGGCGTACTACGAGCGGTTTCTGAACCTTCACCCGGCCGACGACCTGAACCGGACGGCCGCCACGGTGGCCCTGAAGAAGGTCGAGGCTGAACTCGTGAAACTGGGCGGTGCCGCGGCATCCGGCACGGCGGCCGTCCCGAAAGACGGCGTCATCAAGCCCGGCAAGTGGGTGGACCTGCTCTCGCTGGTCGACCCGGCGAAGGATAAGGTCAAGGGCAACTGGAAGTTTCGGGCCAAGGCGCTTGCTATTGTGACTCCGATCCGTTCGGGGCGCATCATGCTGCCGATTGCTCCGGAAGGGAACTACGAACTGGAGGTCAAGTTCGAGCGTACGTCGGGGCGTAATGTTGTCGCCATCGTCTTGCCTGTGGGCTCTGCCCGGGCCGCTGTGCAGATGGGTGGTTGGCATGGGGAGGGATGGTACTGGGGCGGACTCGGTCGTATCAACGACAAACGCGCATACGCTAACGAAACGACTGTCAAGCCTGGCGACCTTGACAGTGGCCGGGAATACGTCGTGACGATCAGGGTGCTAGCGGGACGTGATGGCCATCAGGTGGCTGTAAGCCTGAACGGAAAGCCGTATATTGCCTGGCGAGGCCCGGAATCGGCGCTCTCCCTGGCCAAGGACTGGATTTTGCCCCAGCGTGGGTCTTTGGGTCTCGGCGCGTATGAATCGACCGTTGTTTTCCGCAGCGTGCGGCTGAAGATGCTCTCGGGCGAAGCGCGGCTGCTGCGGCCGAAAGACAAATAGGCTCGCCGTAGTGCCGCGTTCAGAGGTCACGCCGCTCCCTCACGGTCGCGGCTAGGATTGCGCTTGCTGCTGGGATTCTGGTCGCGGGCGATAACGCAATCCTAGCCGCAAGCGTGAGCGAGCGGTCGCCGTTGCCGGTTGCGGCTCGGATTCTGGTCTCGGGCGATCACCCCAATCCTAGCCGCAAGCGTGAGCGAGCGGTCGCCGTTGCCGGTTGCGGCTCGGCGATCATTCGCGCTGGAGTTGGGCCGCCGCGTGGGCCGAGCGCTCCAGGGGCCACCTTGCGAACGCCTCGATGGCGTGGTACTCGGGCAGGCCGAGGGCGTCGTAGAGGCGGGCGGTGGCCATGTTCCGCTCTTCGGCCCGTTGCCAGAACTCCCGCGCGTCGTACGGGCCGGGGAACATCGCACGGTCTTTCTGGCTCTGGTGCCGGAAGATGGCGAACCGCTTGTGCCGCAACTCGTCCGGAGAGAGGGGGACGGCCCGCTGGATCTCTTCGGGCGGCCACTCCTGCCACGCGCCGCGGTAGAGCCAGACCTCCGGAGCCGCGTGCCCCGCCGCCTCGTACGCTTCGACCGCCGCCAGCGCCGCCTCCAGGCACAGCCGGTGCGTGCCGTGCGGGTCCGAGAGGTCGCCTGCGGCGAGGAGGAGTTCGGGGCGGACCGCGTCGAGCACCCGCAGGATGGCCTCGGTGTCCTGCGGGCCGATGTCGTGTTTCTGGACGGTGCCGGTGTCGTAGAACGGCAGTTCCAGAAAGTGGGTCCGGTCTTCGGGCACGCCGCAGAATCGTGCGGCATCGAGGGCCTCGCCGCGTCGGATGAGAGTCTTGATGGAGCGGACCTCTTCGGTGTCGACGTCGCCGGGGTTCTTGTGCCGCAGGAACCGGTCGATGTGCTCCTCGGTGGTGGCCGTCTGTTCGGGCGTCAGACCGAAGATGCGGTTGAAGCCGGTCACGAAATCGGCGTACCGCTCCACGTCGTGGTCGAAGACGCTCAGGTACCCGCTGGTCATGTAGGCGACGTGGACCTCGTGCCCCTGCTCGGCAAACCGCGTGAGGGTGCCGCCCATCGAGATGACGTCGTCGTCGGGGTGCGGGCTGAGGACGAGGACGTGTTTGCCCGGTTCCCTGCCTCCCGGCCAGCCGGTGATCGTGCTCATCAGGTGCCGGAAGACCGTGAGGTTGACGTGGTACGCCCCGCCTCGCCCGCGTGCGAGGTCGCCGAGGCCGTTCTCGTCGTAGTCGGTGTCGGTGAGTTTGAGGATCGGCTTTTCGAGCCGTCGTGCGAGCCAGATGACGGCCCGGCGTTCGAGGACGTCGTCCCACTCGCACGGCCCGAGGAGCCACGGCGTGGCCATGCGGGTCAGGCCGGCGGCGGCGGCTTCGTCGAGATAGAAGGCGGCGTCGTCGTGTTCCTGGAGGAACGATGCGGCGACGGAGGTCGAGACGGTTCCCTCGACGGCGCGGCGGATGATGGGGGCCTTGTGTTCGCCGAACGCCAGGAGCCGGACACGCCGGGCCTCCATAATCGTTGCGATGCCCATCGTCAGGGCCAGTTCCGGAACGTTCTCTTCGCCGAAGAAGTCCGACGCCGCGTCTTTGCGGGTGACCCGGTCGAGACGGACGCGGCGTGTGCGGCCGGCGCGCGCGGAGCCCGGTTCGTTGAAGGCGATGTGTCCGATGCGTCCGATGCCGAGGATCTGGAGGTCGATGCCGCCGGCCTCGCGAATGGCCCCCTCGTATTCGGCGCCGTGGGTCTCCAGATCCTTCTCGGCGACCGTGCCGGACGGTATGTGGACGTTCTCGGGCTGGACGTTGACGAACCGGAAGAAGTTCTCGTGCATCCAGGCGTGATACGACTGGAGCGCCTCCGGATCGATGGGCCAGTACTCATCGAGGTTGAACGTGACGACGCCGGAGAAGTCGAGACCCTCCTGGTCATTCAGGCGGGCCAGTTCCTTGTACACGGCGAGCGGCGTGTGCCCGGTCGCAAGGCCCAGCACCGTCGGCTTGTCCTCGGCATTGTGCCGGGTGATGAGTTCAGCGATCTCGCGCGCCACCGCCCGCGAGGCGGCCTTGTCGTCGCGGTAGATTCGGACCGGTACGTGTTCGGCGGTCATGGGCGTCTCGCTTCCTCTGCCTGGTTCGCGGTTGCAGCACACGTAGTATACGCGGTCGAATGGTTTGCCGCCAGACCGCAGCGCCCCAGCCCGAGTCGTAGGGTGGGTGCAAAGCACCCGTACGTGTTTAGCGTTGTCATTCTGAGG
>CAZEBQ010000138.1:0-10162 GCA_964510295.1 uncultured Anaerolineales bacterium | reverse complement strand
GCCGCTGCCGTGCCACCCTCTTGGTGGCGCGTGGGACGCTAAACACGTACTCGCCGGTACGGCGACGGTCGTTGCCGTTGCAGCGCCGGCGCCCCTTCGCGTCGGCGCGGACGCCGAGGGCTAAACGCGGCGCCTTGGCTCGGACGGCGTTACGTTTCCAGCAGTGTTCCAAAGTGTCCAGCCCACGGATTGAACCGCCGTCGGCCCCGCCGGTTTTCCTGAATCACGAGGAATCCGCGTGGGTGCAGGTACGTGTTTAGCGTGGTCTCGAAGCGATGTCATTTCGACCGAGCCCTCGCCAAAGGCGAGGGCGAGCGGAGCGCTGTACCCCGAGTGCCCGCAGGAAATCTCGGCCTCTCGACACGGATAACGGCGAGATTCCTCGACTCGCTGCGCTCGCTCGGAATGACACGCTAAACACGTACGGGTGCAGAGCACCCACCCTGCGGGCTTGGCATTCTGCGGTCTTTGGGGGTATACTCTGGGGGCGTGAGTCCGGCCTCGCGGGTTGTGGATTGGAAAGCACGACAGGGGCACGCCGGGGAGTGATTCGGTGAGACGATGGCGGCGGACGGGGTTGGCGGTCGCGTGTTTCGGTCTGGTGTGTGCCTTCGGGTGGGCAGGATTCTGCCTGGCGGCGCCCGCCGCGGCGCGCCGGTCGGACGAGGAGACGGCGCTTCGCGAGAGGCTCGATGCGCCGCTGCTGTTCGTCAAACGGCTCAACTACCTCGGCATTCACATTTACGACACGTATTACAAGTGGCGGCCGGGCGGCGGGATCTACGTCCTGGAGAACCCGGCCGAGGCGCCGGACGAGCACACGATTCGGCCCGTCATCGATTCCACCACCACCGGCACCCTCGGCGCCGGTATCTACAGCGACCCGGAACTCTCCTGGGACGCCAAACGTCTCCTCTTCTGCTACAAGCCCACCAAGGACGCATCGACCAGCATCTACGAGATCGGCGTCGACGGCAAGGGACTTCGGCGCCTGACCGACCCCGTCCCGTACTGCGCGGCGTACAAGGGACGGAACGCCGGCATTCACGACGTGGCGCCGGCGTACCTGCCGGACGGTCGCATCGTCTTTCTCTCGTCGCGGCCGAGCGGCCTGGTGCCCTGCAACAACACGGGCGTCGCGATCCTGCACGTGATGAACGCCGACGGGTCCGATATTCATCCCATCTCCGTCAACAACGTCAACGAGTTCGACCCGGCCGTTTTGCCCGACGGGCGTGTTCTCTTCGGACGCTGGGAATATATTGATAAGACGGCCCTGACGCAGCAGTCGCTGTGGACGGTGTTCCCCGACGGCACGAACGAGACGGCCCTGTTTGCGAACAACATGGTCCGGCCGGAAGCCCTGCTCGATGCCCGGCCGGTGCCGGGCGAGCCGGCGCTGGTGGTGTCGTCGTTCACGCGGCACAATTCGCCGCCGCGCGGCAAGGTGGGGTTTGTCGATTTCTGGCGGGCGAAGAACGGCGGCGAGGCGCTCTTCAACCTCGAAGACCACACCCGGCCCACCGTCGACACCGGCGACTCCTGCGAGCCATGGCCGCTCTCCAAAGACGTTGTCGTCTACAGCGGAAAGGCCAAGGGACACAAACTCAACGCCATCGTGATGATCCACCGAAACGGGCAGAGGGCCGTCGTCTATGCCGACCCGAAGATCGATTGCCACTCGCCGATGCCCGTCAAGCCGCGCAAACGGCCGCCGGTCATCGCCGACGCCGACGGGCGGGGGAAGCACGTCGGTCGCTTCTACCTCCAGGACGTGTATCAGGGTCTGGGCGGCGTCGCGCGGGGCGAGGTGGCGTCGCTGCGCGTCATCCAAGAGACGTCCCGCACGAGCGCGAGCCCCGGCGGGGCGATGAACCAGACCTTCCTGATGAGCGGCGCCCTGGCGTGGAGCGCCAAGAACGTTCTCGGCGTCGTGCCGGTCGAAGACGACGGGTCGGCGTATTTCGAGGTGCCCGCGGGCCGGACGCTGTACTGGCAGGCCCTCGACCGCCAGGGGCGACTCATCCAGAGCATGCGGACCTTCGTGCAGGCCGTGCCCGGCGTCACGCGGTCGTGCATCGGCTGCCACGAGTACAAGTTCTCGGCCCCCGCAAGCGTGACCAACATGCGGGCGGTGAGGCGCGAGCCCGACCGGCTGAAGCCCGAATCGTGGGGCAGCGGGTTCATCGATTATCCGTCGATGATTCAGCCCATCCTCAGCAAGCACTGCGCCGGCTGCCACGGGGGAGAGAAGGGATTCGCCGGAGGGCTCGACCTGACGGGCGGGTGGACCCAGTACTTCAGCATCAGTTACGAGAACCTCGTCAGCCGCCGCGACACGCAACTGACCGCCCACCTCATCGCGGGCATCGACTGCATGAACGGCACGTCGTTGTGGTCGGCCAGGATCTTCCCGCCGCGCTCTCACGGCTCCGCCGTGGCGCCGCTGGCCCGGATCCTCGTCAACGGGCACAAGGGACACAAGGGGCGCTTCGGCGACCTCTCTCGCCGCGAGCGCGACCTGCTCCTGGCTTGGATCGACACCAACGGCCTCTACTACGGAACGTGGGACTACACGCGACACGGGTGCAGCCTGAAGCCGTGGCCCGGCATCCAAGGCGCCCTGACGGCCCAGATGCGCAAGGCCGGCTGCACGCGGTGTCACGGCGACGGCAAGCGGGCCCCGCGGTTCGAGAGCGACTGGTTCAACCTCGAACGGCCCGAACTCAGCCGCATCCTCCGCGCACCCCTGCCCAAGGGCAAGGACGGATGGGGACAGGGCCTGTGCCGCGACCGGAAGGTCGACCCGACCGGGCAGCGCATCTGCATCCTGGCCGGGGGCAGGTACGCCCACAGCGTCTTGCCGCTGGAGAACTTCAACCTGCCGGGCCCCCCGCCGCGCGACGCTTCCGGCGAGGCCGTCGTGACGTTTGCCTCCACGGCCGACGCGCACTACCAGGCGATGCTGGCGATCATCCGCGACGGTCGCCGCAAGGCCCTGGCGGCGCCGCGCGTCGACATGCCGGGGGCGGAGGTCGTTCCGGGCAGTTTCCGGCAGTTCGTCCCGACGCCGCTTCCCGAACCGCTGCCGCCGCTTCTCGCCGCCGTCGACGCCGAGAGCGTGGTCCACCTGGCGTGGGAACGGTCGGCCCGGACGATTGGCCTGGCGGCCGAGGTCCACCGCAGCACGCGGCCCGATTTCGTCCCCAGCCAGGAGACGCTCGTCACGAAGACCACGCGCTTCCAACACGCCGATGCGGCCGCGCCCCAGGGCACGCAGCACTATGCGCTGGTCCTGCTTTCGGACACCGACCGCAGCGCGCCGGTCCGCGCGGCCATATCGGTGCCGGCGCCGCAGCCCCCGCCGAGCCCGTCCGGCCTGGCGGCGACCCCCGCGTCGGGACGGGTGGATCTGCGGTGGGAGGGCGCCGACGAGGCCGGGCTCCGGTACCACGTCTACCGTGCCCGGGAGGGCGCCGACGACTTCCAGCGGCTCAGCGCCGAGCCCACGCCCGAACTCGCCTACAGCGATGGCCGCGCGGGGGATGGCGTCCGATACGCCTACACCGTGCGGGCGGTCAGCCGCCGCGGGGCCGAAAGTGCCGCACCCGACGCCGTCGTGGCAGCCGCGCTGCCTGTCATCAGGGAGCCGATCTTCACGGCCGCCTTCGCGAAGGACCTTGACGCGGCGCTCTACGGCGGCGGGGCCGCGCGCGGCAAGGTGCACGGCAAGGCTCGCGTTGCCGACGGGGCGCTGGACCTTCGCCAGGGGGGGCACGTGACGTTTGCGCATCGGCCCGACTTTGACCTCACGCGCCAACTGTCGGTCGAGTGCTGGGTCCAGTTCACCGAGGAAAGCCAGATGCCGGTGGTCGTAAGTTGCGGCCACTGGAAGCAGGCCGGCTGGTTCCTCCAGAGGATCGGGGGCGGGTGGCGGTGGCACGTCGGCGGCATCGACTGCGACGGCGGCAAACCCGCGCCCGGACGCTGGACCCATCTGGTGGCGACCTTCGACGGCCGGACGGCCCGGCTCTTTCAGGACGGCCGCCCGGTGGCCGAGAAGGGCGGCCATGCGATTCAAACGCCCTGGAAAGGCCCGCTCCACATCGGCCAGTACAGCGGCGGCCCGGGGCCGCAGTACCAGGTCACGGGCTGGATTGCGGGCCTGCGATTCTACAGCCGCGCCCTTCCCGCCGAAGACGCCAAGGCGGCCCTGTCGGCCACCCGCCCGTCTGCGAAGCCTTGAGGCTTGCCCCTCGGGTTTCCGCCTCAGCGCAGGGGATGGCGCCGTCGAATCCCAAGTGTTGTGCCGCGCGACGTCTGCGCGTTGAGTTGCACCCTGCCGCGCGGCCGGGGGCTACGTCGGCTTGGCCAGGCACGCCTTCATGTACCGGATGCTCTCGCGGGCGAGGCGTTCGGGGCCGGGGGTGTAGTCGAAGACTTCGACCGAGATCCAGCCGCGGTAGGCGATGTCGCGAAGGGCCGCGAGAATGGGCACGAAATCGAGGTCCCCAAACCCCGGCCCGAGGCTGTCGGGGTCGTTCGCGTGGAAGTGGACGAGGCCGGAGCGATGGCGGCGGATCAGGTCGGCGTGCGGGCTCGACTCGGTGGCCATGGCGTTACAGTCGAGAATGAGCCGGCACCGGGGCGAATCGACACGCTGAATCAGTTCGACCGCCTCGGCCGCCGTCGTGAGGAAGTTCGTGATCTTCGGCGACAGCGGTTCCATGGCCAGCGTCACGTCGGCCTTCTCGAGGGCCGGCAGGGCCGCACCGATGACCTCCACGGCATGCTCGGTGCCTTGCCGGCGGTCGACGCCCCCCAGAAGGTTCCGCTGCTCGGGCGATCCGAAGATAAGCAGCCGCCCGCCCAGGTCGCCGCAAAACCGGGCCAGGGCGCCCAGGTACGCGGCCGTCTTGCGCCGGACGGCGGCGTCGGGATGGGTCAGGTGAAACCCCTTGGTCTTGGCGAGCAGCCAGTGGAGTCCGGCGACCTTGAGGCCGGCCTTCTCGGCCTGGCGGCGGATCTCGGTTCGCCGCGCCGCCGGAATGTCGGTCACGTCACCCGCGACCGTGAACGGTGCGATCTCGACCCCCTGGTAGCCGCACTCGGCCGCCAGGGCAAAGGCCCGGTCGAAGGGCCAGTCACCGAACATCTCGTTGCAGACGGCGAAGTTGGCGCGGAACATGTCGTTAGCCCCCAACGCTTCACGAATCGGTCTTGCAGCCGCCATACCACCGCCGCCCCCCGTCTCCTTCTCGCGCAGAATGGAGGGGGCCACGCTTTCGCTCGCGACAGCGTGCCCTTACGCGCCCTGTTGCGCATGCTTTCGCGAGCGAAAGCATGGCACCCGGCTTGCTGAGTCTGGGCCCATGACGGTCGTGAGCCGTTTGGGATACTGTACCACCGGGGTGCGTTCAGGCAAGGTGGCATCTGGCTGGAAGTGAGAGGCGACGCTCTGTCAGGACAGCGGTTATGGGCGGCGGCTGAACCGACGGACTCGGCGCTGCCGCGCTGCGGCTACAAGCAGGCCCGCTGCCAGCAGTGCCAAGGTTGCGGGTTCGGGGATGACCGCGAAGGCGAAGTCCACGGGTTCGTCATAGAAAGGGGTCCAGGCGCACCAACCCGGCCCGAACGTCAGGACCTCTCCCACGTGGTCGTTGACGTCGTACAACATCGGTGCCCCCAAACACAGCAGTTCCGAGCGAAGGCTGTAGGACCCAGGCTGTTCCACACGAAGGCCGGTAATGTGGTCGAGCGGGCCGAAGAGCGTCAGTCGCACGTCGTCGTAGTCTAAATCCTGCGAAGGGTATTCGTCGCACTCGAACAGCCATTCCTCGGGGCCGATCTGCGTACGCTTGACCCAGGGATGGTCGCCCATTGGGATTCTGTAAGACTGTCCGGGCGAGTGGTATACCTCAAGTTCGATACCCTCCGCGGGGTAGTCGGGCTGGTCGAAGCGGCAGCCCAACCTGGCCGGCTCGGCCGTCTGCGCCTCGGCCGTGCGCCAGCGTGGTAAATAGGCTTCCTCCGCGAGCAATCCAAGCCAGTATCTTTGGGTTCCGGCGCCCGGGTCGTGCGGCAGAAACGGCGCGGCCAAAGGCAATCGGTAGTCGTAGATCTGCGCGTCCCGCTTCGCTCCTACCATGGTTCCCGGGGGATGCGGAGGCAAGTAGTTTCGCGACGGGCACGGCGCGATATGCGTCTGCGTGTATTCGCCCGGGGCCCATACGGCGCTCCAGAGTTCGTCGCCCGGCGTGGGGCCGATTGGGCCGCTCGGGTTGTCGGAAAAGATGCCGACACGGAAAGTCGGTGCCGGGTCGCCATCGAGCCATCCCAGTGCCCAGATTCGAATCTCCTCGATCGGGACGCCGTCCGTCCACTCGAAGTCGTCGGCGATCCACCTGGGGCTGCCGCGGAACCGGCCCTCGCCCCCGTCCGTGGTCAGTTCGGGCAACTGCCACCAGTAGTCCGAGTCCGCGTGCGCTGCGCCGCCGAGCACCAACAGCGCGCCGAGCGCCCATATGGGCAAAACCATCGCGCTGAGTGCACGCCCGCAAATACACCGAGAGCCGCTTGGTTCAGACATGATAAACCCTCCCCCAGACTTGCCAAGTATAGCACGGTTCCCTGAAATGTCAAATCGAAAGAAAGGGAAATCTCGGGCGCAGAGAACTGTCCGAGTCCCGCCGGGGCGGACAGACCACGACCCTTTGTTGCTGCGGCCGCCGCCCTATGATTTGCCGCGGATGTCGTAGCAGTAGAGGAAGTCGCCGTGCCGAAGGTACAGGCGGCCGCCGCAGACCACGGGGTGGGCCCAGGCGGGTCCTTTGCCGCCCTTCGGGATCTGGAACTGGCTGAGAAGATCGTGGCTCTTGGGCGTGGCCTTGACGAGGCCCATGAGGCCGCGTTCGCTGTAGGTGTAGAACATGCCGTCGGCATAGGTGAGCGATCCCTTGCCAACGCCCTCGGCCTTGTACATGACGTTGCCGGTCGCAAAGTCGAGGCACACCCACGTGCTGCGGACCTTCGTGCCATAGATGTACCCGTCGAGTGCCAGGATGCCGCCGTGATGGTTGTCGAGGACGCCCGTGTGCCAGACCTCTTGGACGGAGGCCGTCTGGCCGCGGACGATCAACCGGAGGCACCGGGCCGCGCCGGGCCCGAGGGTGGCGACGGCGATCAGGCCCTCGTGGAAGACGGGGGTCGAGACGGTCTCGTCGGCGTAGGCCTTGTGGTCGTGCCGCCACAGCAGTTTGCCCGTATCGGCGTGGACGCCGACGATCGAGGCCGACATCATCGTCACGATCTGCCGCAGGCCCTTGTAGTCGATGAGGACGGGTGAGGCGTAGCCGGGCTTGTCGCCGGCGCCGCGGCAGGTCCAGACGGTCTTGCCGGTCGTCTTGTTGAGTGCGGCCATGGAGACGGCCTCGCCGCCGGGCACGCAGACGACGCGGTCGCCGTCGACGAGGAGCGATTCGGCCAGGCCCCATCGGATGTTGCGGCCGTTGAACGTCCGGAGGATGTTCACCGACCAGATGTTGCGGCCGGTCTTCGCGTCGAGGCAGGCGACGTCGCCGTCGGCGTTCTCGTGGTAGAGGCGGCCCGAGTCGATGGTGGGTGTGGAGCGCGTGCCCGGAACCTCGCGCTGCCACGCCGGGCCGTTCCTGGCCTGCCACAGGGTCTTGCCGGCGAGGTCGAGGGCGGTGATGACCGTGTCTTTGCCGATGTTGCCCGTCGTGTAGAGAAGAGCGTCCGCGACGGCGACCGTCGAGAAGCCGTAGCCGATGCCGGAGGCTGTCCAGAGGCGTTTGGGCCCACCGTCGGGCCACCGTTTCAGGAGGCCGGTCTCGGTGGAGCGGTTGTCGCGCCGCGGCCCGTGGAACTGCGGCCACTCGGGCGACGCCTCGGCGGCGGTGGCAGGGCGCGAGACAGACGCCGCGACGACAAGCGGCAGGGCAAGCATGAGGATGCGCGCGGGCGGTCGGAGCATGCGACGTCTCCCTGCCAAGCCGCGCGAAACGTCACGCCCGGCGCGGACTCATCTCTCTCGCGGCATTCACTTTCCCCCGCCCGCCGGTTCGACTCTCTGTAGCGGCCCATGCTTTCGCGAGCGAAAGCATGGCACCCGGCTTGCGAAAGCGTGCCCTTACGCGCCCGGCCCGCGCATGCTTTCGCGAGCGAAAGCATGGCACCCGGCGGTGTTCACTTTCCCCCGCCCGCCGGTTCGTCGTAGCCGGTGAGGCGGCGGACCCAGATGTTGCGGTAGCGGATGGGGTTGCCGTGTTCCTGAAGTTGGAGCGGTCCTTCGGCCTCGTGGGGCGCGTACTTCGCGACCTGTCTGTGGCGGGCCGGACCGAGCAGTTCCTTGCGGTGATGCATGAGCACCCCGTTGTGAATGACCGTCACGAAGGCGGGCTTGGCGACCTTGCCATCCTCGAAACGCGGGGCCTCGAAGATGATGTCGAAGGTCTGCCACTGGCCCGGCGGGCGGCAGGCGTTCACCAGGGGCGGCCACTGACCGTAGATGGAGGCCGCCTGGCCGTCGGCGTACGTGGCGCTCTTGTAGGAATCGAGGACCTGGATCTCGTAGCGGTTCATGATAAGGACGCCGCTGTTGCCGCGACCCTGGCCGGCGCCTTTGGGCGGGGTGGGTGCGGCCCATTCGAGGTGGATCTGGCAGTCGCCGAACGTCTCTTTGGTGAAGATGCTGCCCGACTTGGGAACGGCCTCCATGTACCCGCCGGTGACCTTCCATGCGGCCGGGAGGATCTTGCCCTTGTCCTTGCCGCGACCGCGGACCTGCCATTTCGAGAGGTCCTTGCCGTCGAAGAGGACGACGGCGTCGGACGGCGGCGCGGCGGCGGTGCCGGGTGTGATAGCGCGCGGCCGGGGCCGTTTGACGTCGTGGACGCGCCATTTGCCGTCGGGCAGGAAGGGCGTGTCGTCGTAGCCGAGTGTGGTGTCTTTCTTCTCGGCGGCCGATGCGGCCGTGGCGAAGAGGAGCACGCAGACGAGAACAAGCGCGGCCGACAAGGATAGGGTACGGGTGCATTGGTTCGTCATGGTCAACATCCTTTCTCAGGTTTGGGGCATCGCGTGTAGGCCGCGGCGCGCCGCGGCCTACTTGGCTCAGAGTTTGTGGTCCGAGGGCTTCAGTCCTTTCTTGTGTGCGCGCATGCCGATCTTGTTGGGGTTGTAGGGGCCGACGAGATCGACCTTGGCCCGTTCGGGGATCTTGCCCTCCATCCCGAGGCCCCAATAGATGCCGTTGATGAGAAGGCGGCGGAACCCTTCGCTCTTGAAGTCGTGGGCGTGGCCCATCGTGGTGGCGAAGACCCGCGAGGTCTTGCCCGCTTCGCCCTTGAACGCCTTGGTCCAGGCGACGGGCACCGGCTTTTTCTTCGTGTTGGGTTCGTCCTTGGGGTCCATGCCGACGAGCACGTGGCCCATGACGAGCGGCGTGCACTCGCCTTCGAGGGTGGTGATGCCGTAGACGTCGGAGGGTCCCCAGATGTCCTCGCAGCCGCGCACGATGGGGTTGTTCTCCTGCCCCTTGGCGACCCGTCCGCGTGTGCCCTCCTTGCCGTGGTGTCCGTAGTGTCCGGCCCAGGTTTCGCCGAGGACCCATCGTCCCCATCCGCCCTTGGGGTCGTTGCTGCGGAAACTGTACTTGGCGTAGGGGCTTCCCTTCTTCCTGTAGTTGAAGGCGTGTGTCGTGGTGCGGAGGCCCATGATCGGTTTGCCGGAGTTCGTGAAGTCGATGATGTGTTTCATCTGGTCGTCGGGCAGTTCGCGGAACCGCAGGGACAGGACCATCATGTCGGCCTTATCGAGGGCCTCCAGGCCGGGGATGTTGTCGAGCGTCGCGGGGTCGATCTCGCCGGTCTCCTTGTTGACGGCAAAGAGGACGGTGCACTTGAACCCGTGATGGGCGGCGGCGATCTTCGCCAGGGCGGGAATGATCTCCTCCGACCGGTACTCGTCGTCGCCGGCGATGAAGACGATGTGCTTGCCTGCCCCGGGGCCCTCCTTGCCTTCGAGCACGACCCACGGGTCGGCGCCGAGGGCGTTGCTCGGGAGCAAAAAGGTTGATCCGACGACTGCCAGGGTCCAGAACGTCAGCGGATGCTTCGGCTTGCCGTACATGTCGGTTCTCCTT